>CACXMK010000157.1 GCA_902768735.1 uncultured Lachnospiraceae bacterium | reverse complement strand
CTTTCTGAGCTCGAGCATCTTCAGCTTATAGATAACGATTGCAAACATACCTGCGATTACAGTGGAAGCGACCAGGTTGATGCCCATGGAAGCCGCCAGTGTGAAACCTGTCAGATAAGGTATAAAGTCGAGAACGTTGCGGACGATCTGCTTGAGCAGGATCGCAATACCTACGCAGGGAAGGAGAGAACCGACGGTGAACAGAGTCTTCATCGGAATTCCGTCCATGGGAAGTCTTTCCTTGATCAGGTTGACAACGGGCTCTCCGGCCATGCACATGATCACTGTGGGGACCAGAGAGAAGCAGATGTGGGAGATCCAGGGAAGGACATAATCTACGAGAGGAAGTTTGTCATACTCTCTCTTGTCTACCCATGCCCAGCCCATGTGCTGCCATACGAGGTTCATAGTGGCTGTGCCGTAGAAGAGGACTGTACCGATCGTGCCGACCATGGTGCCAAAGGAAGTGGCGAGCGCTGTTCCCTCTGTGGAAGCGGGATCCAGGCCATAGCTCTTAAGAGCGATCATGGCCAGCGGGATTCCGATATAGGATACGGCGCGGACGTCCGCGGAAACAGTTCCGCCGGGGGTGACCAGCGCGATATAAACGACCTGCATTGCCGCACCGACCATGATGCCGGTAGGGAGGTCACCAAGCACGATACCACAGACCAGACCGCCGATGAGGGGTCTGCCCAGTGTGTAGTTACCTATGGATGTGCCTCCCAGACCAGGCATACTTGGACATTTCGTTCTCCTTTTCGTGTATCTATATTTTGGCAGATACGATCAGTCAGTATAGCCGAACTGACCTCTGAACTTCTTCCAGTTGCCGATCGCAGTCTCCTTGAGGAGAGCGAACTCAACTTCATACCCCGCCTTGGTGATCGCCTCGAGAGCGTCCGCCTCTTCCTGCGTGATCGACTGGTTGTTGCCAAGCTTAGTCGCACCGGGACGGTCGTTGCAGGGGCCGATGATGACGGTCTTGACATCGCTGGGAACGATGCCCGCGTCAACGAGGATCTTCTTCATGTCGACAGGGTTCTTGGTGATCAGGAAATACTTGTCCTTGGAAGCGAGCACCTTGGGAGCTTTTGCGATGAACTCATCGACAGCCCACACGAAGGTCTTCTTGTCGGAAGCGCTCTTGTAAGCGCCCTTCAGGACGGGGTTCTTGGCAGCGGCGTCGTTGACCGCAATGAGGCCTGTGCAGGGATACTCCAGGGACCATCTCGTAACGGTCTGGCCGTGGATCATTCTGTCATCAACACGAACGAAAGAAATAGACATAGTTACCTCCTAAATTAGAGTTTTTATTAAATCAGAATAACGAATCAAAATACCGATCACAGGTCCTCTTCTTCGTCGTCCTCTACAGCGACGACGAATTCTTTGATCTGCTCTCTTGCGCCTTCAATGATCTCTTCCTTGAGTTCCTCGGTGTCGACATCGTCTTTGCCGAGAACTGCCGTCAGGACCAGCGGAAGGTTCATGCCGCCGATCATAGTGGTCCTCGCGAGAAGTCCTTTCTCCGCAATGACATTCGCCGCAGTCGCCAGGGGGGATCCGCCGACGATATCGGCGAACATAATGATCTCATCCTCTTCACCGACGACCGAGAGAAGCTCTCTGATATTGTCCGCGAACTCATCAGCGCCCATGCCGTTCTTGAGGCTTGTGGAGAGAACATCCTCTCTGTCTTCCCCGCCGAGCATTGTGACCGCTTTGTGGAGACCGGGTGCAAATTCACCATGACTGACCAGTACTACATATTTCAATTGCGCATCCTCCTTTCTTTCCGGTTTTCCGGCCGGAATATTAAATATTCATGAACTATTCAAAAAAAGTATATAAAAACGGTGACACCTGTTCATCTCACAAGTGTCACCGTTTTATTGTGATGATTGTCATTAAATTAATGACATTTGTCACACGGTTCATTATTCATTCAGCTGCATGCTCTTTATATAATTATTGATCGTCCGGTTCCAGATGATCTGCTCCATCCGGATATTGGACCGGCTCTCCAGAATAGAGCGCACCGCAAGTCCGATCTCTTCTTTCACATTTTCATATCCCCTGAACCGCGGCTGGATCACCGCTTTCTCCATCGCGCTCTCCAGAACATCGAGATTGAACGCCTCTCCCGTATTTCTGGTGATCCTGCTGAGCGT
>CACXMK010000156.1 GCA_902768735.1 uncultured Lachnospiraceae bacterium | reverse complement strand
CTGGCCGATTCCGATAACGACGGGAAGCATGCCATAGAAGTAGGAGTCTGTATCGAATGCCAGTGCCAGCGGAACGGACAGGATACCGATAACCAGAGGAAGGTGCTGACCGAGAGAAGCGGGCATAATGCCGGCAACGATGTTAGCAAGGCAGCGGACTACAGACGGGATAGCATCCGCAGGCAGTTCCATTGTCTTAGCGGAGATAACAGCGCCGTCTGCACCCAGAGAAGATGTCAGGATACCCATCAGGACGGCTGCGCCCATCAGAGTGGAGCACATCATAAGAGCCGGGCCTGCGTGCAGGTTGATGATCTTCTTGTGCATCTTGGCAGTAAAGCCGTAGTTCACGAACAGTGCGATCGCCACACCGAGCATGAAAGGATAGTAGCTGGGGAATACGTCCCAGATCAGCATTGCGATAACTGCGAGAGTCAGGGCAATGTTGAAGATGAAAAGTCCGGGGCGCTTGAGTTCGTTGTTATCATCAGCGACGGCAGACTCTTCGACTTTAACTTCTCCTTCTACCTCAGCAAGTTTGCCGTGGAGGCCGGCGCCGCGCGCCTTCTCCTGGAAACCTGTAAGTACGGCATGTGCAAGGGCAAGAATGATACCGAAGACCTGGATGGGAAGGATTGTCTGCCACAGGCTGCCTGCCTCAATACCGAGAACGGAAGCGGCACGCATTGTGGGGCCTGCCCAAGGCATCAGGTTCAGAACGCCCATTGCAAGGACTGCAATACGAAGCAGGGAAGTTCTGCGCATATGCATGCGGTCAAATACGGGCATCATAGCGGGAACAACGATACAGAATGTGGAAGCGCCGCCGCCGTCCAGATGGCCGACCAGAGCGATGATGCAGGTAACGATACAAACGCCGATAACATTGTCGCCGACGAAGGTCATCAGCTTACCGATGATGACATCAAACATACCCGCATCGGTCATTATACCAAAGTATAGAACCGAGAAGACGAACAGAGCCGCTGTAGGGCCTGTGCTTCCGAATCCGCTTTTGATCATCGCGGCGATATTGTCGAATGAATAGCGGCCGGTGACGACCAGGATCAGAGCAAGGATTGTAGGCCATACGATGAAAGCGATAGCCGGCTGTGTTTTGCTCTGGAACAGAGTTACAACAATCGCGACGATTGTGAGCAATCCCAAAATACCAACAATAGTATTACTCATAAAGAGTATCTCCTTTCAGTTATTCCGCCGGCACGCGGGTATCCCGGACCCGCGCGCCGACTCATTTCCCCTCAGTAAAAGTGCTAAAAGCAATTTGGAATCATTCGGCAGGTTTGACCTGGCGAACAACGTCCATGATGGTGCCGTCACGGGCTTCGATGATACCGACGATGCGGTCGCCGAATTCTACGGGATCAGGCTCGCTCCACGCTCTCGCCGGGAGTGGTCACGGTCGTGACTTCCGAGCAGATCGCGGGGATACGGCCCTGCAGAAGCGGGCAGATGACGATGGTGCACTTAGCGCCCTGGGCGGTATCAGGATGTCCGCCCTGCGCGCCGGTGATGACACCGTCGGAGCCTACCACTACGTTGCAGTTGAAGTGAACGTCAACCTCAAGGGATGCGAGAATGACATAATCAAGTTTGTTGACGAACGCGCCCTTGTTGAAGGGGTTCGCGTATGCACCTGCAGTGATGCGGTGGTGAGCGGGGTTGATGACGTTGTTGACTGCGTCAAGGTCGAAAGCCTGCGTATCCATCAGGACGCGGACCATGCCCATATCCAGAAGGTCGCACATGGGTTTGGTCAGTCCGCCTACGCCAAATCCCATCTTGATGTTGCGCTCTTTCATGATGCGGGTCAGGGAGATGGTCGAAGCGATGGAAGCTCCGCCGACGCCGGTCTGATAGGAGAAACCATCCTTGAAGTAAGGAGTGTTCACAACGACCTGCGTGCAGTATTCAGCCATCATCAGCTTGCGCTGATCGGTAGTGGGTTTCGCTGCGCCTGTAGCGATCTTCTCGGGGATACCGATGGCATCCACAACGACAACACAGTCAACCTTGGTCATGGAGATGTGTGCCGGGAAGTTCGGGAAAGGTACCAGGCAGTCAGTGATCGCTACTACATACTCATGTGGGAGCGCCGATGAATGCGATATCAACCTTTGTCTCACCCGTTACCAGAGAGCGGACACGTCCGCCGTGGCTGCGCATGATCGCAAGGCCCTTGAGCTTGCCGTTGGAGATCGCTTCGCCGATCTTGCCGCGGACGCCGGAGGCCTCGATGCGGGTGATGGTGCCGTCTTCGATCATGGGAACAAGAGCTTCGTGAGCCTTGCCCAGGGAAGTGGCTGCCAGTGTGATGTTCTTAAGACCCATGTCGTGGATCTCCTTCATGACCATGTTGACGATCAGGTCGCCTTCACGGAAATGATGGTGGAAGCTGATGGTCATGCCGCTGTGCGCTTTGCATTTGTTGTCCATTACAGGACGGATAATGGGAGCCTGTCTTCTGAAAGGCACGCCATTTTTATAATTATTGCCCTGAAAGGGCTCTTTCCCCGTTGCTCTGAGGATTTCATCGGGAATTTCCCGACCGACTGCATTTCTCATATCACAAATCTCCTTACGCTCTTAGTAGCGTGGTGACAGATTGCAGAGCAATCTGCAAAGGAGAGCTCGCTATGAATGAATAACATTACAGCTCTCCTTTATAAACGCCGGATGCTTTGGCGAGCGCGAGAGTGCGCTTTGCGCCGTCATAGAAAGCGATGTCGATCATCTTGCCGTCAACGGTGAAGACGCCGATGCCCATTGCCTTCTTGGTGTCGATTTCGCGAACGACCTTCTCAGCGAAGATGATTTCCTTCGGCTTGGGAGTGTAGATGTCGTGCACGATCGGAATCTGTCTGGGATTGATGATACTCTTTCCGTCAAATCCCATCGTGTGGATGGTCTCGACATCCTTGCGGAAACCTTCCATGTCGTTCAGATTCGTGTAGACAGTGTCAAAACACTGTTTGCCTGCAGCGCGTGCCGCAATGATCATGTGCTGGCGTGCGCCCATGAGCTCGACGCCTGTGCCGGAGATCGAGGTCTGAAGGTCCTTGGTGTAGTCGCCGCCGGAAAGAGCGATACCAAACAGACGGGGAGAAGCCTCGCAGATCTCAAGAGCGTTCAGAACGCCCTTAGCGGACTCAAGAGCCGCCATGATCAGCGTGCGTCCGTCTTCGATGCCGAATTCCTTTTCAGCTGCGATAACGGCAGCTTCCACTCTTTTGACATCTTCCGCGGTCTCGGTCTTGGGAATACGGATCGCATCGCAGCCGCCTGCTACGGAGCAGCGGATGTCTTCTTCCCAGAGATCGGAGTCAAGACCATTGATACGTACAACGCGCTCTACGCCGCGGTAATCGATTTCCTGCAGCGCGTGGTAGAGCGAATAACGGGCGGCATCTTTCTCGCGCTCCGCTACCGCGTCCTCAAGATCCAGCATGATCGAATCGGGTCCGTATACATAGGGATCCTTGATCAGGCCGGGTTTCTGGCAATTCAGGAACATCATGCTCCTGCGAAGTCTTTTCAGGTTTGGATTCATCTGATGGCACCTCCCC
>CACXMK010000155.1 GCA_902768735.1 uncultured Lachnospiraceae bacterium | reverse complement strand
CTTCGGGAACTGATCCCGGCGGACAGGCTGTATGTGGCGGAAAGCGGCGTAAAGACAGCGGCGGATGCGGCGGCGCTAAGAAGAGCCGGCGCCGACGCGGTGCTGATCGGAGAGGCGTTCATGAGGGCGGCAGACAAAGGAGCGTTCCTGAAAAAGATGCGGGAAGCGGCGGAAGATACGTATTTGGAAAAAAACGCGGATCCCGGGCTGAGGGAGGTCTCAAAGTGACGAAGATCAAGATCTGCGGTCTGTTCAGGGACTGCGACATCGATTACATAAACGAGGCGATGCCGGATTACGCAGGGTTTATCCTGCACTTTCCAAAGAGCCACCGCAATATAGACCCTGTACAGGCGCAGCATCTGAGGGGGCGGCTCCGGCCGGAGATCAGGGCGGTCGGTGTATTCGTGGACCAGCCTGTACAGACAGTTCTGGAAGCGGCAAAGATCGCCCGCCTCGATATCATCCAGCTGCACGGGCATGAAGACAACGTCTATATACAGATCATCAAAGAAAAAACCGGAAAACCCGTCTGGAAGGCCTTTAGGATCCGGACGGCTTTGGATCTCGACGAGGCGCGCGTGAGTTCCGCGGATGAAGTGATTCTCGACAATGGCTACGGTACCGGCGTACCGTTTGACTGGAAGATGGTCAGAAAGTTCGGGCGGCCCTATATTTTGGCAGGAGGGCTTACGCCGGGGAATATCCGGGAGGCGGTGCGGCTGCTCCGGCCAAAGGCTTTGGACCTCTCTTCCGGCGTCGAGACAAATAATGTGAAGGACAGGGAAAAGATCCTGGCGGCAGTCAGGGCAGCATGGAGCGAATAAAAGTCAAAGCCCTTTTGACGATGCGGGAGGAGACGGAAAATGAGCAGAGGACGATTCGGCGTTCACGGAGGGCAGTACATCCCGGAGACACTGATGAACGCAGTCATAGAGCTGGAAAAAGCATACGAATACTATAAGAACGACCCGGATTTCAACCGGGAGCTGAAGGAGCTCTTCGACGAATACGCCGGCAGGCCGTCGAGACTCTATTTCGCGCGGAAGATGACGCGGGACCTTGGCGGCGCCAAAATATACCTCAAGCGCGAAGACCTCAATCACACCGGCGCGCACAAGATCAACAACGTGCTGGGACAGGCGCTCCTCGCGAAAAAGATGGGAAAGACCCGCCTGATCGCGGAGACCGGCGCAGGGCAGCACGGCGTCGCGACAGCCACAGCTGCCGCTCTCATGGATATGGAGTGCGTGGTCTTTATGGGAGAGGAGGATACGGTCCGGCAGGCGCTCAACGTGTACCGCATGCGGCTCCTCGGCGCGGAAGTGATCCCTGTCAAAACAGGGACGGCGACGCTCAAGGACGCGGTCTCCGAAGCGATGCGCGAGTGGACGTCGAGGATCAGCGATACGCACTACTGCCTCGGCTCGGTCATGGGGCCCCACCCCTTCCCGACGATCGTCCGCGACTTCCAGGCGGTCATCCGCCTGCGTCGGAGGCGGCTCAAATGCGATCGGGAGCTTCTACCACTTCATAGAGGACGAGGGTGTAAGGCTCATCGGCTGCGAAGCCGCGGGCAGAGGAGTAGATACATTCGAGACCGCGGCGACCATCGCCACCGGCAGGCTCGGCATCTTCCACGGGATGAAGTCGTATTTCTGCCAGGACGGGGACGGACAGATCGCGCCGGTCTACTCTATTTCGGCAGGGCTTGACTATCCCGGCATCGGTCCCGAGCACGCGTATCTGCACGATATCGGGAGAGCGGAATATGTCCCCGTCACGGATGAAGAGGCAGTTGGCGCATTCGAGTACCTCTCGAGGACGGAAGGCATCATCCCTGCTGTTGAGTCGGCCCACGCGGTGGCGCACGCCATGAAGATCGCGCCGCAGATGTCTCCCGACCGGATCATCGTCATCACGCTATCCGGGCGCGGCGACAAGGACTGTGCTGCGATCGCAAGGTACAGAGGGGAGGATCTTCATGAGTGATAACGGAAAGAGTGATTTCAGAAAGAGTAATATAAAAAAAGCGTTCGAGAACGGCAAAGCGTTCATCCCCTTTATCACCTGCGGCGATCCGGACCTTACAACGACGGCAGCGGTCGTGCGCGCCTGCGCGGACAACGGGGCGGACCTG
>CACXMK010000154.1 GCA_902768735.1 uncultured Lachnospiraceae bacterium | reverse complement strand
CGGACATTTGCAGACTGCATCAGCAGCCATTTTTCTGCGTATTCCTTCACAGTCGGAGCTGATCTGTATTTGGCGTCTTCTTCAGAGCGATGCTGGGCATCATCAACCTTCTGGCAGAGTTCTTCGATGGTCTTCCCGTAAACGATGACGGTCTTATCATCGGCGTTCTGGACATAAGCCTTGTAATACTGATGCCCCTTGATCGTCACCACGTTATAGTTGAAATTCGGAATTCTTTTCTTTGGCATAATGCATGACCTCCTTGTGTTTCAATGCGGCTCCATTTTCTCAGGATGCCCTGTGTTCAATCAAGGATGTCACCTTCGCGCCTGGGATCTCGGAGTTCTGTATGTTGAGCCGGTATTGACTTCCTTCGGTTTTGCCCTGTGCGTTGACCGGGCTATGAATTCCTGAAGGCTCTGCTCCGTAAAAAGGAAACCTGGCCTTTTGTCCTGGCAGCGTCCAACGTATCAATGCTGATGCCAAGGAGCTTTGCAGCCTCTTTCCTGGTAAGTAGCTTTTCCATTTTGATTGTCACCTCCTAAATATGTATGATCCGGCTCATACGGGCCGGATCGTTAACGCATATCAGGGAGCCTCCACACACTCGGGTATCGGCATTCCCAGACTTTCCAACGCGGCGTCTTCAACCGCTGACATCTGTTCCTTGCTGATCTTGCCCAGATACTTCAGGATCCTAAGCTTATCAATAGCGTGGATCTGTTCAAGGCAAACCATCGACTCGGAGCTCAGGCCTTTCACGTTTTCCAGCAGGACGTGTGTCGGCTGTTCCACCTTTTTCAGCTGAGAGGTAATGGGAGCGATGGTGATCAGCGTACTGTAAAAGTTGCCGATATCATTCGAGAGGACCAACACAGGCCTCGTGCCGCCTTGCTCGCTCCCTTTGAACGGATTCAGGTTGGCCAGGTAGATATCGCCGCGCCGGTAGATCCAGTTCTTCACGGTTCCGGGCTGACGGTACGGCTTCTTCTCTTTGGATTCATATCTCATTGGGATCTTCCTCCTCAGAACTTCATTGGCAGCGCAGCCTTCTTGCTGGCACCGTTGTAGATCATCAGCACCTGGTACAGATACTTCTTATAGCCCGGCAGATTGTCGCCCATCGCTTTCCCGTCTCGGTAGATCTTCAAAGGATCTACGGTACGGAACCGCTTTACAGCTCTTTTCGGATCATACTCTCCCCGGTAGAGGTCCACGAATCTGCAGACGCCTGTAACTGTCTCGGCTCTCAGAGAATCCGGATCCCCATCCCAGCCATCCAGGATCATCTTCATAGCTTCCTGGTATTTCTCCGGGCCGAGCTTTCTGTACTCTGTAAGGGCTGCGGCGATGCAGGCAAGCCTCTTTCTTCCCTTGTGCTGGCCGTAGTCGATCCTGAGCCCGACTTGTTCCGTGGCTTTCAGGAAACCGCAGGCTTCTGGATCTCCGGCAAACACCCGAGCTCTCAGCTTCATTCCGATGCTGGGCGGGACACCAAAGCCGGTCTGGTTGGCGAAGAGTGATGCCTCTTCCTTGTCCGTCAGATCCGAATATACCTTGCAGCGGATCGGCAGCTCCTCACCGCTGTTGTGGTCCACTCTGGCAGCGATTACATGCTGGCCGTCAAATACGACGTAGTGACCGTCACGAAGACTGACCTTTGGCTCGTTGGCGATCCTCTCATCAAAGGATTGGGAAATCCGTTTGACTCTCTCAGGGTTAAGGCTCCTCTGATATGTATTGCGAGGAATCTCCAGAAGAGCACTGCTGACCATCTTTTCTTCATATGGTCTGATAATTGCTTCAGGCATTTCATTTCCTCCTTGCTTGAAATATGTACGGGACAGGCATTCAGCCTGCCCCACAAAAACGTCCTTTACGGACGATTATTTCGTATATGATCTTTCCGTATTTGTCCTCGACGCCCCCGGAAACAAGGCTCCTCGCCTTCAGGGAAATCAATCAGGCGTCCGGCAGCGTACCGGATCCATGGGCCGTTTTACCCCTCCGTGGTTCTCACCGAGCCGTCCTTCGACGGAAGTCTCATTATGCTGTGACGGATCTTCGCTTATGTACCG
>CACXMK010000153.1 GCA_902768735.1 uncultured Lachnospiraceae bacterium | reverse complement strand
ACACTGCATATTGCACTTTCTGTCCTCGTCTGGTTCGCCGTCAAGTGGAACGGCAAGCTGTATCTGTATCCGCTCGCCATTGCGCTCCATTTCGCCGTGGATGCGGGAACCGCTCTCCTCTCCGGCTTCGGGGTCAATGTTGTCCTCATTGAAATTGTGGTGGGGGCCTTTACAGTGCTAGTGGCATTTATCGCCCGAAAAGTCTGGCGGGATACGATGTGACAGAGGAGAATTTCTCTTTGGGGGTCAAACGACCTCAGAGGTCAAATGACCCCCGGAGCCACTTCATTACTCCAGGCAGTCCCTGAAGATCGCCAGCACATCTTCTTTCGTGAGCGGCACAAATGCTCTCGCGAGCCCCGGCGCGCAGTTCTCCGCCATGAGCTCCAGCTTCTCTTCGCCGATCCCGACTTCCCGGAGCGTCCGCGGAAGGCCCAGGACGTCATAGAAGAATTCCGCCGTCTTCTCGATGGCCGCCGCTCCGACCGCCATATCGTCGTCTCCGGTAAGGCCCCACACTTCCCGCCCGTACTCTCCGAACTTCCAGGCAGTCTCCGGGGACAGGACGTGCTTCATCCAGCGGGGCGTCAGGATTGCTCCATCGGATGGCAGCTCCAGCCGACATCGGTGCCGAATTTGGTCGTCCCGCTGATCGCGTTCGTGGACGCCCACATAAGGTTGGCGCGCGCCTCGTAATTGTCCGGCTCCTCCATGGCGACCGGCCCGTAGCGGAAGCAGGTGCGCAGCACCGCTTCGCCCAGGCGGTATCCCATAAAGGCATCCCTCACCGGAGAAAAATAGTTCTCGAACGCGTGGCTGATCATGTCCGCCGTGCCCGCTGCCGTCTGGCTCTTTGGGACCGAATAGGTGTAGGTCGGATCGCAGATCGACATCCGGGGCTTTAGGAGGTCAGAAGACATGGAAGCCTTCACATTGCGGGTCATGTCCGAGAGCACCGCGTTCTTGTTCATCTCCGACCCGGTCGCGGAGAGTGTCAAAACAGTGTAGACCGGAAGCGCCGCCCTGATCTTCGAAGAGTCGTCGACCAGATCCCACACATCTCCGTCATATAAAGTACTCGCAGCGATGGCCTTCGCGGAGTCGATGACGCTGCCGCCGCCGATCGCGAGGACCATTTCTATATTTTGGCTCCGGCAGAGCGCGATGCCTTCGCGGACCAGTTCCACCTTGGGATTGGGCTCCACGCCGGCAAGTTCACATACTGTCATGCCGGCTTCCCCCAGGATCTGCATAGCCTTGTCATAGATCCCCATCCGCTTGATGCTGCCGCCGCCGTAAACGAGCAGGACGCGGCTGCCGCTCTCTGCCATTTCACTCAAGTGGCTGATCATACCTTCGCCGAAGTGCATCTTCGTCGGCACGTAATATGTAAAATTCTTCATTTTCCGTCCCCTTTCGTCAATTAACGTGATTTCGGAATTATCTGTTTCATATATTGAATTTTATGTTTTTGATTGTACACAAAGGGGACTTGCGAGACCATACACATTTCCGACTTATTGGACCCGGCTCATTGGTCCGTACAGGAGCCCGCCCAGAACTGCCTGCACATACGGGCTCCCCAGCAGTTTCTTAAGGACGACCATGATGAGCAGGATGATCACGAACGCGGGCAACACGACTGCTGTCGTGTCGATCAGCGCGCCAAGTAATCCCCCCTGTGAACTGCCGATGTAAGTGGCCATGTTCACCATGATCGGGCCCGGCGTGGACTCGGCGATCACGTCGAGCGGGATGCTCCTACTAGATTGACCGTTGGCCATGAGGTGCATCTTCGTGCAAGCGCGAGATGTGCTTGGCGGTTTATCGCACAAAAAAGAGACAGGGAACCCCTGTCTCCATCCAAACCGTCCCCGTCTCTGTTACAGATTCGCCGCTCCGATCATGCCAGCGCTGCTGCCAAGCTCGGCGGCTGCGATCTCCGGGATCATTCCGTGTTCTCCACCGAAGCAGTCTCTCTTCATCATCGCCCGGATCGGGCCGATCATCTCCTTCGCATGCCCGGACATCGCGCCGCCAAGCAGGATCAGCTGCGGGCGGAACATATTGACGATGTTGACGATGCCGGTCCCCAGCATCTCCTCATACTGCTCCACGATCTCCTGCAGGTCAATATTTCCTTTGGCAGCCCCGCGAAAGATCTCCGCAGGTGTCAGTATTCGTCCGGCGGCTTTCCGGCATACGGGCATCACCGTCATACTCCACGTTATACTCATCTGCCAAACGGTGGCCGCCCCACAGATAGTCCTTGCAGGCCGGCTTCAATTTCAGAATGCTCATCTTGCCACCTTATCTTTTTAAAGTATGTCAGCAGTTCTCTTCCGCGAACTTTTTCAGAGAAGCCGCGTCCTCTTTCTCATTAGCGCCATCCACTTCGATCTCTATCAAGTCCCCCTCTTTTATATTGAGGCTCATGACATTGAAGATCAGCTTCGCGTCTCCCTTTCTTGCGCCGTTCCGTATCGTTACTTTTCCGCTGCACCTGATCGCTTCTTTGACAAATTCTCCCGCCGTTTTAATGTCCATTCCGTTTGCAAGGCGGGATGTGAACTGAAATCTCTCCATTTTTTCCTCCATGTCGAAGCGCTTGCGCTGAGACACGCGAGGAGAAATTCGCGAAGGCGATTTCTCCGATGCGATCCCGCAAGGTTTGAGGCGCTTCGACTCAAACCTTGTGAGTGAAAAATCGGCTCATCGGAGCGATTTTTCACTTTTCCCTCCTGGTCGTGATCACATGGAATCCGTCTGTTTTTCGGCAGCATTCAAGATCTTCTCTACATTTTCTCTTCCGGTCCGGATGACCATATTACAGATGACCGCCGGTACGATCCCTGCCAGGATCAGTACTACGCCAGCCACGCCCAATACGGTGCGGCGCGGACTGCCGCTAAAGCCCATATATGCGACAACGACGCCGACCGCAGACAGGACCATGAAATAGGATCTCCACCTGCTGATCCTTTTGAGTGCTTCGGACTGTTTTTTTGCTTCCTCAAGCAGCTCTTTTTTGCTGATCTTTGCCATCTCTCATCCTTCCGTATTTCTCGGTCTGACCGGCCGGGCAGATCAATAGGACAGTCCGGGGTTGAAGAAACCGACCAGAACGCCGACGAACGCGACGATGACCAGGATTCCCATGACCTTCAGCGGGCTGAGCTGTTTCTTGGCCATGAGCCACCAGCACAGGATAACGAAGACCGCTGTGAGGAGTCCGGGGAATACGCTGTCGAGCTTTTCCTGGAGGACCATGTAGGCGTTGCCCGCCTCGTCGTACAGCGCGAAGCTCGTCTTGACGGATACCCATGTCGCGGACACGGCACCGATGACGATGCCGCCGAGGGTCGTGACAGCTTCACGGATCGCCATACCTATGTCGCCTACCAGGTATTCAACGGCTTTTGTACCCATGTCATAGCCCTTGAAGTACAGGAAGCGCATTCCGAAGTATGCGAACAGGTTCCATACGACGATGTAGAAAATAGCGCCGAGCGGGGATCCGCCGCCGGACATGCCCATTGCGATACCAAGCAGGATCGGGATGACCGTACCGACTACCAGAGAGTCGCCGATACCTGCGATCGGGCCCATGAGACCTGCGCGGAGACCGTTGATCGTCTCGCCGTCGACATCTTCCGCGCCGTTGGCTCTCGCTTCTTCGAGACCTGCGGTGACACCGACAATGATGGTACCGAGCTGAGGCTCAGTATTAAAGAATGTCCTGTAGGTATCCATGGACTCTGCCATCTTGTCGGAATCGTCCGCATACAGCTCTTTGCAGAGAGGGAGCATAGAGCAAAGGTAACCGAATGTCTGCATGTGCTCTTGAGAGAAGCAGGTCAGGTTGCCGTAGTACCATCTGTGGAAACCGGAATTTAACGCTTTTTTGGATAATTTTTTCTCAGCCACGATTAGATATCCTCCTCATCATCATCCCAACCGTTTTCTGACGCTGCACTCGATGACGCCGCCGCCGGCTTTCTGAGCTCGAGCATCTTCAGCTTATAGATAACGATTGCAAACATACCTGCGATTACAGTGGAAGCGACCAGGTTGATGCCCATGGAAGCCGCCAG
>CACXMK010000152.1 GCA_902768735.1 uncultured Lachnospiraceae bacterium | reverse complement strand
AATAGCAAACATCCAAATCATAGGAGGTCCGATCATGACGTTATTCGATATGAAAAAGATCAGAGAGAGTCTCAGCAAATCGGCCGGCGGAATCAAGAAGTCCTTCTCAGCGGCTGCGGAGAAACTGCCGGATGCCGCGAAGAGCATCAACCTCACCGATTCCATGAAGGACATGGCCGAGAAAAGCCAGACCATGGTGGATGCCCTGAAAGCCAAGAGCGAAGAGATGGCTGTATCCAGAAAAGAGACCGCAGATGAAGCGAAAATTGCCATTGATTCTGCGATGGCAGATCAGAAGCGCAGCGAGGCGCTATTCTCCGTGCGCGACGCTCTCCGCATTATGTATTGCCTGATGCTCATTGATGGCACTGTCATTGCAGAAGAGGAGTCAAAATTCAGCGAGATCGGCAAGGCTTACGACCCGGACTTCGACATATACAAAAAGCAGCTGATCGACGAGTGTGTTTCTGTGGCTCAGACTGAGACCGCGCAGGGAGTGGAGTTTGTTTCCATAGAGTCCGAGGACAGTGAGGAGTACTACGAACAGCTTCACAATTATGTCGGAAACCTGATCCAGAAAGAGAACTTCTACCGCACTGAAGGCATCCGTGCCAAAGAATTGATCTGGAATCTTCTCGCAATCGCTTATAGCGAGGACGAGTACTCTGAAACTGAGAAACAGCTGATCCGTTTCGTTGCCGAGCAGTCAGGCGTTCATCATTCGACCCTGCTTGAGATGGAGCATGAACTAACTTCGCTGATAGAAATCGACAAGGAAGAGGAAGCGCTTAAATCAGGCAGCCCCTCCACGGAAGCTGAGGAGAAGCTTACTCTGCTGGCGGAACGCAAGAATACGATCATGAAGGGCATTGATGCGTTGATTTCAGGCTAACGAAGGAAAACAAGAACATACAAGTGAACCAGGGGTCAGACCCCTGGTTCACCCGATTGGCTTACAGATACTTTCTCAATATTTCGGGATCATTTAATGCGCTCTCGACAATCCGGCTGAGAATACCGGTATATCCTTTCCCTAATGCTTTCGCTTTTTTGATGGCTTGGGGTGTGAGGCGTAGCGTGATATTCTGTCTGCGGCGTTCGGCTTTGTTCTGTTCATGTACTCTTCGAAAGCATGCAAGCTGTTCGTCTGTAAGCTCCGGATTATCGACATCAAATACAACCGGGCGCGCCGCTGCGTCCTCAATAGCGCGGAGCTGCTCTTCGGTAAGCGGCTGATCTTCATTCAGAGTATATTTCTTAATTGCCATAATAAGTATCCTTTTCCTTTTTTGTTGCAATTCTTGCAGAAATGATTCGCAATGTCGTTGTTCGAACTGTGTACACAACTGTAAGAACGTGTTTTACAAATCCAATCGTGATGTAACGGTCTTCCAGGAGTGTACTATGTGTTTCATCATAATACTCGATTCTGTTCGGATCCAGGAACACGTGACTTGCGGTTATAAAATCAATTCCGTGTTTTGAGATATTGATCCGTTCTTTCTCTTCATCCCATTCGAATTCTAAATTCATTGGTACCCTTCCTTATGTTATGTGACCCCTGGTTCACTCGTTTATGTTTTGGCAGCACGGTATACGGAGGTTTTTGACATGCCTGTGATGCGTGCGATCTGATTCAGTGAAAGATGGCGTTTTTTGAGGCTTGCTGCATATTCCTTCTGCATGGATTTTTCGAGCTTCTGGAATTCAGCGACGGAGGTGCACCCTGTTACAGAATGCATGATTATCTTTGCATTTTCGTCGGTCACACCATGACACGCCAATGTCTCTTCTAAACCAGTGTCGTCATTCTTTTGACAAAGAAACGAAAGCAGTTCATCTGCTGATGGAACTAAGTGACAGGCCAGATCAGTATCTGTCAGATGATCAGGAATACCTGCGTAGCTGAAGAAACTGCTCCAGGGATAATGTCCCGGCGCATCTTCGAGGCCCGCTTTCATTGGATTTTGGATAATATATCGCAGAACTGCGAGAAATGCCCGCTCATTCTGCACGGGTACGCTAATGAAGCGATTTTGAAACAAGTGGCCGGAACGCTCGTATTTGCTGTTGTACCAATAAACATATCTGCATTCGAATCTCTTAAATACCTCTCCAAGAGGTTCCTTGCCGGTCCTGAGCAATAAATGAATATGATTTGACATCAGGCAATACGCATACAATTCGAATTCGCAGGTATCTTTACAATCCTTTAGAATGAAAAGAATCTTGCGATAGTCTTCATCGTCCTCAAAGATCACCTGCTTATTCACTCCGCGCAGGATAACATGGTACGTATCCGTTGAACTTTTTTCCCGTGGTCTTCTTGGCATTAGCAGCACCTCCCATTATTGATTCTTGATGGGCACGCTGTCTTTTGCCAAAAAAGAGAAGAGGAAACAGCAGTCGCTAAACAGACCGCTGTACCTCTTCTGCATTGTGTGAGTTCATGTGTGATCGTTTTGTTCATTTGCTCCTCTCTGCATCAATTTGATTCGGAGGGGCTTCGGCAGGGTTTCATGTCTTGAAGCACAGGGTCACCTGACGTGGTGACCTTTTCAGAGAATGGAATCCAGTATATACATTCTGCCGAAGCCCCGGAAAACGGTTTCTGAAAGCTTCGGCGGCATATGCATTGCGCCGAATGACAAAACAGCTTCGGCATGCCTGTGGCATGCCAGAGAGTCTTGTGGATTGTGTTCTTGTATTGTATCAGGAAAAAGATGCTAACGCAAGCTTGAAGCAAAGGCATCAAACCCGGGTGAACCAGGGGTCTGACCCCCGGTTCACTTGTCATCCATAGTATACCTTATACCACTCCGCGAACTTCCTCAGTCCTTCCCGGATCCCGATCTCCGGGCGGAAGCCGTAGTCGCGCTCGAGCGCGCTGCTGTCCCATAGTCTTTTGGCAAAACACCGGCGCGGACCAGCTCCTCCTGAAGCGTGGAGATGTAGTCCAGAAGGTTTTCGGGTGTACCGCCGCCGATGTTGTAGACTGCATAGGGCGGCAACGGGAGGCCGTCTTCGCCGGTCTCTCTCTCAGGGGCACCCTGCATGACGCGGAGGACGCCCTCAACGATGTCGTCGACATAGGTGAAGTCGCGCTTCATGTCGCCGTAGTTGAAAATCTTGATCGTTCCGCCTTTGGAGAGCGTGTTGGTGGCGGAGAAGTAAAACATGTCTGGGCGGCCTGCGGGTCCGTAGACCGTGAAGAAGCGGAGGCCGGTGGACGGGATATTGTAGAGCTTGCTGTAGCTGTGGGCCAGGAGCTCGTTGGATTTTTTAGTGGCCGCGTAGAGGGAGACAGGATTATCGACTTTGTCTTCCACTGCGAAGGGCACTTTTTTGTTGCCGCCGTAGACGGAGGAGCTGGAGGCGTAGACCAGGTGCTGGATGCCTTTATAGGGCTGCGTGGGAGCTCCGACTGCGTTGGTGGCGTCTTCGGTAGTCTTGTTGACGTTGTCGTAGGAGTGACGGCACGCCTCGAGGATGTTGTAGAATCCGATCAGGTTGCTTTCGATGTAGACGTCCGGATGATCGATGGAGTAGCGGACGCCGGCCTGCGCCGCGAGGTTTACGACGACGTCGGGCTTGTAGGTGTCAAAAACCTCATCCACAAGGCTTTTGTCGGCGATGCTGCCTCTGACAAAAACATGCCTGACCGGGGATTCGATCGCGTCGATCAGGCGGAGGCGGTACTCCTTGAGCTCAGGATCATAGTA
>CACXMK010000151.1 GCA_902768735.1 uncultured Lachnospiraceae bacterium | reverse complement strand
TCCATCCAAACAGCGCAAATAGCAGACGCCCACCACCACAAACAAGGAGTATCACTATGTCCTTCCCCTCAAGCTTTCTCTGGGGCGGCGCCACCGCCGCCAATCAATGCGAAGGCGCCTACAACCTCGACGGCCGCGGCCTCGCCAATGTTGACGTAATACCGAACGGGCCTTTCCGCCGCTTCGTCACCAGCGGCGAGCGCCCGATGCTCGACTTTGAAGACGGCTACTTCTACCCTGCCAAAGAAGGCATCGATATGTACCACCATTTCAAAGAAGATATCAAACTCTTCGCCGAAATGGGCTTCTCTGTCTACCGCCTTTCGGTTGCCTGGACCAGAATCTACCCGAACGGCGACGAGATCGAGCCCAACCGCAAAGGAATCGAATTCTACCGCGAACTCTTCGAGGAGTGCCGCAAGTACAACATCGAGCCGCTTGTCACGATCACCCATTTTGACTGCCCGATTCACCTGATCAAAAAATACGGCGGGTGGCGCAGCCGCAAGATGATCGACTTCTACAAGCGCCTTGTGACGACCCTCTTCACTGAGTTCAAGGGCCTCGTCCACTACTGGCTGACCTTCAATGAAATCAATGTCCTCTACCACCTGCCCTTCATGGGCGCGGGCATCTGCTTTTATGAGGGCGAGGACCGCTGTCAGGTCACCAACACCGCCGCCCATCACGAGCTCGTCGCCAGCGCCTGGGCCACCAAAATCGGTCACGAGATCGATCCTGACAACAAGATCGGCTGCATGATGGCCGCCGGCACCGTTTACCCCGCCACCTGCCGCCCCGAGGACATGCTCAAGGCGCAGGCCGAGAACCGGGTCAACTACAGACTGATCGACGTTCAGGTTTTTGGCGAGTACCCGGCCTACCTGCTCAAAGAATACGAGCGAGCCGGCTTCACAGTCCCCTTCGCAGACGACGACCGCGAGATCCTCTGTCAAAATACAGTCGACTTCGTGTCCTTCAGCTACTACTCGAACCGCACAGTCTCCACAGAGGACAAACCCGATCCAAACAAAAACAGTATCTTCAGCGGCACCCGCAACCCCTTATGACAAAATAGAGCCCGACGGCACGATCGTCGACGACTACCGCATCGACTACCTTCGCGACCACATCAAAGCAATGCGCGACGCGGTCACCTTCGACGGCGTTGAGCTCTGGGGATACACCACCTGGGGTCCCATTGACCTCGTCTCCGCCTCCACCGGCGAGATGAGCAAGCGCTACGGCTTCATCTACGTCGACCTCGACGACAGCGGCCGCGGCACGGTAATCGAAAGCAATGGGGAGGATCTGGACTGATGGCGCAATAATCGACCTCTGGGGTAGTTTGTGGACATCTGTGGAAAATCGACCTCGGGGAAAACTGATCATCAACGCGAACAACGCCATGGAACTCGGATGGGTCGACGAGTATCCGCAGATCGGCGCTGTCCTTCTGGCACCCGGTTCCGGCATCACCGGATTCGCGGCGCTCGGCGAAGTTATGAGCGGCGCCGTGAACCCTTCCGGCAGGACGGTAGACACGTTTGTAAAAGACCTGTTCGCGACCCCTTATATCAACAATATCGGAGAAAAGTCCTTCACCAACGTGGATGACCTTAAGGCACAGATCGCGGCCGCAGACCCTGCGTATGAGGGAAATCTCGCATTCGTCAATTATGTTGAAGGCATCTATGTAGGCTACAAGTATTATGAGACTGCCTCCGACGACGGCGCGATCAAGTACGAGGATCACGTCCAGTATCCTTTCGGCTACGGTCTCTCCTATACGACCTTTGAGCAGACGATCGAAAACTTCAAGGCAGACGACAAGGCTGTCACATTCGACGTCACTGTAAAGAACACAGGCAGCGTCGCAGGCAAGGATGTCGTGGAAGTATACTTCACGCCTCCGTATACCGACGGCGGTATTGAGAAAGCTTCTGTTAACCTTATTGACTTCGCAAAGACCGATGTGATCGAGCCCGGCGCCTCTCAGACGATCAGCTTCAGTATCAACACCGAAGACATGGCGGCGTTTGACTCCGAAGGAATCAAGATCCAGGGCGGCGGCTATATCCTCGAAGCAGGAGAGTATAAGATCTCCCTCCGCGCCAATTCCCATACGGTCCTGGCTGAGCAGGCATTTACGATCGCCGCGGATGTCGATTACAGCAAGAATGGAAGAGAAAGCGACAAGATTCCCGCAGTGAACCAGTTCGAGGAGTATGCTAGAGGTGACTTCGAAGTCCTCTCCCGTGCAGGCAAGTTCGCCAACTATGACGCGACCTGCGGACGCCAGCTTACAGCAGAAGACTTCCAGATGGATGACGCCACACGCGCTAAGATCGTGGAATACGCTTTTGGCACCTATGACGGGACAAAATATAATGATCCCGCCGATGAGATGCCCACAACCGGCGCCAAGAACGGCCTTAAGCTTGCGGATCTCACCGGAAAACCCTACGACGATCCCGCATGGGACCAGCTGCTGGACCAGCTCACTTTCGAAGACATGGCGACCATGATCAACGTAGGCGGCTGGCAGACAGCCCCGATCGAATCCGTCGGTAAGATCGGAACTTCCGACTGCGACGGACCTGCAGGTCTGTCCAACTTCATCACCGGCGCTTACGGAAGCGCGTACCCGGCAGAGACACTGATGGCAATGACATGGAACAAAGATCTCGCATATGAAATCGGAACATCCATGGGCCAGGAGTACCAGGACGCCAATAACTATGGCTGGTACGGACCTGCGATGAACACGCACAGAAGCGCTTTTGCAGGAAGAAACTTCGAGTACTATTCCGAGGACGGCGTTCTGGCAGGCCTTATCGCGGCAGCTGAACTCAACGGCGCTTCCACAAAGGGCGTTTATCCTTATATCAAGCACTTTGCAATGAATGACCAGGAGACCAACCGCTGCTCCTTCCTTCTGACCTACGGCCCCGAGCAGGCGTTCCGTGAGATCTATCTCAAGCCTTTCGAGATCGCTGTGAAGAATTATGAGGGCACTTCCATCGC
>CACXMK010000150.1 GCA_902768735.1 uncultured Lachnospiraceae bacterium | reverse complement strand
TATTTTTGGAGAGAGTTTGTTTGATGACTGGTTTGACTTCCCGTTCAGGGGCTTCGAATCCGATGTGGATCACAAGCTGTATGGCAAGCATGCAGCACGCGTGATGAAGACGGATCTGAAGGAGCACGACGAAGGCTATGAGCTGAAAGTAGACCTCCCGGGCTTCAAGAAAGATCAAATTGATCTGCAGTTGCAGAACGGCTACCTGACGATTACCGCGTCCAAAGGCCTTGAAGAAGAAGGCAAGGACAAGAAGGGTAAGATCGTCCACCAGGAGCGTTATTCGGGGTCCATGACCAGAAGCTTCTACATCGGCGAGAATGTCAATGAAGAAGACGTCAAGGCCAAGTTTGAGGACGGCGTCTTGACGCTTGACTTCCCGAAAGAGAAGCCGGTGGCGCTTCCGGAGCATAAAACGATTCAAATCGAAGGATAAAATAACCACCACAGCGCCCTGCCATCTGCGGGGCGTTTTCTAATTCAACGGGGATGTTTGAAATGAAAGAGAATTTGGTTTTGGCTAACTATAAAGTCGAAAGCGAAGCGTACCAAGCACTTTCTGAACTGAAACGGGAAACGACTAATGCCAATTATACGATTTCCCAGGCAGTGATTGTAAAGAAGGATAATGGTAAGCTTTCTGTGATGGACGGATTTGTCAACGGAGCCACAACCGGGGATGATACTATGACCGGCGGCTTGATCGGCAGTTTGGTCGGCATCCTTGGCGGACCGCTCGGAATACTTCTGGGAGGCAGCATGGGCATGCTGATCGGTGGTGCGGTCGATGCTGGTGACATGGCAGATAATGCGTCTTTGCTGGAGAAAGCCGGTGACAGTATTCTCGACGGCGAGACGGCAATCATCCTGCTTGCCCAGGAAGAGTATGAAACAGCGCTTACAGCGAAGCTGAACAACTTCGAAGTAACCATAACCAGGTTTGATGCCGCAGAGGTCGCGGCAGAAGTTGAGCACGCGCGCGAAGTGGAAAAACAGATGGCCAAAGAGGCCCGGGAAAAGATGCGGGAAGAACGGTCCGAGGCTTTCAAGGAATCCGTTGCGAAGAAGAGCGAGGAGCTGAAAAACTGGTTTTCTCATTTGGGAAAAGGCGAATAAACTATAGTAGAGCTTTTTTCCGAAGGGGGTGTGTTGTGATGACAGTAAGAAAAACACTGTTTGTAATTCTCGGAATACTGATGATCCTTGCTGGCATTACCTGCTTTTTCACGCCAATAGAAACATCATCGGGCGCATTATTGCATGGTTCAGTATCCGTGAATATGCGCCGCAGAGTGGCTGGGTCCTCGCGAGTTCAATAATTTCCCTGGTCTTTGGATTGATGCTGACAACTTCGCCAATGCTCCAAGTGTCTGTCGGCGTATTTGTTGTTTTGATGACAGGCTGGTGGATCCTGGCCCTTGGTGTTATCCGGATCGTCCACGCTTTTCACTTGCTCAAGCTCAAGAGAGAATCCGACGGGTTTGGCTTCGGTGAAAAGCTCGGCTCCAACTGGTGGATCGCGCTGATCCTCGGCGCTCTGCTGACCATCTTCGGCATCATCGTTATCCTCAACCCCATGCTGGGGCTTGGCGTGATCGGTGTGCTGGTCGGCTGCAGCGTTATCACGGCGGGCATCAACCTGATTTACCTGGGCTGCAGCCCCTGGATCCTGTAACCGTCCGAAGAAAAACGAAGCGTGCGAAAGAAGTCTGAAATGTCTTTATTGAGAAAGCTCGACACCCGATTCGGTGACAGTACCCTTTGGCAGTTTATAAAGTTTAACCTGGTATCCTTTAGTATCTCGCTGCTGCAGCTTGCCCTCGCCAATCTGCTGCCGCTGATTTTTGACGGCGTAACAGCCAAACTGCCCCCGATTCTGCGTCCGGTTTTTCGGCCGGACACACTGTTTGAGGGGCCCTCCCCCTATGTGGTTGACGGAGTTGTGACCTGGGGATATGTGCTCCCGTTCTTCCTGTCCAATTTCATCGCCAATATCTACGGCTATTTCGTGAATATGAAGACTACGTTCCGCGGCAAAGGAAGCCGGGGAGGTCTCGTCGCCTATCTGCTGATCCTGGCAGTATTGATCCTCTTCTCCACTTGGCTGCAGGGATGGATCACCGCCAGATTGTCTGCAACGACCTTCGCGGCGCTGGCCAGAACCCTTGCCGCCATGGCCGCAGGGCTTGTGCAGGTAGCGGTGTTGTTCCCGCTGGAAAAATACGTGTTGTTCAAGAAGGAATAAAGAATGGAAAAGGTCAGTGTCATCGTTCCCGTATACAACGGGGAAAACTCCATAAAGCGCTGCGCGGACAGCATACTCAATCAGGACTACCCGGACCTGGAGCTGCTCCTGGTAGACGACGGCAGCCGGGATCGCTCCTGGGAAATCATGCAGGCGATTGCCGCCGCGGATCACAGAGTAAAGGCGATTCATCAGGAAAACGGGGGTGTATCCTCCGCGCGCAACCGGGCCCTTGCCGAGGCGAGCGGAACATATGTGCAGTTCGCGGATGCGGATGACTGGCTGCCGATGGATGCCACAAAGCTGCTGGTGCGGGAGATGGAAGCACAGTCAGCAGACCTCGCAGTCGGTGACTTTTATCGCGTTGTAGATGGGAATGTGTCTGAAAAAGGGGCTATCGAGACAAGCGGGGTCCTTTCGCTCCAACAGTATGCCGATGAGATGATGCTGGCGCCTGCGGACCTTTACTACGGTGTCCTGTGGAACAAGCTTTACCGAAGGGACATCATAGAGTGTTACGGCATACGCATGGACGAGAATATCAACTACAGCGAGGATATGATCTTCAACCTAGAGTACCTTCTCCATGTCAAGAACATAGCGATCCTGAAAGCCCCGGTTTATTACTATCAGTACACCAAGGGCTCATTGGTAGACCAGAGCTTAAATCTGAGCAGCACCATCAAAATGAAGAAAAACGTCATAGGCTACTATAACGAGTTTTTCAAAAAGACCTTTGACGCCCCCGCCTATCAGGAACGGCTGCCAGTGATTTACGGC
>CACXMK010000149.1 GCA_902768735.1 uncultured Lachnospiraceae bacterium | reverse complement strand
TAGGAAGGATCAGTGTGAATCCCCGCGAATTCAATGTAATAAAGAAGAGGCATGCCGCACAAGCGTAGGTTTCAACTTCCTGCTTAATGCGACAGCCCCATATTATAGCTGTATTAAAGTATGGCTGTATTGGATTTTACACTGTGATCCCTGCGCTGCGCAGCATCCACGCGACTTTACAGGTCTCCTCCAATTCCTCGCAGCGGCCGAATGCCTCCATAAGGTCCTTTCCGCCGGTCACAAGTCCATGACGTTTTAAGATCCAGCCGTATTTGTCGCCGCATCTTTCGGCAAAAGCCTCGAAGAGAGCCGGTGAACCGGGCTTTTCGTAGGGGATTAACCCGCAGTTCCCCATCTTCATCCGCAGATAAGGGGTGGGATCCGGAACGCAGTTGTCGGGATCGAGTCCCGGTACGCAGGACCAAAGTACGGAATAGGTGGCGTGGGTGTGGATCACAGCACCTTCTGTGAACCCATCCCGCATAAGTCTGTCGTAGACCGTTTTGTGGAGGGTAAGTTCCTTTGAAGGCTTTTTCTTTAGAAGAGCGGCTACTTCGGGATCTGCCAAAAGAGAGCTGTCCGCCTTGTCTTCATACGGCACGGCGGAAAAATCCGACGGAGTCAGAAAACCGAAGCAGGTGCCTCCGGCAGTGATGAAGAGTATTCCCTTGTGCATAAAGGAGAGATTGCCCGTCGTTCCGCTTCCCATTCCACGGTCAAAAAAGCTCTTTGCAATTTTGCAGGCGAGCTCGAGTTTATTTTGCAGAGCATTTTCCATATCATAGTCCTTTCTTTCAGATTCCCGTTATTAAGATTCCTGTTATTAAGATTCCGGTTATTAATATCCCGGTTATTCAGAACCCTGTCAGTCAGAGACCTGTCAGTTTCAGGGCGCGTCCGAAGAAGTCCTCCTGCCCGAAGTTACCGGACTTCAGGACCAGGCGCACGGACGGATTGTCCACAGGCGTCATGACGGGAACACCCGGCGCAACCGATTCGCCGATGCGGTAGGCGCTGTATCCGAGCGCTTTCGTGACAGCGCCGGAGGTCTCACCGCCCGCGGCAATGATACGGGTGACGCCGTGGTTCACGGCGTAAGCCGCGGTCTGTGCGAGCGTCTCCTCAATCTGCGCGGCCAGAAGCCTGCCGGCCTCATTCCTTTTTTTCTGCAGGCCTTCCGGCGTCTCGTAGGAATAGATCAGAGGCGCTTCATTTTCTCCCATTTGTGACCAGATCGAAGCAGGCGTCTGCGTCCCGTTCTGAATCTCCTCGTCGGAAAGCTTGAGAGAGGCGCCGCCGTTTGCCTCATACCACAGTTCCTGCGCGTGGGTAGCAGTGCTGCAGCTTCCCGCGACGATGACTGCAGGCCCTTCGGTTCCCTTATAGGGTGTCGCAGGGGTCTCTCTGGTTCGCAGGTGTTTTGCGAGTTCTGTCAAAACACCGCTGCCGCCGGTCAGAACCGTCATATTGCCAAACAGCTCGACAATACGGGCAGCGTCTTTATCATCAATATAGTCCGGGATGAGGTACCAGTGCTCTTTTCCTTCGCGGAAATCACGGATCCGGCTATTCAGTTCGCCGGCCGGCGCGTACAGTTTGTCCGCCGGGATCTCCAGAGATTCATATTTGCCCTGCGGCTCCATGAGAAGGCGGATCCGGCTCTCCCACATGGGGGTCAACGGATGGTCTTTCATAGGACTCTCCGCCAGCGGGACACCTTTTACATAGAGGATCCCGTCCTTTACGACGCGTCCGTTCGCGGGAAGAGCAGGACAGAGGATCGTTCCCTCTCCGGTGTAGAATCAAAAGTGGAGCAGTATTTGACGTAGAAATGGGATGCGCCGGCGGATTGCAGCCATCGGATCGCTTTCAGGGAATCCGCAACAGCGGCCGAGGTCTCCTGTGTGCGGGATTTGAGCGTGATGACTGCCGCTTCGATATCTTCCGGCAGGCAGTAGTTATCTTCCGGGATCTCGCTGAGGAGGATCGTATTCATCCCGCCCGCAGCGAGGAACGACGCGGCATCGCTTCCGCCCGTGAAATCATCGGCAATACATCCCAGGATCAGGCTGCTTTTATGAGAATTCGTCATGATTTTATTCTCCTTTCTCCAACATCTGCTTAAGGCGGGCGGCGCATTCGTCCGGGGAGGTCAGGATCGGAAGCGTGATCCCGGCTGCTTCCAGGGCGGGCTTAGCTCTTGCCATTGTTACCTGGGCAAGAACGATCGCGCTGCAGTCTTTCGCCGCAAGTTCCAGGGCTTTCTGTGTCAGCATGCGGTCAAAAGTCTCAGCGTCACCGTTTACAAGATACTGCGCGGCTTCGGCGACTGTGCCATCCGCGAAGGAAGGCTCCGGCAAGCCAAGAGCGGCAGCAGCCCTGAGGATCCCGCCGCTGCAGGAAGGTACGGAACTGTAGTTGGTCCCGAGGACGCCGATCAGACCGCCGATCTGAGCGGCATGTTCCTGCATCGCGCTGTCAACGGTGAGAATCGGTACGGAAACAAAAGGCCGCACGTCGTCAACCCTTGGAGCAAATAC
>CACXMK010000148.1 GCA_902768735.1 uncultured Lachnospiraceae bacterium | reverse complement strand
CCCAAACGTAACACTCGATATTTTAGGCATTTTCAGGCGGATTGTCAAGGGGCAGGCCGGTTTATTAGGGCGCCCGTAACACAGCCGGCCTGTCAGACCGCATTCCCGCTTCTGCCCCTGATGTACCCGTTCGTAAAGAACGCGAACAATAAATGCGCCGTCATCACGCACCAGATGAGAGGCTCGCACAAAATGACCGCCCGGTATCCCATGCGCGGTACGAGGAGCCATGTAAAAACGCACTTGCCCACGAGCTCGATGAAGCTGGAGACCAGCGGCGTCGTCTTCTCGCCGAGTCCCTGCAGCGCAAGCCTCGTCTGGTGCAAAACACCGAGCACCCCCGAGAACAGCGCCGCGAACCGGACGTACGCGACCACGTTGCCGACGAGTACGGGATTCGTTGAACCGGAGATCAGCACCGCCAGCTTGTCAGCAAAAAGGAACAGCACGAGGATCGTCATGGCGCCGCAGACCATGTCATAGATATAGGATTCTTTTATGCCCCTGATAATGCGCTCCCTCCGGCCCGCGCCCTTGTTCTGGGACACGAAGGTCGAGATCGCCATGCCCATCGAGATGTTGGGCAGCGCGCACAGCATGAAGATCTTTCTGGCTGTCGTGTGGCCCGCGATCACGATCTCTCCCAGTCCGTTGATGCCCGACTGCAGGATCACAGAACCGAGGTTTACGACGGAGCTCATGAACGCAAAGGCATAGCCCTGTCCTGCAAGTTCCAGGTAGAGTGCCTTTCCGCAGCGAAAATCTTCTCTTCCGGGGATCAGTATTTTTGCGCACCTGAAAATATAGACTGTGCAGAGAATTGCGCTGATCCCCTGCGCGATGACCGTCGCGTAGGCGGCGCCGCGAACGCCGAGTCCTGTCCCCCCGACGAGCAGAAGGTCCAAAAAGACATTCAGGACGGAGGAGATGATAAGAAACACCAGCGACATCGCGGAGTTGCCGAGCGCGCGAAGGAGCGACGAGAGCAGGTTGTAGGCGAACATGACAAAGATCCACCCGCCGATGATGCGGATATACGAGCAGGCCTCCGCATAGATCGAATCCGGTGTGCCGAGGATGTGAAGAAGCGGTCCAAGGCCCAGAAGCGACAGGATCGTCATCAGGGCAACGGTCGCCGCGCCGATCACGAGGGAGCCCGCCACAGCGCGGCGCAGTTCTCCCTCGTCCGCCGCGCCGTATGCTCTGGAAACGACAATACAGACGCCGCTGCCAAGGCCCTGCGCGAATCCGACCATGAGGTCAAAGATCGCGACGTTGGCGCCAACAGCCGCGAGGGACTGCTCCCCCAGGAAATGCCCCACGATGGAAGTGTCCACCGCGTTGTAGAGCTGCTGGAAAACATAGGAGACAAGGATCGGCAGCATGAAGACCAGGAGGTTCTTCATGATCGGCCCGTGAAGGAGGTCGACAGACAGTGTTTTGACCTGGTCCCGTTCCGTATTCTTTTTCACGAACAAAGCACCTCCTTTCTCCTCATTGCGCGGAAATCTGCATACCTCCCGCGGATAAAAATGTCATAACGAAATAAAAAAACCCCTTTATCAAAATGGAAACTTCCTTTTTCCTCGTATATAATAATAGTAAACTTGATTTCCATTCAACATTTCCATTCAACAGGAGGCAAAAAATGAGCGATATGATGGAAAACAAAATGAGCGAAAGCGAACTGCAGCAGGTTGGCGGCGGAAACGCATATGAGTACAACAAGTACAGTGTAAGGCCGATCAAGAAGACCAGGGTCAGAGTGACCGCTTCCGATGTGGGTCGACGGGATCACGGCTGACGGCCAGTGGTACAAACTTCTGATCTACGATCCCAAGGGCGGCGTCTGCGACGGCTACATCTTCAAGCAGTACACCGAGGTATTCTGATCTTAGACCATGATCCGTTTTTTAAGATCATCTGATAAAAGCTGCGGCATCCATTTACAACACAGTGGATGCCGCAGCTTTTCTTTTATCCTGTTTTATTCTCTCTGTTTTATTCCACGCAGATCAGGAATCTGAGCGTATAGTCTTTCTTCGCGCTGTACAGATACTCCGGCATGACGCCCGGTCCGCATGAGCCCGTTCCGATGCCCTGCTGGAAGGCCTGGATCGTAACATATGTGCCGGTCCGCTTTTCATCTTCGCGGTGTCTCATCCTGCAGAGCGCCCAGTCCGAATAGGGCTTGACCGCCAGCTCGAAAGGCTTGTCGACTGCTTTGAACACGACCTTCACCTTGCCGTCGGAAAAACTTGCCCGCGTGCAGTCGCAGCGGTTGCCGCTCTCCTGCGGCCGGATGTTGGGCTCCGTCATATCGTCGACTTTGCAGTTCACCGTGCGGATCGGGAACTGGTCCTTCATGTCGCAATAGCTCTCGCCGGTCCTTCCGGTGTACTCCACATCATCGAAGACGTCCTCTAAACGGAATGTCTTTCCGAATCTCGGAATGGTCCCGCCGCCTTTGATACAGTGCAGCGTGCTGGTGACCAGGATCCCGTGCTCCGTTCCCTCATAGCTGTCGATGACCGAATATCTCCCGTTTTTGTTGGTGATCTCCGTCTCCACCCGGTAGCCGTTCAGGATCGGGCCATGCGTGATGATACACTCTGCCTGGTTCATGAACGGTTCCATGGAGTTCTTGAACTGCAGATCCGTGTCATTGTCCGTAGGCGCCCTGTACAGGATCGTGTACTGGGAGTTGCTGAGGAGCTTTTCTCCGTCAGGCAATTTCAATGCGAAGTGTCCTCCGGCAAAAGAGCACTCTTTGGGCAGCAGATGGTCGCCCTCTGCTGCGGGGACGCTCTCCCGGATCACGATCTGCTCTTCCGAGACGAGACGGCCGGACACAGTGTCTTTGGCCGAGACGATTACGGAGAGGTTTCCGGCCACTTCCTTCGGCTCGGGAACTGTCACATTGCTCCTGGAAAGCGGCGCGGTGTCTGGCGTGATCACATTGACAGTCCCGTCGTTCCAGGTAAACGTCAGCTCGTAGCGGTCTCCGGCGGAAAACGCCGTCGTATTGAACACTTCGAACGTGTCTCCCGCGAT
>CACXMK010000147.1 GCA_902768735.1 uncultured Lachnospiraceae bacterium | reverse complement strand
GCGGAGCTGGTCCTGAACGATCCGAAGTCGAAGCCCAGCAAAGAGGATGACAAGCAGATTCAGGAATTCTGCGCGAAACTGAAGGACGGGCTGCGGTGAACTGAGACAAAGGCTCTTTTGTCACGGCTTTGGGGAATATGAAAAATGACCCCAGAGGTCGCTTTTCGCACACGGGAGAGACAATGCAACGAATTTTTACAGAACGCGCGCATCTGATGTGCCCCAATATGTGCTTCGGCATCGCTATGACGGTCAACCGCCCGTATGACGAGGCTGCGATCAAAGATGCTGTGATGAGGCTTTCAGCGGCGCATCCTTTCCTGAATGCGCTGCTGGGGTATGACGAGGCTGGAAATGACTATTATTACCGCGTCACGGACAAGTGTCGGGCCGAACTATGCCTGAAAGGGCAGGGGGTGGATGAAAAAGTGACCCCAGAGGTCGTTTTTTCACAGCTGACCGGGCGCGACTGGAACCTGTTCGAGGAGGGCATGCTAAAGATCGTTGCATGGCCGTTGGGTCAAAACACACAACTCCTCCTCGTTTTTCACCACCTTCTGGCGGACGGGCGCGGCGCGCTGGGGCTCGCGGAAGAGGTGGCGGAATGTTACTGTTTTGGCAAAGAGCTGAAAGCGGCGCCGGAGAAGCTGATCTCCTCGGTGGAGGATTTCCCGCCCGACTCCCGCATGCCCCTGATCAGCCGGATGCTGGTCGACAGGGCGAACAAAAACTGGGCAAAAGAGAGGCATCACGTCACTTATGAAGAGTATCATGCGTTTGCAAATGAATTCCTGAAGGGAGATAAGGTCAGGCACTTGGTGTCGCGGACCGGTGCTGAGGAGCTCGGCGAGATCCGGAAGAAGTGTCATGAAGAGAAGGTCACGATCAACGACTATCTCATTGCGAAGATGATGCTCGAAGAGAATACGCGGAAGGTCATCATCGCGGGTGACCTGCGGAGCCGGCTCGGTTGTTACAACGAGGGGGCGCTGGGGAATTATTCCACGGCGTTCAGTGTGGAGAGGAAGAAGGCAGGGAGTGACCTCTACACCCTCGCGCGGGCGGTCCACGAAAAGGTCGTAAAGATCCTGTCAAGTCCGGCGGACCTTTATCTGGTGCTACAGTGTTATGCGAACCTCTATCCGGGAATTCTCGATGCGGCGCTCATTTCCTGTAAGGGCGGATTTGACAGCAAGGCGGCGAAGTTTATCGGGAGTATGTTTTTTGGCTTCGAAGCAGGCGGCGGATACAGCATCACCAACCTCGGGAAGATCGAGAGCGAGAGCATTGCGAATGCGTATTTCATCCCGCCGGCGTCGCCGGCGATCCGCAAGACGCAGGGGATCCTGACCGTGAACGGCGTGATGACGGTGTGCACCAGTGAGAGGTAGGGTCCGACTTGAAGGCATAAAGAAGGCTTGCCGCGAGTATGCGGCAAGCCTTTTTGCACTTAATAGACGGGTGTCGCCAAACGACCTCAGAGGTCGTTTTTTTAGTTGATCAACAGGTCCGCGAGGCTCCTCTTCGGCACGTAGTGCACGTCGTTCTCGTCGCGATAGTAGGCTGTGTTGCCGTCCTCGCCGACGTTCGTGAGGACGATGGTCTCCGCGGGCTTGCCGAAGGCGACGACGAGCAGCGGCTGCAGGTTCTCGGGAAGGTCAAGGCCTTCGCGGATGTCCTGCGCGCCGAAGTTGCCGATCATGCAGCCGCCCAGGCCCTCTTCGGTGGCCATAAGGAGCATGGACTGCGCGACAATGCCGACATCTTTCATGAAGCGGTTGAGGTTATCATTGATTTTCTTGTCCTGGCAGATGACGACGAAGCCCGTGGGGCACATGCCGGGGTGCGGCAGCGTCATCTGGGGGAGCTGGCGGGCCCACTTGATGCGGCACTGTATTTTGTCAACGTCCGCCTTTTCGTAGGCGATAAAGTACTTGAGGGGCTGCATGTTGACGCTGGATGCGCAGAAGCGCGCGCCGTCGACGTACTCCATCAGCTGCTCCCTGGTAAACGTGTAGCTCTCGTCGTAGCCGCGGTAGCTGCGGTTTTTGATGATCAGATCTTTCACCATTTTTCGTTCTCCCATAAACAGTTTGCTATCTCGGTGTGATTCCTGTGGTGAACTACTCACTGCCTACGCATACGCTTAGAGGCAGGAGCTTCGTGCCGCTTACGCGGTCACAGGGCAGACACATGCCCGCTGTCCCGTTTGACCGG
>CACXMK010000146.1 GCA_902768735.1 uncultured Lachnospiraceae bacterium | reverse complement strand
ATCCTCTCGATGTGTGGTATTGTCCGGCACCAATTCATAAGGGCACACCAGCGACTTCTCCTCGTCAGTGCAGCCGATAAACACGAACGGCTGCTCAATATCAACATATGAATAGTCCGTCACTTTGCAGACAGAAAACGAGATATCTAGCGATTCTAACTTGAGCATCTATGAATGACTCCTCTTTCTCAATAACAAGCTTCCTGTCTCCTTAGCGCCTGTGCCAAAACACTGACACCACAACCGCCCCCGCCCCGGCCGCTAACAGCCCTTTCGCAAGCCGAAGAAAAAGGCTATACATCCTGTATGTTTTGGCCCATCCATCACCGAGCCGCCCAGCCGCCAATACCACCGGCTGACCCCGAAGCTGACCGCTGCGCCCAAAAAGAGAACGACACCGATGACCAACAGAATTCTTTTCTTATTGCGCATGCTTTCTTTCTCTTCTACCTCGCCGTTATGACTACATGGATCGTATCGCCGTCCTTCTTCCCAAGCTGCTTTCGAATCGATTTTAAAACACCGATCACGTAGCAGATCTCCCCCTTCTCATCCTTCACGCCCACATTCACGATACTGCCGTCATATGGAATGCCATCAAAGGCCGCGTGTACCTTCACGCGACCTTTGCCGAATTCCTTGCGGATGTCCCATGGAAAGATGACGTATACGCCGCCGTTTTCAGGGATTTCATGAAGAGTGGCATCAAAGGTGTATTCCATTTTTGCGTTCTCCTTGATTGTGTAACAGGGTTTTCTCCCTGCTCTTCTGACTCACTTTAATTGTACACAAGTCCGGATTCATTCGTCTCATTTAACTGTGTTTTTATGCTTCTCAGCCTTCCAAATTTTCAAACACCTTCTCCAGAATCTCCTCCGTCACCCGGTACGCCTCCGCGCATTCACTGGCCCTCGGTCCGCCCACGCACAGCTCAAAACCTTCAGCCCGGTCAGCAGCCAGCGACCGCAGCCACGCGACGATCTCCGGCACATCTTCCGCGCTCCGCGCCGTGAACATCGGCTTTCCCAACCTGATTCCCTCCTGCACGCCGAGCTCCGTCCCTCCGGATGTTCCGGAACCTTCCGGTACGATCGTCAGGATCGCATCCGCATCGCGCATATTCCAAAGCGTGCGCTGCCATGGCGCAGCCTCCGGCGTTTCCCGCAGTTCCGGATACACTGTCAAAACACCGGGCGCCTCAGGATAGTCCTCTGCCCATCCGCCTTTGGGGCACCATCCGCAGATCTCCATATTATGTTTTCTGGCAAAATCCAGCGCCGCCCGGTCAACACCCGTCTGGCCGCCGGAACGGATCCTGGCAATTGTGGGATTCATACGCTGCTTCTACCTCTCCGATATAATTACATGGATCGTTTCGCCGTCCATCTTCCCAGGCTGCTTTCGTATAGGATTCATAACACCGATTCCCAAGGTTGGCTTAATTGATAAATCACCTTTTGATCTTATAATGCTTCCCCGCCTCCGTGATCTCAAACCCGAGGCTCGCCAGCTGCCTCTGTCAAAACACTGAGCACCATATCCCGATTCTCTCCCTCGTAGAAGTCCTCTTCCTCCCCGAGGTATGGCAGCGGCACTTCCTCGAGCCCGGCGCCGGAGTATTTTGCCCGAAGCCGGGGTCGTTTTCGCGCCAAAGGTAAAAACCGACCTCTGTAAAAAACCGACCTCTGAGATCATTTCCCCCAACAGCACCGCTCACACTCATCTAATAAATAAGCGCCGCCTCAATCCTCCCCATCTTATATGTCAGGAAGCAGTTCTTCCCGTCCGTTTTCGGATCGACACACAGCGTCAGCCCGGCCGCATCGGCCGTCATCGCCATCTCCTCGTACGGCCGAACCGTCATCCGGTACTCCGTCGCCTTCCCAATCTCGCGCGCGAACACCTGCATCTGCCTGCCGCATTCCTCGGCACTCGTAAAAACCGGCAGCATCTCCCCAATAATGATCGCGGTCTCGTTCCCAGCCGCGTTCTTCTCCCCGACATACTGCGGCACAACCACGTCGTGGCTCACCAAAAGCTCACTGATCCAATCCCAGTCCTTCTGATTCCGCCTACTTTTGCCAAGTTTGATCTTAAGAAGCGAAAGATCCTTCTCCGAAATCAAGTTCGTATCCATTCTGACACCCTGCTCAGCCTCTTCTACATTATTCTCCTGTTTATTGAATCACTTCCACGTCTTCCACACCTCCGGCTGATACCCAACCGTCGCCTGCTTCCCATTTCTGTCTCATCGCGCTCCCAGCACAACCCCCGTCAGCACCGCCATTGCCGCCGCTTCCGTCACCAGAGGAACCATTGCCGCATAAAATGCCCGCATCTCCTCCATCCGGTAATACGCGACATACAGCACAATACTGATCAGGAATGCGGCCGCGATCACAATACACACGGTCCCAAAACCGCCACCATTCAGGGCTCCCATCGCGTACAGCCTGTCCACCACCACCAGTTCCAGCATCGTCCAACCGACGATCAGGAACAGCTCCGTCGTCACAACCCTGTGAAACAGTCCTTTTGTAACAAAGAGCAGAAGAAAGTATGAAATGATTCCGCCCGCAACTATGAAAGTCTGGCTGATGGCAGGCTCCTTGATCGCCTGCACCGGTGTCAGGCTAAAAATGACGCCGGCGAGTCCAAGCGCCGCCGTGATCAGCAGCAGTACGCCGTTCACCCCGCCGACCCGGCTTGCCATAACACCGGGGCGAAAACCGCGGTACCACCAGATCAGATACACAGCACAGCATAAGATCAACAAGATTTGTCCGGATATAATTCGTGTCATGATTCCTCTTTCTTAGCGTCTACCACACCTTTACACAACGCGCGTTCAATGTTTTGGCACACTCAAGTCCCAGGTTCGTCCAGCTTTTGTAGTGATCCAAAATGATCGCCAGGCGCTGCCGCTCGGATAGCAGGAAATGATTCCCAACAAAAGTGGACGCCTGCTTAAGGTCATACCCTTCGTTGATCAGATAGAGGATATGGCGGGAAGCTTCCCGCATTCTAGAGATAGCTTCTGAGGAGAAAAATTTCTCATCTTCCGGTATATAGCCCAATCTTCACTCCAATTCATCAATAATCTGCCTCAGATTCGTGTAGTCCTGGACCGAATCCGTTATTATATTGTTCAAGTAGACCGGGCCGGAAATATTCAGTTCTACCGACTTCTTCAAATAGTCTGTATCCCAGTATGTCGGATAATCCGGATCATTTTTCGAGTAGCCGCCTCCGCATAAGTCGTAAGTCTCTGTTCTCGGCTCCGGAAGCCCCAGGAAACTATAGCCCATTTCTACCGCTTCTTCTTCACTGTCCGCCGTCTGATGCATTTGTTTCCTGGCTTCGGGATGAAAGTGAAAATACTCGTTATCTCCTGTGTAAAAGATTTCTTCAACATAATTCTCGTCGTCGTTATATTCCCGAAGCGAATACACTATTCCGGAGCTTCCTCCGTGCGACTTTCCGTTCATCCAGCTCATCCTGAACTCAGAGCCGTCCCATCCATAGAAGCAGGCGTCGAAGCCTCCTGCATTTGCAAAATATGTATTCCTGCACAGCTCAGCCCATAAATATGGGTGATCCTGAACGGAAATGATCCCTGCTCGTAAGGATATGTATGCGCATTCGTTTATTAATATGAACTGTTCATCCGGAGCTGAAGAGATCTCCAGCCGCCCCACCCTATTCACTGTTCCATTGTCCTCAATATATAGTTCCGCAAGCAGTGCATAATTCTGGGTGTAGTCGAATCTGTACAGCAGCAGATCTTCCTGGCCATCTTCCGTCATGTCAATGACATCCGCGGAGATGATCCCGCTTCTTTCATTCCATCCCGTGACTTTCCAGTAATTGGAATTTGTAACTCTCGCACTTAAGTCTTCCGTGTCCGCGTACCCGAACTTCGGCGCGAGTTCATCCCTTATGTACTCATACCAATTAAATCCGCCCAGATAAATAATTCCCAGATGCGCCTCGGCCTTTGGTTCAAACTCCGCCTTCGCCTGCCCCTTTCCTTCCACAGTCGGAGACGTAAACTCAAGCGAAAGCTGCAAATTATCCAAAACAGAGAGATCCTGCAGTTCTTCCTCCGGTTTCATTACTGGCACATAAACAGAAAACGTACCATCGCCTTTTCCTTCAAATCGACCCGCCTGATCACCGCCTATTTTAATCTCGCAAACCGCATCGACTACCGGGGGTTCTCCTTCACTTTTTTCCCTTACCTCTCCGCTCACTTTCATGTAGAGCGGGATCAATAATTCCCTGATCTTGTCTTCCGTGTGATTCAGGAAATTGTCCTCTATACAGTCCTGTGCCCTCGGGGGAAGAGTGACATCCGCCGTACTTCTGTCTGTCGGATATCCGGCTT
>CACXMK010000145.1 GCA_902768735.1 uncultured Lachnospiraceae bacterium | reverse complement strand
GCACGCGGAGCCCGGCGACCTGTTCATCCAGAAGGCGGACGCGTCGACGATCGGCGACCTGGCGAAGGGCGTCATGAAGGTGTTCGGCGAGACCGAGACCCGCATCATCGGCAGCCGCCACGGTGAGAAACTTTTCGAGACGCTGATGACCCGCGAGGAGAAGCTACGCAGTACGGATATGGGCGATTATTACCGCATTTCGCCGGATACCCGCGGCCTGAACTACGACAAGTTCTATGTCCAGGGTACTGTGACGACCGAAGGCGACGAGGCGTATACGTCGCACAATACACGGCGGCTGGATGTTGATGGAGTCGTGGCGAAGATCATGACGACGGATTATGTGAGGGAAGAGCTGGAAGGAAGGCCGCATGCGGTGGAGGCGTAAGGAGTATCATTCATATGGTAGAGCATAACTTTAAATGGAAAAATGACGGCAGGCTTAAGATCATGATCGGCTGCGGGACACGCCCGGAGATCATCCGCCTGGCTGCTGTTATGAAGCGGTGCCGGGAGTATTTTGACACATGCATCGTTTATTACAACCAGAACTGGGATCGAAATCTCAGCACTGTATTCTGGGAAGATTTTGAGCTGTACAATGCTGACGGCGAGATCGGACCGGATATTCTGGTGCCCGTCGTCGGTGAAAACCTTGGTGTCACCTGCGGGAATATTCTCGGAAGGTCCTATGAACTATTGTCGGAGCTTCAGCCGGATGGGTATCTTGTTCTTGGAGATACGAATTCCTGCCTGTCTGCGATCTCCGCGAAGCGCCTGCACATCCCGCTGTTCCACATGGAGGCGGGAAATCGCTGCAAAGATGAGTGCCTGCCCGAGGAGACGAACCGCAGGATCGTTGATGTGATTTCCGATGTCAACCTCTGCTATTCGGAATTTGCCCGCAAGTACCTTGCTGACACTGGCCTTCCGAAGGAGCGCACGTATATGACCGGCTCCCCGATGGCCGAAGTGCTGCGGATGAATCTTGAAAAGATCGAGGCGTCCGATGTTTTGGCGCGGCTGGGACTGGAGCCGGATCATTACATTCTGCTTTCCGCTCATCGTGAGGAAAACATTGATACGGAAAAGAACTTCACTTCCCTTTTCACCGCGATCAACGCGTTAGCAGAAAAGTATGACATGCCGATCCTGTATTCCTGCCATCCGAGGAGCAAGAAGAGACTGGAGGCGACCGGCTTTAAGCTGGATCCAAGGGTTCGGGTGAACGAGCCGCTCGGATTCAATGACTACAACAAGCTGCAGATGAATGCGCTCGCGATCGTGTCTGACTCCGGTACGTTGCCGGAAGAATCGAGCTTCTATCTTTCCATTGGGCATCCGATTGCGGCTGTGTGCATCAGAACTTCAACCGAGCGCCCGGAAGCTTTGGAAGCCGGCGATTTCATCCTTGCCGGTATCACGACGAACGAACTGCTGAATGCGACTTCCATGGCTATCGAGATGAAGCGGAAAGGCGTGCTCGGAAAGCCCTGCCCCGATTACGTGGACGAGACGGTTTCTATGAAGGTCGTCCGCATCATTCAGGGATACGTAAATGTCGTGAATCGTTTTGTGTGGCGCAAAGATAGTTGAGGACGGTGCAGAATGAATATACTTGTAACTGGCGCAGCAGGTTTTGTGGGCCAAAACATTGTTGAAAACCTCAAGAACATCCGGGATGGGAAGAATCGCACCCGGCCTGGTATTCATATAGACAATATTTATGAATATGATCTGGACAGCACGCCGGAGCAGCTCGATGCTTATTGCGCGGACGCTGATTTTGTGTTTAACCTGGCCGGCGTGAACCGTCCGAAGGATCCGGAGGAGTTCCGGAAGGGGAATTTTGGCTTCGCTTCGACGCTGCTGGAGACGTTGAAGAAGCATGGGAATAAGTGCCCTGTGATGCTGTCTTCGTCGCTGCAGGCGACGCTGGCGGGGCGGTTTGGAAAGTCGGAATATGGACTCTCGAAGCGGGATGGGGAAGAATTGTTCTTCCGGTATGCGTCGGAGACCGGTGCAGCGGTGTACGTTTATCGTTTCCCGAATTTGGTAGGTAAATGGGTGCGTCCGAACTACAATTCGGCGGTCGGAACGTTCTGCAACAACATCGCGAACGACCTGCCGATCACGGTGAACGACCCGTCGGTTGTGCTGGAGATGCTCTTTATCGATGATCTGATCGAGGAGATGTATGACGCGATGGAGGGTCATCCGCACAGGGCGTCGTATCCCGCTGTGGGCGAAGTGGTTGATGG
>CACXMK010000144.1 GCA_902768735.1 uncultured Lachnospiraceae bacterium | reverse complement strand
GACGGCGGCAATGGCGGCGGCAGCGATGACGCCGGCCAGGGGACTTCCAACAGCCGGAACGGCAGCGCTGCAGCGGCGGACGCCGCGGGCGCGCCCTCGACAGCGCAGGCACCGCTCGGCACCGGCGGATCATCGGGCGGATCGCTCATTGATTCCGACGCCACGTACACGAGCGAAGAGCTCGCGCAGGCCAAGCGCGACGAGAAGAAGAAACTCCTCGGCCTTGAGCTGGACCTGAAGGAGTCCGAGATCAAGATCAAACAGGCCCAGAGGGCCATCGACAGCGGCGTTGTGACCGCAAACATGAACGGCGTGGTGACCAGCGTATCCGAAGCGGATGCGCCGCCGAGTGACGGCAGCGCTTTTTTGACCTTGTCGGGGTCGGAGGGGCTGTATGTGCGCAGCGGTATCAAGGAGAGCCTGTTCGGGCAGCTGTCGGAGGGCGATTTTGTCACGGTGACGTCGTGGCAGAACGGAAACCAGTACGACGCGCAGATCAAGAGCATCTCGCCGTACCCCGATTCAACGGGCATGTTCGGCGACGGATCGCAGACGTACTATCCGTTCACGGCGAACATCCTCGATGATAACGCAAACTTTGAGAGCGGCGAGTGGGTCGAGGTCGCGTACACGGCGAGCGTAAAGAAAGACGACGGCGCCAAAACGATCACGCTGCCAAAGATGTTCGTGCGCGAGGAGGACAACCGCAAGTACGTCTACATTCGTGGCACCGACGGTAAACTGTCAAAACAGTACATCGTCACAGGCACTCTCTCAGACGCAGGGTATGAAGTGCTTTCGGGGATCAGCGAGTCGGATTGGATCGCGTTCCCTTACGGCAAGAATGTCAAGGAAGGCGCGAAGACCCGCGAAGGATCGATATCTGACTTTTATGGAGGTTGATCGGTTTTACAGAATGGTAATCAGGGCACCGGGCGCTGCGGCGCGCCGGCAGACCTTTCACACGGAGGCAATGTATGGGTGAAAATGTAAGGCTCGCCCTCAAGGGAATCTGGTCCCATCGGCTGCGCTCTTTTTTGACTATGCTCGGCGTGATCATAGGAATCGCGTCGATCATAGCGATCGTATCGACGATCAAGGGAACCAATGAGCAGATCATGCAAAACCTGATCGGAGCCGGCAACAACAATGTGACCGTGTCGCTGCGGCAGGGGGACTCGACGTATTGGATGGACGCGGGAATCCCGGACAACGTGATCCCGGTGACGGACGCGCAGAGGAAGGAGATCCTCGAGCTCGATTCCGTGGCGGATGCGTCGTTTTATCTGGGCAGGACGTACGCGGACGGCATTTCGGCGGGCAACAATATGCTGAGCGGCGGGAGCATTTACGGGATCGACTCGCACTATCTGTCGACGACGGGCTATCTGGTCTACAAGGGGAGGCCGTTCGTCGAGTCGGATTACGAAGCATTTCATAAGGTCGCTGTTTTGGACGAGAAGGCCGCGAACACGCTGTTTCCCGAGACGGATCCGATCGGAAAGACGATGGAGATCCGGGGAGAGCCGTTCATCGTGGTGGGGCTGATCCGCAAATCCGACCAGTTCCAGCCGGTCATCGAGACGATGCAGGACTACGAGACCTACAACCAGGAGGAGTACGGGCAGGTGCTCGTGCCCGACACGATCTGGCCGGTCATGTACAATTACGACGAGCCGCAGAACTGCGTGGCGCGGGCCGTGTCCACGGAGCAGATGAGCACGATGGGCAAATCCGTTGAAAAAATCATGAGGCGCTCCGTCAGCAGCACGGGTGGCGAGGACGCGGTCACTTACAAAGCAGAGGACCTGCTCGAAAAGGCCCGCAATAAGCAGGAGCTCGCGAACAGCACGAACAGCCTGCTGATCTGGATCGCCAGTATTGCGCTGCTCGTCGGCGGCATCGGCGTCATGAATATCATGCTCGTTTCCGTCACGGAGCGCACCAACGAGATCGGCCTCAAAAAGGCGCTCGGCGCCCGTAACAGCCGCATCCTCCTGCAGTTCCTCACCGAGGCGGTCGTCCTGACAAGCCTGGGAGGCATCCTCGGCGTCATCTCGGGCATCGTCCTCGCGGAGGTCATCTCGCGCGTCGCGGGCACGCCGGTCGCGATCAGTGTGCCGGCGATCATCCTCAGCGTCGTGTTCTCCATGGCGATCGGAGTCATCTTTGGCTTCCTGCCTTCGGTGCAGGCGGCGAATCTGAATCCCATTGACGCGCTGCGGAGAGAGTAAGAGAGTGCGCCAAGGGGACAGACCCTTTGACTCAAACCGATTGCATACAATTTAAAATGAGCAAATGAAAAGCGCACCCCGGTGGGTGCGCTTTTTTGGAAGTAATATCTTAGGAATGGCTTTGTGAGGAGGTTCCTTTGTCTTACAGGATGCCGCGCAGGTTGTTCAGGATGCCGGCGGCGACCTCGGGCTTGTTCATGGTGTAGACGTGGATGTGTCCGCAGCCGTTCGCGATCAAGTCGATGATCTGGTGCGAAGCATACAGGATGCCTGCCTGCTGCATCGCGGCGGGCGAGTCGCCAAAGCGGTCCGCGAGCGCTGTGAGTTCCGGAGGGAT
>CACXMK010000143.1 GCA_902768735.1 uncultured Lachnospiraceae bacterium | reverse complement strand
GTGATCCTGACCGACCGGCATGGGGCCATCTGGGAAGGCCGGGAGCATCTCAATCCGATCAAGGAAGAGATGGCCCGGCTGACAAATCCCATGCATGAACGGGGAACACTGCGGGATGTCATTCGCGGCGCGGATGTGTTCATCGGGGTTTCTGCACCCGGTCAACTTACGCAGGAGATGATCCGGAGCATGTCGGATCAGGCGATCGTTTTCGCCTGTGCCAATCCGACCCCGGAGATCTTTCCCGATGAGGCAATCGCAGCTGGCGCAGCGGTGGTGTCCACAGGGCGTTCTGATTTTCCGAATCAGGTAAACAACGTGCTGTGCTTCCCCGGAATATTCCGCGGTGCGCTGGATGTGCGTGCCCGAGAGATCACCGACGCAATGAAGATCGCCGCTGCCCGTGCTCTGGCCGCGCTGGTGGATGAGGAAGAGCTGCGATGCGATCATATTCTCCCCGCCGCTTTCGATCCGCGCGTACGAGACGCGGTGGCTGCCGCGGTGAGCGAGGCCGCCCGGTCGAGTTCAGCAGTGCGATAACTGGCGGACTTGTTTTTCAGCCGACCGATCGCCATGATATCCTTTTCGTATATTTCGATATTTGCAATTCGTATTGCTTGCTTTTTGCTCTCTTGACAGTGCCTTTCCGCATATGCTATAGTTTCAAGCGTCTTGAATAACAACTCGCGAAAAATGTTTTTCGGTGCCAGGGGCCTCGTGCCCCTTTGAGGCATCGGAAAACATTTTTTCTATTTCAGGGGGTATCCATCATGCAAAAGCGCGAACAGCTCTACGAGGGGAAAGCCAAACGGGTCTATGCCACGGATGACCCGAATGTTGTGATCGTTTCCTACAAAGACGACGCAACCGCCTTCGACGGTCTGAAGAAAGGAATCATCGAGGGCAAAGGTGCTGTCAACAATCGAATGACCAATTATTTTATGAAAAAACTGGCGGAGCGTGGGATCCCCACACACTATGTTCAGGAGCTCAACGACCGGGAAACCGCCGTTAAAAAGGTGCGGATCGTCCCGCTGGAGGTCATTGTCCGCAACCTCTCCGCCGGCCATTTTGCCAGTCGCTACGGTGTTGAGGAAGGTCTGGTTTTTGACGAGCCGATCGTGGAGTTCTCCTATAAAAACGACGACCTGCACGACCCTCTGCTGAACGACGACCATGCGGTTGCGTTGAAGCTGGCCACGCGGGAAGAAATCGCGCAGATCAGAACGTATGCCCTCCACGTGAACGAGGTGCTGAAGGCCCTTTTGTCGGATGCCGGCGTGATTCTGGTCGATTTCAAGCTGGAGTTTGGGAAAACAGCGGATGGGACTTTGGTTCTGGCCGACGAGATCAGCCCGGATACCTGCCGCTTTTGGGACAGTAAGACCGGTGAGAAGCTGGACAAGGACCGTTTTCGCCGGGATCTCGGCGGTGTAGAGGACGCGTATCTGGAAATGCAGCGCCGCATCCTGGAAAGCTAAGATGGCAGGGATTCATGAAGAATGCGGTGTGTTCGGGATTTTCTCCCCACAACGCACGGATTTGGCTACCCTTACCTATTATGCTCTCTATGCCCTGCAGCACAGAGGTCAGGAGAGCGCGGGGATCGCGATCAACGATGACGGTGTCTTTTCCTCCTGCCGGGATACAGGCCTGGTGGCCGAGGTGTTCTCGCCGGAAAAGCTCAGGATACTGGGCGAAGGAAATATTGCTGTCGGCCACGTCCGCTACAGTACCACCGGCTCCGACAGCAAGCGAAACATTCAGCCGCTGCTTGTCAATCACTATAAGGGGCAGATGGCCCTGGCCCACAATGGCAATCTGACGAACGCGTTTCCTCTGCGTCGTGAGCTCGAATGCCGAGGCTCCATTTTTCACTCCACGTCAGATACCGAGGTTATTGCCTATACGATCGTCCAGGAGCGTCTGTCCTCACCCTCCATTGAAGCGGCGGTTTCCGCTGCGATGGATCGCCTGGAGGGGGCCTATTCGCTTGTCATTTCCTCTCCCTCCAAGCTGATTGCCGCGCGGGATCCCCACGGCTTTCGCCCGCTGTGTATGGGAAAGCTACCCGACGGCGCTGTCGTTTTTGCCTCGGAAACCTGTGCGCTGGATGCGATCGGCGCAGCCTTCATGCGGGATGTTCTACCCGGTGAAATCGTCACAGTCAGCGCGGACGGCATAGGCTCTGATCGCTCGCATTGCGGAAAAACAGAGAAAAAGCTGTGTGTCTTTGAATACATCTATTTTGCCCGACCCGATTCGGTCATCGACGGCGCCAGCGTTCATCTGGCCAGGCAAAGAGCCGGACGTATTCTGGCGCAAGAACATCCGGTGGAGGCCGACGTGGTGATCGGCGTTCCGGATTCCGGCCTTGACGCCGCGCTGGGCTATGCGCAGGAGAGCGGTATTCCTTACGGGATCGGTTTTATCAAGAACAAATACATTGGCCGAACCTTCATTGCTCCCGATCCGAAAATGCGGGAGCGTGATGTGAGCATCAAGCTGAACCCTCTGCGCTCCACGGTGGAAGGAAAACGCGTTGTGCTCATTGATGACTCCATTGTCCGCGGC
>CACXMK010000142.1 GCA_902768735.1 uncultured Lachnospiraceae bacterium | reverse complement strand
TTAATATGAAACACAAAGTCACTGTTCTAATTGTCATGGGCCTAGCCATTACACTCCTTTTGGGATGTGGAGGCTCCGGCAAGTCCGGTAATTCCAACAATACCGGCAACTCTGCCCAGGCGCAGCCAAAGGCAGAAGGGGCATCCACAAGCACTGACCCCAAATATGTCATCCAGGTGCAGGATGCAGACGACGCCACCCCGATTCCCGGTGTCAAAGTACAGCTCTGCACGGATACGCAGTGCATGATGGGCCAGACGGGTGATGACGGGGCTGCATATTTTGACGCTGAACCCGCCGACTATACGGCACATGTCCTCAAGGCCCCCGCAGAATACGAAGGGACCAGCGAAGAGCTCACCTTGAGCGCCGATGTCCGGACGGCAACATTTGCTCTGCACAAGGCCGGCACAACTTCCTCCGAGGCAAGCCCGGCTCCCGCTGAGGCCGGAGACGCATCTGCAGAGGATGCATCCGATTCGGGTATCTCTTTTGAAACGACAGACCTCGATGGAAATGCGGTCACGAGCACCGACCTTTTTGCCGGGCACAAGCTCACGATGATCAATTTCTGGGCCACATGGTGCGAGCCTTGCAAAGATGAACTGCCGGACCTTGAGAAACTCCATCAAGACCTCTCTGCCAAAAACTGCCAGATCATTGGTATCTGCGAAGACGCCGGAGAGGGGAGCGACATAACCGCGGCCGCCAAGGAGATCCTCGCAAAGGCAGGCGTCACATATACCAACCTCGTGGCGACTAATGAAATGCTGCAGATGATGCCGCACATGGCCCTTCCGACCTCCTTCTTTGTGGACAGCAAAGGTCACATTGTGACAGAACCTGTAATCGGTGCAAGTTTTTCCCAATATAACGAACGAATCGAAGAGGCGCTGAAGGCCCTCGGAGAATAATCTCCCAAGAATACATACTGAGAAGACTGCGAATAAGCAATCGAAAAGGACTCCAGAGTTTTCCTCCAGAGTCCTTTTTTTATTGCCACCACTGGTGCCTGTCGGCTGACAAGGCAAATGGGTCCCCGTTCTCCAGAAACACCCTGGTAACATTGGGTACATATTGCCTTGCCTCCGCCAGATCCTCTTCGATCTGTTCCAGCGGTTCCACTCTAAATGGCTCATCAATACCTCAGCACGACTGCCTGATAAGGCCTCAGTCTCACTTTCTGCCCTTTCCGTCCAAGTACATCATAATTGTTGAGTATAACCTTATACTTCTTTACATCGTCCGGAAGCTTGTAGATCGTAGTGCGCTTGCTGAAGTTGGCACATATGAAAAGCCTTTTTCCCTGATAGGTCCTGCTGTAGGCAATGATCCTTCGGTTTTCGTGGTTGTATTCCTGTGTTTTGCCCCAGACAGCTTCTTCGTGTTTCTTCCTGATCCGCAGAAGTTTCTGGTAGAAGCGGTATACAGATTTGGGGCTCTCAAGGTCTTTCTTCACGTTGATCTTGGAGTACAGAGGATTCACGCACTGCCACGGTGCATGTCCCTTGTTGAATCCGCCATTGACTGAATCATCCCAGGCAATTGGCACCCTGGAATGGTCCCTTGCTCCGTATTTGATGAAGCGGAATGCAAGCCATTTCGGCATGCCCATGCCCGTCATCAGTTCATAGACAAAATGGCTGACCGGGTCTTTCATCTCGTCGATGTCATGAAAATCACAGTTTGTCAGCCCGACTTCCTGTCCCATGTAGATGAACGGCGTCCCGTAGCCCATATACATCACAGTTGCAAGCATAGTAGCAGCTTCGTAGCGGTATTTTGAGACATCGATCGAAAAGCGGTTCACGCTGCGGGGATTGTCGTGGTTTTCCAGTACCAAGGTATTCCAGCCCTCTCCGAATGCCGCTCTCTGCGGCTCAAAGAAGCCCTTCTTGAACTGGCGCAGGTCAAATGGCTTGGGGAAGAATTTCTTTCCGCCGATATTATCGGAGTCAAGATGTCCGAAACTGAAGATCGCGTCCAGCTCGCCGTTGCTCTCGCGTACATATTCCCGTGCATCTTCTTCAGAAGGATGGAAGGACTCCCCTACTGTGAAAATATCGTAAAGGGAAAAGGACTTCTCATTCAGTTCCTTCAGGAACTCATGCATGCGCGGTCCATCCACGTAATAAGGTGCGCCTTTCTGGAAGGAATCCCTGGAATCATCATCCCGGATCGGGTAGACCTTGGAGAACATATTGAACACATCGAAGCGGAATCCGTCGACTCCTTTGTCGAACCAGAAATTCAGAATGCTGATAATCTCTTTTCTGACTTCGGGGTTCTCCCAATTCAGGTCGGCCTGTTCCTTACAGAAAAGATGCAGGTAGAACTCATCACTGTCGCCGATCCTCTCCCAGGCAGATCCGGTAAACGTGGATTCCCAGTTGCTGGGAGGTAGAAGCTGGCCATTCTCTTTTTTGCCCTTTCGGATGATATAGTAATCCCTGTACGGAGAGTGGATGTGTGGTTGATGACCATATCCATGATCACCTTCAGATCCCGCTTGTGGCACTCTTCCAGAAGCCGGTCAAAATCATCCATCGTGCCGAACTTCTCATCAATGGCCTTATAGTCGCTGACGTCATATCCGAAATCGTAGTCCGGCGACTTGTACAGAGGCGAAAACCAGATCGCGGTAGCTCCAAGATCTCTGATATGATCCAATCTCGAAATGATACCCTCGATATCGCCCCAGCCGTCATTGTTCGAATCCATGAAACTGAACGGGTAGATCTGGTAGACTACTGCGTTCTTGTACCACCTTGTTTTCATGGAACCTCCTTGTTTCTTAAGCGCGGGAAAAGTGCCCGACGCTGCTCATCACATCCTGATCTCATCCAGTGCGTAGCGAATCTCATCTTCTACAGTGAGATCGGCCGCCAGCCAGGGATGATCTGTCAGCTGAAAGCCTTCCTGGGGAAGGTCATAATCTCGCGCTTCTGCTATTTCCTGAGAGTTCTCGTTTGTACCCATTACATTATTTCCTCGCATATCTTACTTGGGGAATTTCCGGCCCATTTATCCTATGATCAGCTTTCCACGCCGGTTATCACTACAGAACTGCCGCAGTATTCGCATTCAGCGTGCTTCTGTCCGGGAAGTATCTTCATATTCGCCCCACAATAGGGGCAGACGGTTTTTTCGATCTTCATAGCTCATGGATCCTCAATGTAGTCTCGACATCAACATTTATTATAGAGCATTTGATTGTTATAGACATCAGAAAATTGTGAGTCAGTGGACCTGTCCCCTTGACTCAACGCCTCTGAACCACATAGGCTCAGAGGCGTTTTCAATGCTATTCCCTAAATGACATCTCCCAGACTTCCGCGTAAACGTCCATAGGACAGTCCGTCACAATGCACATCAAAACAAATGCCTCGTAAGGATTGGCGGGATAGATTCCCTGCATATGGCAGCGAGCCAGAATCTCATTGATCGCATCAATGTATTGGAGGTATCGCTCCGCCGGCCAGTCCGGTTCCACTGTCTGGGCGTAGACAAAGAAGAGCAAAGTGATCAGGTCGAAGCGTTCCACCGGATGCTTCCGGCTAAGGATCCCGCTGATCCGCTGCCGGCTCATCCGCTTGTTCTGGAAAAGTTTTCCAAGCCGGCTGGCGGCCATGCTCTCCAGATTGTGCTTTCCGTTCACCGGAATCCCGCTGCAGAGGACCTTTTCCAGATCCGCCGGCTTGATCATATCCGTTGTCCAGTTTCTGCG
>CACXMK010000141.1 GCA_902768735.1 uncultured Lachnospiraceae bacterium | reverse complement strand
ACATGCCGCAGAATGCCGTCATGGCAAAACATAGAACCAGCAGAATACTCAGAACTGTTGTCAGGATTCGATAAGGATTATATTTTCCCTTAAAAAGAGTGCCGTACCACTTACGGTTCAGGATCTGATGGACAATGACAAGTATCGTCATACTGATCCCGGTCCATTCATGCGCCATTTCTCCCATGACCTGATAGGCCATGAGGAACAGGAGAACAACGGTCATGGCCGCATCTATGATTCTTCTGGCTGTATTGCTCTTTTTTGACACGGACATCGTCGCTGCACCTCCTCATAAAACGTCTTTTACAAAAAATCCCTGTTTACTGCAGACCCTCGATCCAGGACTTCAGCTCCTCTTCCGACACGTTTCCGCTAAAGCGCCTGCCATCCTGCCAGGTACCGCTGCCCGCGAGCTCCTCCATATTGGATCCGCTTCTGCCGATGCCGCTGCCTCCGGATGTGCAGAAGGGAATCACCGTGATCCCGTCAAAATCGTACTTCTCAATAAAAGTATCCAGGATGCGCGGCTCCTCGCCCCACCAGATCGGGAATCCCAGATAAATGGTGGTGTAGCCCTCAAGGGAAATATCCTCACTGCCGATCTCCGGACGAACGCTCTTGTCATTCTGCTCGGTCGTGGCGCGGGTGCTGTTGTCGTTATAGTTCAGGTCCTCCTCCGTATAAGGCTGAGCCGCTATAATCTCGTACATATCCGCGCCGGTCACATTTGCGATGCGCTCTGCAACACCCTTCGTCGTGCCGGTGGCGGAGAAATACGCGACAAGGACATCTGCGTGTTCCGCTGCGGCAGGCTCTTCACTTGCCGGCTCAGCTGCTGTCTCCTGTGTTGTCTCTTCCTGTTCCGCTTCCTGCTCTGCTTCGGTCTGACTCTTAGCTTCAGCCGTCTCTTTCTGCTCCTCTGTCACAGCCGGTGTGGGGGTTTCTGCTGCCTGCGCACTCTGTGTCTGCGCCTGAGAGCTGCCGCCGCAGGCGGTAAGTGCTATTGTCAGCATGGTTGCTGCAATCATAATAGAAATCATTCTTTTCATAGCTTTATATTTCTCCTTTCTTCGTTTACTTCAGTTTGTTGTAATCTTCCTCGCTCACTGCCTCAAGCCACTCATTGCTTGCTTCCTCGCCTGCAATCTCAATAGCCAGATGCGAGAACCAGCTGTCAGGGGCGGCGCCGTGCCAGTGCTTGACCTCGGCCGGGATATTGATCACAGTTCCGGGCGTCATCTCGACGGCTTCCTTGCCCCACTCCTGGTAGTAGCCTCTTCCGCCGACGCAGATCAGCATCTGGCCGCCCGCTTTTTTGGCGTGATGGACATGCCAATTGTTGCGGCAGCCCGGCTCAAAAGTCACGTTAAAGATCGGGACCTGCTCCGTGGACACGGGCGCCAGATAGCTCTCTCCGACAAAAAACTGACCATAGGGGTTGGGATCGCCGATGGGGAAGAAAATTGTGTTCTGGTATTTCTCTTTCTCAGTCAGAGCAGGCGCTTCTTCGTTCCAGACTTCTTTGGCCAGTCTGAATACCGCCCAGCCTTTGGGCCAGCCGACATACATCGTCGCGTGCGTAATGATGGCTGCGATCTCTTCCTTTGTAACACCGTGCGCTTCCGCATTCTGCAGATGATAGGTCAGGGAGGAATCCGTGATTCCGGACGCCATCAGGGATACGACTGTAATAATGCATTTTGTCTTCACGTCGATCGCTTCTTCGTTCCAAACCTCTCCGAAGAGCACATCGTCATTGAGATGCGCGAACATGGGAGCAAATTCGCCTAACTGGTTTCTGCCTGCTGTCTGTACGATCTTTTCTGCCATTTTGGTTTCCTCCTTTTTTTGACCTGTCGGTTTCCTTCGACCTCCGGGTTTCGTTTGACCTCTTTTATTACCCTATTTTCTGGTCGCCTGTGGACCAGACGTGTTTCTCTTTTGCTGCGGCGGGTTTGTTCTGTGCCATGACGCCGGCCAGCGGATGCGGTACATAGGGCTCTTCGAGATACATGATCTCCTCCGGCGTAAGTTCCAGATCTACTGCTTTTGCCGCTCCTTCGATATGGTGGAACTTTGTCGCTCCGACCACCGGAGACGTCACCTTTGTGAGAAGCCATGCGAGGGAGATTTCTGTCATTGTCACTCCGCGCTTTTTTGCCAGTTCCGCTACACGTTCGATGATCACGTTATCCTGGGACGCCGTCGCGTCATATTTGAATTTCGCGTAAGCATCTTCCTGTGCCCGCTTCGTTCCGCCTTCACCGGGAAGTCTGGAAAGTCTTCCGGACGCCAGTGCGCTGTAAGGCGTAAGGGCTATATTTTCTTCCTCGCAGTAGGGAACCATCTCCCTCTCCTCTTCCCGGAAGATCAGGTTGTAGTGCCCCTGAATGGAGACAAATTGGGCAAAGCCTTCCTTTTCCGCGAGCGCGTTCGCCTTCGCGATCTGCCAGGCAAAACAGTTAGAAATGCCGATGTATCTCGCCTTGCCCGCCTTCACTATGCGGCTGAGCCCGTCCATAATGTCCTCGAGCGGTGTCTGCCAGTCCCACATGTGATAGATGTAGAGATCCACGTAGTCCATGCCGAGGTTCTGAAGACTTGTGTCGATCATGTTCTCGATGTGCTGC
>CACXMK010000140.1 GCA_902768735.1 uncultured Lachnospiraceae bacterium | reverse complement strand
AACAACACAGGCGCATCTGTGAAGAGAAAAGAAGATATGCACAAGATGGCAGACGCAAACAGAGCATTCTCCCACTACAGATTCTGATCGCAGTCTGAACACTCCCGGACTGCACCCTGAAGACAGCATTTTATTTAGGAGGAAAGGAATCTGTGTCAACGAGAGAATATCCCCTGGAGAGAACCAGAAACATCGGTATCATGGCGCATATCGACGCCGGGAAGACTACGCTGACAGAGCGTATCCTGTACTATACCGGTGTCAACTACAAGATCGGCGACACGCATGACGGAACTGCCACTATGGACTGGATGGCCCAGGAGCAGGAGCGCGGGATCACGATCACTTCAGCGGCTACGACATGTCACTGGACCCTGCATGATCATAATCAGATCAAGGATGGTGCCAAAGAGCACCGTATCAATATCATTGATACCCCCGGACATGTTGATTTCACTGTCGAAGTAGAGCGTTCTCTTCGCGTTCTGGACGGCGCCGTTGGCGTGTTCAGCGCAAGAGGCGGTGTAGAGCCCCAGGCCGAGAATGTATGGCGTCAGGCCGATACTTATAACGTGCCCCGGATGGCTTTCATCAATAAGATGGACGTGATCGGCGCGGACTATTTTGGCTCCGTGGAACAGATCCGCCACAGACTCGGCAAAAACGCCATTATGGTCCAGATCCCAATGGGGGCGGAGGATGCCTTTATTGGCATCATCGACCTGTTCGAGATGGAAGCCTATACTTATAACGACGACAAGGGTGACAGCATCAATATCGGCGAGATCCCGGAAGCTTTCCGCGAGGACGCGGAGCTGTACCGCGCCGAGATGATCGAAAAGATCTGCGACCTCGATGAGGACCTGATGATGATGTACCTTGAAGGCGAGGAACCTTCCAATGAGGAGATGAAGGCAGCGCTCCGAAAGGCAACCTGCGAGTGCAGGGCTGTCCCGGTAGTCTGCGGTTCCGCTTACAAGAACAGAGGCATTCAGAAGATGATCGATGCGGTCGTCGAGTATATGCCTTCACCCCTGGACATTCCCGCGATCAAGGGAACCGACCTTGACGGCAATGAAGTGGAGAGACACTCTTCGGATGACGAACCCTTCTCAGCCCTCGCGTTCAAGATCATGACGGATCCCTTCGTAGGAAAACTCGCGTTCTTCCGCGTATATTCCGGAATCGCATTTTCCGGTTCCTACGTGATGAACGCAACAAAAGACAAGAAGGAACGTCTCGGACGAATCCTTCAGATGCATGCAAATAAGAGAACAGAGCTCGAGAAGGTCTATTCCGGTGACATCGCGGCGGCGGTCGGCCTCAAGTTTACCGCCACGGGCGACACGCTTTGCGACGAAGCCCACCCGGTCATTCTGGAATCCATGGAATTCCCGGAGCCTGTTATTGAACTTGCAATTGAGCCCAAGACCAAGGTCGGTCAGGGCAAAATGGCTGAAGCTCTCGCGAAGCTGGCGGAAGAGGATCCCACCTTCAAGCAGCACACGGATAAAGAGACAGGCCAGACGATCATCGCCGGAATGGGCGAGCTCCATTTGGAGATCATCGTAGACAGACTTCTTCGCGAGTTCAAGGTAGAGGCGAATGTCGGCGCACCTCAGGTCGCGTACAAAGAGACATTTACCACTCCCGTTGAACAGGAGTATAAATACGCGAAGCAGTCCGGCGGACGCGGCCAGTACGGCCACTGCAAAGTCCGCTTCGAGCCGATGGATGCCAACGGGGAAGAGCTTTATAAGTTCGACTCGGAGGTCGTCGGAGGAGTCATTCCCAAGGAATACATCCCTGCGATCGGCTCAGGTATCGAGGACGCGATGAAAGCCGGTAACCTGGGTGGATATCCCGTGGTCGGCGTACACGCTACCGTCTACGACGGAACCTATCATGAGGTCGACTCCTCTGAACTGGCATTCCACATCGCCGGTTCCATGTGCTTCAAGGAAGCGATGAAGAAAGCTTCACCGGTCCTTCTTGAACCCATCATGAGAGTCGAGGTCACAATGCCCGAGGAATACATGGGCGACGTCATCGGTGATATCAATTCCCGCCGCGGCAAGATCAGCGGTATGGAAGACATCGGAGGCGGAAAGATGGTGACAGGGTTCGTACCGCTTTCAGAGATGTTCGGATATGCAACGGATCTCCGTTCCAAAACACAGGGACGCGGCAATTACTCCATGTTCTTTGACAGATATGAGCCTGTTCCGAAGAACGTAGCCGAAAAGATCCTGTTGAAAAAGTAATCATATTTATAATTGCAATCTTTAAACGATTTGATTATAATCGAAACAGTGACTGTTATGACCCTTAAATTGAGAACAGTCATTGCAGCTTAGAAGAAATTAAAAAGTTGTATCTCAAACCATTTAAGGAGGAATTGAGAAAATGGGAAAAGCGCATTTTGACAGAACAAAACCGCACTGCAACATCGGCACCATTGGCCACGTTGACCACGGCAAGACAACTCTTACTGCTGCTATCACTTCCGTTCTGGCTATCAGACAGGGTGGTACTGCGGTCGCTTTCGATCAGATCGACAAGGCTCCCGAAGAGAAGGAGAGAGGAATCACTATCTCCACCGCTCACATCGAGTATGAGACTGCCAACAGACACTATGCACACGTTGACTGCCCCGGCCACGCTGACTATGTCAAGAACATGATCACCGGCGCAGCTCAGATGGACGGCGCGATCCTCGTTGTCGCTGCT
>CACXMK010000139.1 GCA_902768735.1 uncultured Lachnospiraceae bacterium | reverse complement strand
GCAAGTTAAATTTTAACACAAAAAGAAGGACCGCAGGCTCTTTATGAACCTGTGGTCCTTCTTTTTGTGGGGGCTATTCTTTTTTCACAGCCCCTTTCTTTATTGCCTTATCCTTTTATTAACAATTAATAACACGCGATATTGCTGTCTGTTCTCGACTCAGTGCCTCCCACGAGAACACCGTTCTCCAAGCGCAGGATGATCTGTCCCCGGCCAAAGGAAGGCGTCCTTAGGTCCATACGGACATCGTGGCCTTTTCTCTGCAGCGCCAAAGCGAGATTTGCGTCGAAGCCGCTCTCCACAGTGACGCTTCCGTCCCTCATCCACTGCCAGCGCGGGGCATCCAGCGCCTGCTGGGGATTCATATGAAAGTCGATGAGATTCATCGCGACCTGCACATGGCCCTGCGGCTGCATATAGGCTCCCATCACGCCGAAAGGACCTACCGCCTTGCCGTCCTTCATAAGAAATCCCGGAATGATCGTGTGATACGTCCGTTTACCGGGCATCAGGCAGTTGATGTCTTCCGGATTCAGGGAGAAATCCGCACCGCGATTCTGCAGTGAGATTCCGGTCCCGTCGATAACGATGCCAGAACCGAATCCGTTGTAATTTGACTGGATATACGAGACCATGTTGCCTTCACTGTCCGCGCAGCACAGATAGACCGTGCCGCTTTTGGGCGGGATCCGGTGTGTCCAGATCTGCGCGCAGTCTGTCATTTCCGCGGCTCTCATCGCGCCATATTCCGGTGTGAGCAGCGTGTGGTAATCGATCACCATCCTCGCCGGGTCAGTCACATACTGAAAAGCATCCGCAAACGCCATCTTCATGGCTTCGAGCTGCCTATGTACGGTTTCAGGGCTGTCTTTTTCCGTAAAGGAAAACTCTTTCAAAATATTGAGAGCCATGAGCGCTGTGATCCCCTGTCCGTTCGGCGGGATCTCACAGACATCGTAGCCCCTGTAGTTCACGCTGATCGGATTGACCCACACCGCTTTATGAACGGCAAGGTCCTCATAGCGGAAAAGACCGTCATGTTTTCTGCTCTCCGCATCCATTTTTTCGGCCAGTTCGCCGGTATAGAAAGCCTCTGCGCCAGTTTCTGCGATAAGCCTTAGCGTTCTTGCGTGATCCGGCAGACGGATCAGTTCACCGGGCTCATATGCCCTCCCGAGCGGCGCAAATGTCCTAAACCATCCGTTATAGCAAGGTTCATGAAAATCGCGTCTATAGGCCCAATAAGCCTGTTTCCACGCCTGTGAGAGGTTTGGTGCGCACGGATATCCTTCCTCTGCATAGCGGGCTGCAGGCTCCATTACAGTTGTAAGAGGCAGCTTTCCGAACTTTTCCGAGATTTCCGCCCATGCCGCCGGCGCGCCGGGAACCGTGACGGGTGTCCAGCCGTGTTTTGGCATTTTTCCGTCAGCGTCTCTTCCTTCGTCCAGAATCTTCTGGATCGAAGCGAGCATCGGTGCGCGGCCGCTGGAATTGATGCCGAACAATTTCTGTTTCTGTGCTGACCAGATCAGCGCGAAAGCATCCGAGCCTATTCCATTCGCTGTCGGCTCCACAACCGTCAGTGTCGTTGCTGCCGCAATCGCGGCATCCGCTGCGTTTCCGCCTTTCTGCAGGATCTCCAGCCCTGCCGCGGCGGCGAGGGGGCTGGAGCAGTTCACCATTCCGTTTTTGGCATAGATCGGATATCTTTTGGACGGATATTTCTGATAGAGGGGATCAAAGTTCAGTTTCATCCTTTTTCTCCTGCTGACCGTTACAGGTCAAAAAACTCAATGATCGTGTGGATCGCGAAATCCATTGTTTTCGGATCCGTAAACCTGTGATCCGCGTTTTGTACCGGCACAAATTCAATGACGTTTCTGTCCGCGAACACTGCGGAATCATCGAACGGGATCACTTCATCCTTCGTCCCGTGCAAGATCAGCAGGTCGTCAGCATACTCCATATAGTCCTTTTCTGAGATGTCTGACGCCTCGAGATCCTCGAGAAACTCCCTCCCGATCTTGACCTTGCGGTCGAATCCCACAAGGACAGGTTTCCCTTTCTGTATTTTTTCCCGGTCATCCGCAGTCATGATACGGTTCGTGATCGAGCCATACATTTTGACCGACGGACACCGAAGCGCAACCTTTCGAAAAGGATTCCCGTGTTCCGAGATGTACTTAAGAAACAGATATCCTCCGAAGCTGGTCGCATAACCGTAAAGCTCTTCTGTGTCAAACCACTTTTTTACATATTCGATCACAAGTGTCAGATACGTATCGCATTCCGTAAGAAGCAGGTTCTTTCGGGCGTCATCTCCATGACAAGGCCAGTTGAATGTGACCACACCGACATCTTTGTGCTTGGAAATGATCTTCGCGGCAAATTTCTCAGCCGCTTTATTGTCTTTATGTCCGCCGAATCCATGTCCAAAGATGACAGTTCTTTTTACCGCGTTCACGCTGCTGCAGTAAAGCTTGCACCGTACACTGTATCCGGATTCGTTGATGTCAAAAAGCTTTTCCATATGTGTATTTCCCCGTTATCATCCACATTACGTATCCTTCCGGTCACATCTTATCCATCATAAACTGAAAGATTAACTAAAATCAAACAAAAAACCCTGTGTTATAAAAACTCAGGGCTTGCTTCTTGCGATGTTATATTTTGTTTCTGTACCTTCAAAACTGAACACCGAATGGCTTTCGCCTTCCAAGAACGTAAGGATAAGCTTCCGACCGATTAGTACGTGTCAGCTGAATGCGTTGCCGC
>CACXMK010000138.1 GCA_902768735.1 uncultured Lachnospiraceae bacterium | reverse complement strand
ACTGAAAGAAAAGGCCTCTCCGAAAACATCCCCTGCCTGCATATAAGAGACCAGGGTGCGGTTGCCCCAGATGTCCTGTTTGTACATATTTACGCTGCCTTCGATGACAGTTCCGACGTTTCCGGCCAGTTCTCTTTCAAGCCGGATGAGACAGTCTTTTTTATATTCCCGAATCCGGCAGCCCAGACAGTCGAAGAGCAGTGTGCAGTCCGCCGGGCTGATTCCATCAAAGACAGGAAGCTGGGATATATCTGTAATATGTGCTTTCGGCATGACAGGGTCCTTTCTGAAACTTCTAAAACTCTTTTTGGAGCTTTCGGAGCCAAATTATAACTATTATACATAAAACTCATATCTAAAAACGTTGCACACGCAACAACTGACTTCCGACATATATAGTAAAATTACACAATAAATGCGGAGATATATGCGGTTAGGTTTTATAAACTGACGAATCATCAATAAATCCGCAATTTTTAATGCGTTATTTGTATGTATTCGAAAAGGTCCAAAAGAAAGGAAGGAGCATATGCAAAAAGTACAATCGACCTGCAATTTCTGCGCGATCGACTGTAATCTCGACTTCTATGTGGAGGACGGACGTATCGTTCGCACAGTGCCGACGAAAGGCTATCCCGTCAATGACGGCTTCAGCTGCATCAAGGGTCTTTCGCTCAGCAAACAGCAGACCACGGTAAAACCCGGTGCGCTTCCCAAGATCCGTCAGGAGGACGGTTCCATGAAGGAAGTCGGCTGGGACCAAGCTTTCAAACATGTTGCGGACAAGATCAAAGAACTGCAGTCAAAATACGGCAGAGAGAGCGTCGCCGGCATCAGTACCGGCCAGCTTACCCTGGAGGAGTTTGCCATCTTCGGACATGTCATGCGCAACTACCTGCAGACCAATGTTGACGGAAACACTCGTCTGTGCATGGCCTCCGCAGCAGTCGCTCATAAGGGAACACTGGGTTATGACGCTCCCGGATACACATTAAAGGATCTGGAGCTCTCCGACACCCTGATCTTCATCGGCTCCAACCCGGTCGTCGCCCATCCTATCATCTGGGGCCGCGTGCGCCAGAACCAGGTGCCCGGACACAAGATCATAGTCATTGATCCCCGCAGATCCGAGACAGCCATGAACGCGGACTACCATTATGAGATTCGTCCTCGTTCCGACCTGACCCTCATGTACACCCTGGCCAACATCCTGATCGAAAACGACTGGATCGACCACGAATTCATCGAAGCACACACCAACAAGTTTGACGAATTCAAGGAGTTCGTGAAGGGATTCCCGGTCTCCCGCGGCGCCGAAGTGACCGGCATCAGTGAAGACCGCATCATGGAACTGGCGAAAATGATCCACACCGGCAAGGCCGTGTCCTTCTGGTGGACCATGGGCGTCAACCAGGGTTACGAGGCAGTCACGACTGCCCGCGCTATCATGAACCTGGCCCTCATGACCGGCAACATCGGCAAGCCCGGCACCGGCGGCAACTCCATCACCGGACAGTGCAATGCCATGGGATCCCGCCTCTTCTCCAACACCACCTGCCTGTTCGGCGGCGGCGACTTCACGGACCAGGCGGAGAGCAAACGCCTTGCCGATATCATCGGCATCGATCCCGACCTCATGGCCAAAAAGCCAACGATCCCCTACAACAAGATTATCGAGGGCATCAACGAGGGCGAGATCAAGGGCCTGTGGATCCTTTGCACCAATCCCCGCCACAGCTGGACCAACAATGAGACCTTTGCGGCGGCGACCAAAAAGCTCGAACTCTTTGTCGTACAGGATATTTATGACAATATCGAGAGTGCTGAGGACATGACTGTATATTTCCCTGTCGTTCCCGGCATCAAGAAAGCCGGCCAGTACATCAACCTGGAGCGCCGCATGTCCGCCATGCGTCCTGTCCTGCCCCGCGGCGAGAACGAGATCTCCGATTACGAGTGCATTCTCGGCGTAGCCAAAGCCCTGGGCATGGGCAGCGCCATCGAGCGCTGGGAGACCCCCGAGATGTGCTTCAACCTCCTGCGCGAAATTTCCAGAGGCAAACCCTGCGATTTCTCCGGTGTCAAGTGGGACGAGCTTCCCGGCACGCATGGCCGCCAGTGGCCTTATCCTGAGGGCCGCGAGGAGGAATTTGCCGCAGACGAGCGCAGACTCTACGAGGACGGCGTCTTCTTTACGCCCAACGGAAAGGCCAATTTCCTTTTTGAAGAACCTCTTTCCAACCCCTATGTCCAGACGGAAGAGTTCCCGCTCATCTACAACACCGGCCGCGGAACCGTCGGACAGTGGCACACCCAGAGCCGCACTAAGGAAGTCAAGTTCGTCGAAGACGTCTCCCTCAAGAAGGCATACCTCTATATGAACACGAAGATGGCCAAAGAGAACGACATTCACGAGATGGATCAGGTCCGCGTCTACTCCGTCAACGGAGAAAATGCTGTCTTCCATGTCAAGATCACCGACAACGTTCCCTACGACCAGCTCTATGCGCCTATCCACTACATTGAGTGCAACAAGCTGACACCTTCCAGCTACGACAAGTACTCCAGAGAGCCCAACTACAAGGGCGCAACCTGCCGTTTTGAGAAGGTTTGAACGGACTGTTTCGACAAGGTCTGAACGGACTCCTTCGGGAAAGTCTGAGAGGACCGATAGAAAAATAGAGGAGGCCTGCGATAAAAATGTATAGAATTAAAATCGACCGCAGCCGCTGCATCGGATGTCTTACCTGCGTGACCGCCTGCGTGGTCAGCCACGAGACCGAGAGCGGTGATGCGAGAAACCGCGTCGTC
>CACXMK010000137.1 GCA_902768735.1 uncultured Lachnospiraceae bacterium | reverse complement strand
CCAAGTCCGCTTACCCAGGAGCGGACATCCTGCTCGGAGGAATCCACCTTGCCTCCGCGAATCGACAGATAATCATCGGAGCGGATATCGGCATCCGGAACCAGCTCCTTCATGTTCTGAAAAGCGCTTCCTCCATTGGATGTGCCCTCATGAGAAATGAAGGGGATGATCGTCTTGTCGGCAAAATCATAGCTTTCCAGGAAGGTCCACATCGGCATCGGCAGATCATACCACCATACCGGGAAGCCGAAGAAAACCGTGTCATATTCCGCAAGCTGTTCTTTCGTAAGATCCGCAGCGATCTCCGGCCTTGCGTTATCGTCACGCTCCTCCTTGGCACGGTCAACGGTTTCGTCGTAATCATCTGGATAAGCCTCTTTTGCCGTTACACGGACAATGTCGCCGCCGGTCTCATCGGCGATCCAGTGCGCCATGTTGTCCAGATGGCCGGTATAAGAGAAGTAAACGACCAGGACTTTATGGTCTTCAACTGCACCAGACTCATTCTGTACTGACCCGGAAGCTTCAGAGGGAGATGTGCTCTCATTCTGTGTATCGGTCTGTACAGGTGTCTGGGTGGATGTCTCATTACCTTTTCCTGAGCATCCGGCCAGTGCAGCGCCAAGAATGATTATGGTCAGTAATATCGAAATGATTTTTGAAAAATGCTTCATCATTGTCACTCCTTACATCAGTCAGCCAGCTCGATCCGAACGTCATATGAGCCCTGCAAAGCGGCGATATCCGCGATCGGGCAGGTGATCACGCCGATATTGACCTGATAGCCATACTGTTCCGAGACATCTTCATCCTCGAAGAGGATCGTGAAATACGGCGCATTCAAGGCATAATCGATATCACCGTTGATAGCGGCTCATGTGCTGCGTCATCGGCAGCTTTTCGATCAGTGCCTTCGCTGTTTCGGAATCGTTCAGCACACCGGTGATCAGCGTATCGCCAAAGTACATGTTGATTTTTGTGCCGCCTTCCATCGGGAGCCGGGTTGCAATGGATTTATCCTCTGTCTGCATGTCAGCACCGTCTTTTGCAACCTTGTTTTTTTCTTCTTCCTGCAGCTGGCTGGAATTTTCCTGTACCTGTGAGGAATAATCATTCTCCGCCGGCCCTGTTGTTTCCGTACTTTGGGCTGTGCCCTGATCGGATTGCTGTCCGGATGCAGGCGTGCTGCTGTTTCCGCATGCAGCCAGGGACAGGCAGAGTGCCATTACCGTTATGATTGCCATAAGTTTCTTTTTCATCTGTTTCTTCCTCCAATGGACTTCAGTTCTTCAGGCTTTTGCCGAATCCATATAATTCATCCCGTTTCTCCCGGGATTTGTTCTGCTCACCGTTTGCCGTAAAGATCCCGGCGTTTTCCACACCCCAGTATTCCACGATGGACTGGTAATACTGTGTGATGGCCGGCCCATAGACGAAAGGACTTCCAGAACTCATGATCAGCGCGACCTTCTTTATGTTCTTCGGAATGTCAATCGAATAGGTTCGGTGGATCGCTGCCTGCAGCTGTGCCGAGAGCGTAAAGTAATAGATCGGGGAGGCAAACACAACCATATCCGAGGACCGAATCTCCGGGTAGATGGACTGCATATCATCTTTCTGGCAGCAGATGCCCAGCTCTTTTTCCCTGCAGTACTCACAGGCCATGCAGCCATGAATGTTTTTGTGAGCGACATTGATGATTTCCACTTCGTGACCGGCTTCCTTCGCCCCTTGAGCAAAGGCATTGACCATATCCGAGGTAGATCCGTTTAAATGCGGGCTTCCGTTTAATACAAGGATCTTCATTCTGCGTCCTCCATACTGATCGTGATCGTCACATTTCCGTTACTGAGGAGGCCGGCCATTCCGGACGCATCCTGATCGGTAATGTGCCCGAGCTTCGTATAGGCCCAGGAATTTGAACCGTAAAATACGACGATCTGATTGGAGGAGTACAGCACAATGTCTCCGGCAGATGTGGTTGTCTGTGCATCATTCGAGGGGAGCCTGCTGCCAATGGGGCCTACCTGCTCAAAGCCGCCGTACATGGACATCTGAATCACAAGCGGCTCATTTTCGCACTGCGCCTTCAGCGCTTCTACAGACTCATTGTTTTCCCAGTCAACAGCAACTGCCGTGTTTCCGATCATCATCCTGAGCATTTTTGCTTTTACCTCCTCTGTGCCTGTCTCTTCTGTGGCCGGTTCCTCTGCGTCCGCCTGTTCTGACAGCCGGGCCGGATCGTTCATCCCGCTTGTATTTGAAGAATCATCTTCTTTCGGCATCTGCGCCGCATCCTCCTGAAGAGGATCACTTGCTTTGTCTGTCTCTGTTGTCCGGGCTGCTGCCTCTCCTGTGGCAGGGTCAGAAGATGTATTCTGCTCCTGACGGCTTCCGCAGCCTGTCATAGCTATGAGCATTGTCAATGCGATAAAAACAGTTAAGATCCGTTTTTTCATCGTTTATTGCCTTCCTTTTATTCTGTCTGGAACATGAGATAATCGAGGGAGTCAAGCGCTTTCTGATGTGCATGGATCGTATCCAAAAGTTCCTTCCTGTGTTCCTTAAGAATGAAAAGCATCCTGCTCCGGTCTCCTTTATCCGAAAGTTCCATACACAGTTTTATCTGTTCCTTGCTGCATCCTGCATCACACAGATTCTGATGCAGACATTCCATCGCATTGCTTGCCAGGGCCATACGCTGTTCCTCCTTCAAGGCAATGATCTCTTTTTCTGAATTCATTTTATTCCGCAGCTTCAGGAATATCTAATACTCATATTGAATTTTTAGTTATTCTTATGCAGAATATCTAGGAAGGAGGGTTCTGCTATGGAGATCCGTGTACTCAGATATTTTCTTGAAACTGCCAGGGAAGGCAACATGACGCGTGCGGCTGAACGGCTTTTTATCTCCCAGCCGACTATGTCAAAGCAGCTGAAAGAGCTGGAGAACGAGCTTGGCGCTAAACTGTTCATCCGGTCCAACTACAGTATCAGGCTCACAGAGGCGGGAATGCTGCTGCGTGACCGGGCGGAGGATATTCTCTCACTGGTGGATAAAACAGAAGCTGAATTCAAATCACTTGAAGAAACAAACAGCGGAGATATCTTCGTCGGTGCACCGGAGTCCGAAGCCATGTCACTGTTTGCAGAAGCGGTATATTCTCTGCAGAAGAACTATCCGAAGATCCGATGCAACATTTACAGCGGAAACCTCTCTGATGTCTGTGAGCGGCTTGATAAAGGATTGCTGGATTTTGCCATCGTCATGAGCTATGTAGATCTCTCAAAATATAATTATCTGGAACTTCCCATGAAGGATACATGGGGAATCCTGATGCGGAAGGACGATCCGCTTTCAGGGAAAAACGCCTTCGACGTTTCCGATCTGGACAAGCTGCCTTTGATCTGTTCCAGACAGTGGATCGACCAGGAATCTCCAAGATGGCTTGGATCTGCCGCAAAGGATATGAATATCGTTGCAACGTATAACCTTGTATACAACGGTTCTGTCATGGTCAAGGCCGGGATGGGCTATGCCGTTGTTTTGGATAAACTGGTAAATACCGGGGAAGGCAGCGAACTTGTATTTAGACCTTTATCGTCTGTTCCGCAAACAGAAATGTATGTGATCTGGAGAAAATACCAGACATTCACCCCGATTGCAGATCTTTTGTTACAGGAGCTTACAGCACGTTTTTGTTAAATGCTTACCCCATTTTGGC
>CACXMK010000136.1 GCA_902768735.1 uncultured Lachnospiraceae bacterium | reverse complement strand
GGAAAGAAAAAGGCAGAGGTCTTAAACCGCTTTTTCAAAGATCCGGACATGGAATATATCTTTGACGCAACGGGCGGCGACCTTGCCAACACCGTTCTCCGCCACCTCGATTTCGAGGCGGTCCGTGAGAGCAAAGCCGTTTTCCACGGATTCAGCGACCTGACGACAGTGATCAACGCGATCACAGCGAAGACCGGGCGCGAAGCCGTCAACTATCAGATCAGAAATATCGTCGGCGCGCAAAGGCCAAACGATACGGTGACACCGGAGGAGAGGCGGCAGTATTTTGACAGGGCTGTGCTGGGACACGCGGTCGCAGCGGAGGACCTGGAAGTGAAATTCCTGCGCGGCACATCGATGCGCGGGCGCGTGCAGGGCGGAAACGTGCGCTGCATGCTCAAACTCGCGGGCACGCAGTACTGGCCGGACCTGCGCGGAGCGATCCTGCTCTTGGAATCGCACGGCGGCGGTGTGAGCCAGATGACGACGATGGTAGAGCAGTACCTCGAACTTGGCGTCGCGGATGAGATCAGCGGCGTCCTGCTCGGTACGTTTTCGAAGATGGAAGAGAAGGGCCTTCAGCCCGGCATGCCGGAGATCGTGCTCCGGATGTTCCCGGAAAAGATCCCGGTCGCGCAGACGCGATTCGTCGGGCACGGCAAGGACGCGCGGGCGATCGCGATCGGAAGGGAGATCGAGCTGAAGGCGTGAGCCGCAAGGCAGCCCGCACGGGATGCGGAGCTCCCTCACACATAGAAGGAGAGAATACTATGAGGCTTTTTATTGCGATCCAGTTCACGGACGATGTCAAAAAAGCCCTTCTGGGCACGATGCACGACCTCAAGCAGAAGGGCATCAAGGGCAGCTACACGCCCGCCGCCAACCTGCACATGACGCTCGCCTTCATCGGCGAGACCCGCGACAAGGACGAGGTCAAAAAAGCGATGGACCGCGTCGTATTCACTCCCTTCAAGCTTTCAGTACGGGAGATGGGGACCTTCGGAGATATCCTGTGGGCCGGCGTCAAGGGCAACCAGGGGCTGAAGGGCCTCGCCAAAGACGTCCGCGCGCAGCTTGACGCCGCGGGGATCCCTTATGACACAAAGGAGTTCGTGCCGCATATCACGCTCGTGCGAAAGATGGGCGGGACGCTTCCCAAGGGCTTCCCGGGCCCGAAGGCGGACATGATGGTGAAGAGTATCTCCCTCATGAAGTCCGAGAACAAGAACGGAAAGACGGTATACACGGAGATCTACAAAGTCGGAAAATGATAGCATTGTGCGGCCGTTTCGGTGCATACAAGGATAGAAAATGAGCAGAACACTGGACTACTACGATCAAAATGCAGAGCGGTTCGCGGCTGACACGCTGGACGTGAAGTTTACGGACATCCAGGACCGGTTCCTTGGCTATCTCGCGCCGGGAGCGCTGATCCTTGACTTCGGGTGCGGAGCCGGGAGGGACAGCCGGTATTTTGCCACAAAGGGCTTTCGGGTGGAAGCCTGCGACGGCTCGGAGGAGATGGTGCGCATTGCGGCGCTGAATGTTGGCGCGGTCGCAACCTCCGCAGTCTCGACCTCTGAGGCAGAGAACGCGCTCCAAGCCGAAACCCCCGACGAAACCTCAGCCTCCGACGCAACCTCAGAGGTCGGGAACAGGGTGCAGGTCCGCCGCATGATGTTCTCAGAGCTGGACGAAATCGAAAGATACGACGGGATCTTCGCGTGCGCGTCGATCCTGCACGTCCCGTACGCGGAGCAGCCGGATGTGTTCTCGCGGATGAGGCGGGCCGTAAAGAAAGGCGGCGTCATTTACGTATCGTTCAAATACGGCGCGTTTGAGGGAGAGCGGAACGGAAGGTTTTTCACGGACCTCGACGAAGAGAGGCTTGCGGATGTGCTGCGGGCGTCGGAGGAACCTTATAAATCAGAGGCACCTGATAAATCAAAGGCCCCCGGAAAAGATGAGAACCCCGGAAGCACCCCGGAACTCATCATCATCGAAAAATGGGTCTCCGGTGACGCGAGGCCGGGCCGCGGGGACGAGAAGTGGCTCAATGTGATCCTTCGGAGGACGTAATACGATGGAACGAGACAGAATGGAGGCCTTCAGTGACGGAGTGCTGGCCATCATTATAACGATCATGGTCCTGAACCTGCATATTCCGGCAGGAAACACCTTTAAGGACTTTATGACGGAAATGCCCAAGATCGGCATATACGCGATGAGTTTTGCTTATGTGGGCGCCTATTGGAACAACCATCACCACACGCTGCATACTGTCACGATGGTGACAGGGGCGATCCTCTGGGCGAACCTGCTGTTTTTGTTCTTTATTTCCCTGCTGCCGTTCGCGGCGGCATGGTTTGGGCAGAACCTGTTTGACCCGGTGCCGACATTTGTGTACGGGCTGGTGCTGTTTCTGACCGCGATATCGTTTTTCCTTTTGCGGTTTGCCATTGTAAGATGTGACGAGTGCAGCCACATCCTTCGGGAGGCCATGGAGAACGATAGGCGTGGCAAGTTCACGGGGATCATCTATATCATTGCTTTGGGGCTGTCTTTTTGCGCGCCCCGCGTTGCGGTCGCGCTGCATACGATGCTGCTGATCCTCTGGTTCATCCCCGACAAGAATATTGAGCAGGCGATCTACAGCGCAGACAGAGAGAAAAACGGAGAGTGATAAGGCGGAATCCGCGGGCACAATGTTTTGACACAGGACATACAATGTTTTGACACAGGACGTACAATGTTTTGACACAGGACATCACATATAAAAGAACACTACACGCATCAAAAAGGGAGGAAACTATGAACGCAAACATCACAAAACGCAACGAGCTTCTGGCGCAGAAGGTGATCAAGGGGCTGGCGTCCCGCAACATGACGGGTTACTACGC
>CACXMK010000135.1 GCA_902768735.1 uncultured Lachnospiraceae bacterium | reverse complement strand
GGTCTCTTCAGAACATGCTTTCCCTGCTCATGGGGATCCTGGTGGGGGTGGGAGAACTGTGCTTTTTCCTGTTCTTTATTTTCCCGATATTCTGGTCAGACCAAAATTCCGAGTTTATCACGACCGGAATGAAAGTGCTGCTTTTTATAAGCCTGTCGGTGATATATGTATCAGTGGTATTTGTGTCGTTTATGAGTTATACGGTGCTTTTACAGCTCATTCCCCGCAAGAGGGACTTTGACTATGTGATCATTCACGGCAGCGGGCTGCTGCGGGGGAGAGAAGTTTCGAAACTTCTGGCAGACCGTATTGACAAGGCAATAGAGGTCTACGAGAAGGATCCCACGCCGCCGATCCTGATCCCTTCCGGAGGAAAAGGGCGGGACGAAGAGATCTCCGAAGCGGAGGCGATGGAACAGTATCTTATAGAGCACGGGATCCCGAAGGATCATATTATTAAGGAGGACAGGTCGACGACGACAAGAGAGAACCTGGCCTTTTCCAAAAAGATCATCGACGAACGGGACGCGGACCCTTACGTGGCGCTCGTGACGAGCAACTATCACGTCTACAGGGCTTTGAGCCTGTGCGACGACATAGACCTGGAATGCACGGGGATCGGGGCACATGTTGCGCGGTACTACTGGCCGAGCGCGCTTTTGCGTGAGTTCGCGGCGATCATGAGTAAGAAAAAGAATCTCCTGATCTTTATTGCGGGATGGCTGTGCAGCGTGATCCCGACTATGGATGCGGTGATGTGGAGCGTGATTCAGTGAATATTAAGGATAATGATAAGAAGTATTCCATAAGGAAAAAGAAGATATTCAGGTTCCTGCTCTCAGCAGTTCTGCTGATCGTCCTTCTGTTTGCGGCCATACTGGAATACCTGACGCTGACCGAATATAAGCCGGAGCCGGGAGAGATGGCTGCTGTTGATCATGGAAACTGGGATCTGCTCAAAGAGGGAGATACGCTGAAGATCCTCACCTGGAACTGCGGATACGGCGCTCTGGGAGATAACGCGGATTTCTTCATGGATGGCGGCAGAGGAGTCATGACTGCCGACCGGGAGAGAGTGCAGAGCAATCTTGACGGGATCCTGGAGGCTTCTGCGCAGATGGACCCTGACGTGATCCTGTATCAGGAGATAGACACGAACGCGGCCAGGTCCCATTTTATCGACGAAGAGATCACTATGATCAACGGGCTTCTGAAAGAGGACGAACTGCGCTATTCCTCAGCCTATGCCGATAATCTCAATGTGAGATTTATCCCGTTTCCCATTCCGCCCATCGGAAGGGTCAAAAGCGGGATCATGAGCTTTACAGGGGCGTTTACGAGCTCAGCGGAAAGAATCCAGCTTCCCTGCCCCTTTAAGTGGCCTGTGAGGCTCGCAAACTTCAAGAGATGCCTTCTTCTTTCGCGTATTCCCATAAAGGACAGCGATAAGGAACTGGTGATCATCAACCTTCACATGGACGCCTATGACGACGGCGTGGGCAAAACAGAGCAGACGAGGGCGCTTTTTGAGATCATGAACAGAGAGGCCGGGAAGGGCAATTACGTCATTGCCGGCGGGGACTTCAACCAGACCTTTGACAGCATAGATAGCAGCGCTTATCCGCTTCAGGAAGGAAAATGGGCTCCCGGAAGACTTGAAACTGCAGCGTTCGGAGAGGGCTGGCAGTTCCTTATGGACAGCGGCGTTCCGTCCTGCCGCTCTCTCGACCAGCCCTACGCCGGTTCGGACAAGGAGAGTTTTCAGTACTACGCGGTCGACGGATTTATTGTGTCTTCCAACATCGAGGTCCGCTCCTGTGAGACCAAAGATCTGGGGTTTGTGTGCACGGATCACAACCCGGTGCTGCTCGAATGCGTGCTGAAATAAAAAAATACAACAGGGTATATTTTGGATCCAAAAATACATTGTTTTTTAAAGTCAGGTCCTGCATTATAATATATTAGGTAAACAAGAATTACGGTGAAGGAGGAAAGCACCATGGCAATATTAGTTACAGGCGGAACAGGTTTTATCGGAAGTCACACCGTAGTCGAGCTGCTTCAGTCCGGATATGAAGTCGTCATCGCGGATAATCTCTACAACTCCAAGGCGATGGTAGTAGACCGCATCGAGGCGATCACGGGAAAGCGTCCGACTTTCTATGAACTGGATGTATGCGAAAAGGCGGCTTTGGACGCGCTGTTCGATAAAGAGAAGATCGACGCGGTCATTCATTTCGCAGGTTATAAGGCTGTCGGTGAATCCACCAGGAAGCCGATCGAGTATTATGAGAACAACCTCGGATCCACACTGACGCTCTGCAAGTCGATGAGAGAGCACGACTGCTTCAAGATCGTGTTCTCATCTTCCGCGACCGTCTACGGAGATCCCGCATTTATCCCGATCACGGAGGAGTGCCCCAAGGGGATCACGACAAACCCTTACGGCGAGACCAAGTCCATGCAGGAGAGGATCCTGACAGATATCTGGAAAGCGGACAACCGCTGGAAAGTGATGCTGCTTCGCTATTTTAACCCCATCGGAGCTCACGAGAGCGGCCTGATCGGCGAAGATCCCAAGGGAATCCCGAACAATCTGCTTCCTTATGTGGCTCAGGTCGCTACCGGAAAGCTCGAGAAGGTTCACGTATTCGGCAACGACTATGACACTCCCGACGGAACCGGCATCCGCGACTATATCCACGTTGTCGACCTGGCAAAGGGTCACGTTAAGGCCATCGAGGGCATGGAGAAGCTTGACGGCGTCAACATCTTCAATCTGGGCACAGGGCACGGCTACAGCGTTCTCGACATTATCAAGGCGTTTTCAAAGGCCTGCGGAAGAGAGCTGCCCTACGTGATCGACCCCAGAAGACCCGGCGATATCGCTGTCTGCTACAGCGA
>CACXMK010000134.1 GCA_902768735.1 uncultured Lachnospiraceae bacterium | reverse complement strand
CCGATCCACCGTCCCTGCGCGAGCCCGATCCCGCGGTTCCGCGCCGCCGAGACGCCGCTGTTCTCTGTCCGGATATAGCGTATGCGGGGATCTCTTTCCGCAAATTCTCTGCAGATGCGGGGCGAATCATCCGTGGAGCCGTCATCTATGAGAATGATCTCCAGATTCCCGTACGTCTGCGAGCAGATGCTTTCCAGGCACCGCGGCAGATAGTCCTGAACATTATAGACAGGCACGATCACACTGATCATGTCCGGTTTTTGATCATACTTTCTGTTCATTCTTTACGTCCTGTCTCCGTGACGTCGTACAGCCTTTCCCGTTCTTGCCGGGCGCTCATTTTTTGATCGTCAGCTTCTTCGTTGTGCAGAATCCGGAGTAATAGTTCTTGCCATCGACGATCTTATAGCACCGCACCTGGACATAGTACATCTTTCCCTGTAGAACGCTCACTGTCTTTGAAAGATTATCGGCGCCCTGCACGGAAAGCAGCCTTGCGTCGCTCATGTCTTCCTTGAGGCCATATCGGACGGCATATTTGTCACAAGCCGGGTTTTTGCCGTAGGTCACTGTCATTTTTCCCGGCACCGTGTTGGTCAGGGAAACGATGCCGACGGTCATCAACCGGTAACCGGTCCCCGTCCTGTAGACTGTACTGTCTCCGGCGTCACTGTCTTTTGTCGTAGACGCGACCACTTTATACGTGAACTTCTGTCCGTTCAGGAGCTTCACTGCCGTATCCGCGCCGCACAGCTTCGATGTCGTGAAAAGATGTTCTGTTCCCCGATAGACTTTGTAGTACTTTGCGCCTTCTACCGCGTTCCAGGAGACCTTTATACCGGACGCGACGTTCGTGAACTCGACGTGGGTCGAAGCTCCGGGTACAACACGGATCTCAAGCTCAAAGACAGCCTCTTTGAAGAACTCCGTCTCCTCCGATGTGATCGTCAGCACGGTCGTTCCGGCGCTTGTGCCCTTGATCTTGATATGCCCTGCGCCGTCGTCACTCGTGATCTGTGCGATCCTATTGTCAGCAAACACATATGTCAAATCGCCCTGCGCCCCTGTAACGGTCACGTTGGCCGCCTTGCCGTTCACGATCTTTTCCGAGGATGCGAAAAGCACCTGATCCGCTTTTTCGATCGCGAACTCCCTTTCAATGCTTCCCACGTAGTAACCCGCGCCTGTAATGATCACTCTCGCCGTTCCCACGTCCGTGTTGTCCCAATACGAGACGGTATAATCTGTCCCTTCCGTCAGGACCTTTCCGTCGTATTCGACCACGATCTGCTGGGTTTGCGCCTCTCCGTTATAGATCCTGTCCTCGATCCCGGAGACCACTGCGTTCTCAACAGAAGGCGGATAATTAAAAGATGACAGCGTCAGCTCTTCTGTGCTCCAGATCGCCTTCGTGTCGGCATCATACGCATAAAAGATGGTGTTTTGGCTGACAAGCGTGAAGCGGTACCCATCCTGGGGAGAACCGTGTGTTCCGATCAGGAACAGCTGGTCATCCGCGCCGACCATTCCCGCGTCGCAGTTCGTCACATCGACAAGATAGTTCCTCTCGTCCTCCATCGTGACGACGTTCCACATATGTTCACCGCTGTTCATTAAGCCGGTCACAGCTTTACAATCAATGTCACTGTCAAAGGACGACTGATCACACAGGTACTTAAATGCCTTGGAGTATCCCTCGCAGACGACCGACGTGGCCGGATCCCCGTCAAAGACCCAGATCAGCTGCCACGGATTGCCGTATGCCTCATGACTCGCAATTGCCGGATAATTGTACGACGTAAGGTCGCAGATCGCCTGCCTGTATGCGGTGAGCTTCTCATAATCCGAAAGCGATCCGCATTCCGCGACGATGCCCTGCGCGTTTTCGGCAGATTCCTGTACGGTCTGTCCAACCGATGTGTCCACAGTATATTCGCCGGCGGAATAGGCTTCCGCGACGGGGAACTCAAGGATCAGGTCCCCTGTGAACGTCAAATAGTACACGCCGTTTACGCGTACAGCGGCATAACGGTGTCCGCTGGCGCGGGTCGTCTGTGTTTTGTCATACCAGTAAAGCAGATAGGGGTGGTCTGCTAAGAGCGCGTCGATCAGAAGGCTCAGATTAAAGTATTCTTCTGTCAGCCTGGCAGAGGCCGCGTCCTTGGCTTCCTGTGTGAGCCTGCCATTCTGAACGATCGCAGTAACGCCGAGCTCTTCCGCCGACCATCTGACCTTTGTAAAGCCAAGATCCTCCCCGGAAATCGTGAATACCGTTGAGGTGATCTCCCCCGCTGCCAGAAGAGGCAGCTGCCCGCTGACCCTCGTGTACGCAAGCAGAGTGTCCGCCTTGAGCTTGCTTCCCGCCGTCGTCCTTTTCTTTCCGAAATCCGGCTTTACGATCTCGCCGATCCCGAACTCCATGTCCACATAGCCCGCGAACAGGTCGTCTGCGGACTTCGTGTCCTTCGGCTGATACTCCAGTTCCTCTGCTTCTTCGATGATGACGGCTTCTTCGTCCGCAAGGTCTTTCTCAGATTCCTCCGCGGGCTCTTTTTCTGCAGTTGCAGCGGCAGGCTTTTTCTCCTCCTCTGCGGCGATCTCCTCTTCCTCCGACTCCTCTGCTATGGCTTCCTCTTCAGCTGCAGGCTCTTTCTCTTCCTCTGCGGCGATCTCCTCTTCCTCCGACTCCTCTGCTATGGCTTCCTCTTCAGCTGCGGCTTCCGTTGAACCCTCGTCCACGGACTCTGCTGTCTCTTCGCTGTAGGTCTCAGCCGCCAAAACACTGCTGCCAAACGGCAGGCAAAGCGATATGAAAAGGATCATCGATAGTAAAACTGCGATTATCTGACGATTCTTCATATTCTCTCCTGTATTCACTGCGCGTATTCTATTTATTATTTATTATCTTTCTCCATCAGGTAGGAGAACACGAGGTACGCCGTCTTGAGCTCGTTGTGGCGGATCCTCTCGTC
>CACXMK010000133.1 GCA_902768735.1 uncultured Lachnospiraceae bacterium | reverse complement strand
CCCTCTGTTTTTTGCCCCGGAAGGATATTCCAAGGATGACTTCCGCGACCCTGAGGTATTCTGGGTGGACAAGGATCAGTGCTACTGGCTCCTGATCGCGGCGAACGAAAACACGCTGGGAGGCGTGGTGCTCAAGTATACTTCCAGAAATCTCAAGAACTGGGAGTTCATCGGGCCGATTTTCGCCCCTCTGAAGCAGTATATGTGTGAGTGCCCCGACCTCTTCCGGATCGGAGACTACTGGTATCTCACCTACAGCTGGGACTGCGTGACCTACTACGCGATGAGCGACTCCATCGACGGTCCTTTCGTCGCACCGAGAGACAACATCCTCGACGGAAAAGGAATGACAGATGGAAACGGATTTATCTTCTATGCCGGCAAAACAGCGGAGATCGACGGCAATACTTACCTCTGCGGATGGCTTGGAAGAGCGGGTCTGTCCTCCGACTCCGGCATCTATCAGTGGGCCGGAAACGTGATGAACCACCAGCTGGTCCAGCATGAGGATGGAACTCTGGGCGTTAAGGCGCCGGAGCCTTACGACAGCTTCTTCACTGTCGATAAGCCTTTCAAAGCCGAGATGGCAGTTGGCGAAGGCAAGATCAGCGGAAACAACATCTCCCTCTCTGCCGAGAAGGGCTCGTATTCCGTGGCGGATATGGGAACGCGTCCCGCCTCCATGACCCTGGAATGCGACGTGACGATTGACGAGGACGGCTGTGCAGGTTTTGCCTTCGGCGGAAGCGAAAAGGACGCATCCTTCACGGCTCTGTGCCTGGACGCCAGGCAGAACCTCCTGCACTACGAAGGGTATGAGATCCCGGATCTCGATACGATGGAGCCTCAGGCGCTCACGAAATTCGATTTTTCGCGCGGCGGTGTCCATCATGTCAAACTGGTCTGTGAGAATGAGATCGTCGTCCTCTACGTGGACGATGTGAAAGCTCTCAGCAGCCGTATCACCCACTCCATCGACGGGGCTCACATCGGAGTCTTCTCCAACGGGTGCGGAGCGAGCTTTGAGAACATCACCATGAAACTGTCGAAGTGAATACATAGTAACCAAAAAAGAGAAAGCCTGTGGGGATCACGACCCGCAGGCTTTCTCTTATTCCGGGCAGATGTGCCGTTGCTGTCTGATTGTCACAACCGATAATCTGGTATAACATATGATTAATTGGATAGAATGACGGTGATGGAGGAGAACACAGATGGCAGGAGTATTGTTGCATTTGGCGATGGGAGATCCGCAAAAGACTGATCCCGATAATACGGCCTATAATGCCTCATTTAAAAAAGCATATACGCTCGGGCTTCTGCTGCCGGATATTGCAAAGCGCGGTTTTATCGGGAATGAGGAGGATTTTGAAAGGTTTTTTGATGGGTGCTCCGCGGGCGATCTTTTGACATACGAGGAATTTCAGGCATTTCGGAAGAACCATCATTTCAATCCCAACAGGCAGAACCCCGCTCAGCAGGACACAAGGAATCCCAATTTGAAGGAGTTCATGGACACAGGCTATGTGGACCTGCAAAAGCCGGTCTGGCAGGGTGTTCTGTGCCACTTTATGGGAGATAAAGCCTTTTATTATAAGTCGTTTTGTATTGATTTCGAGCGGCTGCGGGAAGACTATACAAGGGAAGTCGGTGCGATAGAAGTCTGGGATGAAGACAAGTGGGGCAGCAGCAAGACCAGCAGGGTGTACTATGACGACTACAATCGGCTCAACCGGTGTATCGAAGATCAATACGGGGTCTTGGGCAGGGCATGGCAGATTCTGTCGCCCCCTCTCTTAGACAAAATACTGAGTGGCTTTTCGGTCCGGTTCCCAGACATCAGTGCAGAACCGGGGTACATGAATATGGAGAATATCAGGAAATGTGTCGACTATTTCAGGCGGCTTAGGGTTGACGCGATAACGGGCGGATGGAGCCCGGAAGTGGTGTGGGCGGATGGAGCCTGATCTGCCGTAATGCGTGGTCTGTAGAAAGCTTGGAGGATTTGAGAAATGAAACCGGTCATAGGTGTGATCCCCTTGTGGGACGACGAAAAAGACAGCATATGGATGCTTCCCGGATACATTGACGGGATCAGTGAGGCAGGCGGCCTTCCGATCATTTTCCCGTTAACAGCAGACAGCCAAAACATAGATCAGCTATTCGGATTATGTGACGGAATCCTGTTGACAGGAGGCCAAGACGTTTCTGCCAAACTTTACGACGAAGAGCCTCTGGTAGGACTCGTGGAATACTGCGGAAAACGCGATGCGATGGAAGAAATCGTTCTTGAAAAAGCCCTGAAAGACGATGTACCTGTCCTTGGGATCTGCCGCGGGATCCAGTTCATTAACGCGGCTCTCGGAGGTACTTTGTATCAGGACATTCCGTTGCAGCATCCTTCTGCAGTCAATCACCACCAAAAAGCTCCCTATGACATTCCTGCACATGAGGTTGCCATAGTGAAGGACTCGCCATTGTATAACTGTCTTTCCACCACGCAGTTGGATGTTAATAGCTGCCATCATCAGGCGATCAGGAAATTGGCTCCGGGATTGGAAGTAATGGCCATTTCACCAGATGGTCTCGTGGAAGCGGTTCATCTGCCGGGAAAGAGGTTTCTCTGGGCAGTTCAGTGGCATCCCGAGTTTTCTTACAAGTTGGACGAGAATAGCAGAAAGATATTGAGGGCTTTTGTGGAAGCAGCAGAGAGAGTTTGAGAGTTTCTTTGGAGTATTAAGATTTTTGGCCCTGAGAAATGACTGGGGGCTGGTGTACCCGGAGGAAGAATAATCCGGATTACTTCGGACTCTCAACCTCTTTGCCTGTATACAGATACCTGAGGTGAAAACCCGCCGAAGGATCTTTGATATCCGAGTACGCAATGCTCACTCCGTAGGCCTCCGATACGTCCAGAGCCTTATCTCCAAAGCCGTAAGTATAATGATAGTGGGGATGCGCGTCCTCAACTATCTTCGGCTTTCTGCCCTTGACCCACTCCGCATCCTGCATGATCGTAAACCAATAGGTGTCGCCCTTGCCGCCTATGATCGGGAATAACCGTATGCAAACCCCGTGCCAACGGATGTTGTCCGGGGTAAATACGGCCTGCGGAGCATATCGATAAGGACGGGAATATCCCG
>CACXMK010000132.1 GCA_902768735.1 uncultured Lachnospiraceae bacterium | reverse complement strand
GGAGAACAGCTGGGGCAAGGACCGCGGCAGGGACGGCTATTACGTGATGAACGACGAGTGGTTCGGGGAGTTCTCCTACCAGATCCTTCTCGACCGCAAATATTTCTCGCCTGAACAGGCGGCTGCTTTTGGCACCGAGCCCATCGTACTGCACCCTTGGGACCCGATGGGGAGCCTGGCGCTGTGAGAGTTCTCATCACAAGGGCACAACGGGGTGTAAGGCCCCAAATTCCGGGGACAGACCCTTTGGCTCACTTCTGCCGCAGAGAAAGGTCTTTTAGAGATGAAGAAATATGTAGAATCGGAAATCCGCAGCCACTATCAGAATCTGACGAAGCTTCTTATTGAGAGGCAACTGACCATCACGACGATGGAGAGCGCAACAGCCGGGCAGCTTGCGTCGCTGATCACGGATACGGAAGGCTCATCTGCGATACTGAAAGGTGCCTTCGTGACCTATAGCAATGAGGCCAAGATCAGGCAGGGCGTATCCGCCGAGGTCCTGGATCGCTACACGGTGTACTCGCGGGAAACTTCCGTTGCCATGGCGGAAGCGTGCAGAAAAGCCTACAATGCCGATATCGGAATCGGTGTGACGGGTACGATGGGCAACGTAGATCCCGCAAATTCCGAGGCGTCGGTTCCGGGGCAGGTGTATTTTGCCATTGCGATGCGGGACGGGAGTTCCGAGGCAGGCGTCCTCACGACTTCCTACTATGTAGAACTTGCTCCGCAGCCCACGCGGCTGATGTACAAGCTCGCGGTGGCGGAGGAGATCTATGAGGTACTCATGGAAAAACTGGCTGAATAATAATCATCCGGAAATCCAAAGGAGGTCTCCCCTGCCCGGAACCGTCCCTATCCTCTCAATGATATCAGCCATCCTGCTGCTCATCTCCCTCCGCGGCGGCGGGACCGGCAGCAGCGAAAGCATCAGTGCCGGTGAGAACACCGCTATCGTCGAAAGCAACGGCCTCGCCGAAAACACTGATGTCGTAGAAAACACTGACATCGCCGAAAACACTGTCTCCGGTGAAGCCTCCCAAGACGCTCCGATCCGAAGACTGGACGAAAACGGCTACCTCTACTATATGAACTATGATAAGGACTATTACAGTCCCGAAGTCCGGGATGCAATGCGAAAAGGCGGACTGCTCGATCCGGGATGCTCCAGTTTCGCAGCCCGGATCAAAAAGAGTTTGATCTCGATTTTTTGGCCGTTCTTCCCTACGAGTGTATGGACGGGATCAACGAAAAAGGCCTTCATGTCGCGGTCCTGAGAGTTGATATCAAGGAAGGGGATCAGCCGGCCCGCATGGTAGACGGCAGCGGTATTCTTCTTCGGTACATGCTGGATGACTGCGCAAATACCGAGGAAGCCATAAAGAAAGTATCCACGTCGATCGTTACGCCGGAGGACTGGCAGAATTGCCACTTTTTTGTCAATGACGCCTCGGGCAGAATCCCAACACAAACGCGATGGGGATCTCCTATACACAGTATAGCGCCATCTACAACAACGACAAGAAAACCGTTAAGGTCTGGCCGTTCCAGAATTACTCGAAATCCTTCACCTTTGACGTGACCGGAAAGCAGCTGAACACATCCCAATGACAGATAGGAGACACCCGCTATGACAAACATGGAGCGAAGAGACAAAGAGATCCTTTACATCGCCGATGACGCGCTAATGGAAGAGCAGGCGGTCGCCCGCAGGCTCTGCCAGAAGCTCAACACGATGGACCGGTCCGATTTTAAGGGAATACAGGCGGTCGTCAAGGAGCTTTTGGGAAAATCTGACAACGCGTGGATCAACCCGCCCTTCTACTGCGACTACGGCCGCAATATTGAAGTCGGCAGGAACTTTTTTGCCAACTACAACTGCACCATCCTGGACGTCGCCAAAGTAGTGATCGGCGACAACTGTCTGATGGCTCCCAACGTAGCGATCTATACCGCAGGCCACCCGGTCCACCCCGCCACCCGCAACACTATGTACGAGTACGGCATCGGCGTCACGATCGGAGACAACGTCTGGCTCGGCGGCAATGTCGTCATCTGTCCCGGCGTGCACATCGGTGACAACGCAGTGATCGGCGCGGGCAGCGTCGTGACCAGGGACATCCCTGCCTGGAGTTTCGCCGCCGGCAATCCCTGCAAAGTGATCCGCAAGATCACGGAAGACGACAGATACACCTACTTCCGGGGCCTCCACGCCGACGAGGAAGCAAAGGCCCACATGCAGCGCATGTGGGCAGAAAATACGGATCCTGTGAAGTATCCAAAGGCGGACTGAATCAAAAAGTAAAAAACGACCTCTGTAAAAAACGACCTCTGGGGTCATTTTTGAGCAAAACGACCTCTGGGGTCATTTTTTATCTGACGCATTTATGCTATAGTATCTCCATTATGAATCGCCCTAAAAATCATTCCCAAATACCCCAACTCAATAACAGCTCCCAGCAAGGCACCCGCCTTCTCGGCACCGCGTGCGTGCTCGCCGCCTCCCTATGCTTTTCGACCGGCGGCCTGCTCATGAAGCTGATCCCGTGGAACCCGCTCGCCATCAACGGCGCGCGCAACGCCATCGCGGCTGTCGTGATCGGCCTCTATATCCTCGCCACGCACCACAAGCTGAAGTTCAATCCGACCGTTCTCGTCGGCGCCATTTCGATGGCAGGCGTGACGACCCTTTACGCGATCGCCAACAAGCTGACGACAGCCGGCAACACGATCATCCTGCAGTACACAGCGCCCATCTGGATCGTGATCCTGTTGTTCCTGTTTTTTGGCCAAAAACCGGACAGGACCTCCCTGATCTCCATCCTGATCGTATTCGTCGGCATCCTGTGCTTCTTCTTCGAGGGACTCTCCACCGGCAAGTGGCTGGGCGACCTGCTGGCGCTGCTCTCCGGCATCTTCTACGCAGGCGTCTTCATGCTCAACAGCTTCGAGAAGGGCGACGCGCTGTCGTCGGTCTTCTTCGGACAGCTCGCGTGCGGCATCTTCCTTTCTCCGATGGTCCTGCGCGAGAGCGTGTTCACTGCGCCCGTTCTGCTCGCCGTCTTCGTGCTCGGCGCTGTCCAGGTCGGCCTCGCGTACATCTTCTTCACCACGGGCACCAAATATACCGATCCGGTCACGGCCTCTATCATCAACGCTCTGGAGCCGATCCTCAACCCTGTCCTCGTCGCTATTTTTTACGGCGAGATGCTGGGCAGGCTTTCGCTCGTCGGCGC
>CACXMK010000131.1 GCA_902768735.1 uncultured Lachnospiraceae bacterium | reverse complement strand
TAACAATAGTTCCTGTACATTATAACAGCTGTTTTTCACAGGGCAAGAAAAAAGTGGCTGTAACGTGAGTGTTACAGCCACTTTTTCCTGCGGAACCATGCGATTCCGCCAACTATGATCGCAAGGCTTACTCCAATGACCACCAGATAACTGTATTTCCAGTGCAGTTCCGGCATGTAAGTAAAGTTCATTCCGTACCATCCGACGATGAGAGTCAGGGGCATGAAGATCGCTGTGATGACCGTGAGCACTGTCATGATCCGGTTCATCCGGATATCCAGCTGCGTGGAGAACAGTTCCCTTAGCTGCACGGTATAGTCGCGGAGTGTTTTGACATGGTCCATCAGTCTCGTCACGCGGTCCGTGAACAGGCGGAAGTAGCGCAGGTTCTGCTCTTTGAAGAATCCGTTCTCGTTTTCCTCGAGTTCCTGGCCAAAATCCAGCATCTGCTCATAATGGATCCGCAATGCCATCAGCGCCGTCCGGATGTCGTTGAGCCGTTCCGGGTACTGCTCCAGATCGCCTCCGAGGATCTCGTCCTCGATCGTCCCAAGCTCCTGCTCCATCTCCACAAGAAGGCCCAGGTCTCTTTCTATGAGAAATTCAAGGAAATCATACAGAAAGCGCTCAAGGGACGGAAGCCTCCACTTCTTTCTCCAGGAGATCTTTTCGACAACTTTGGCGGCGAACTCCCCGTTTTCAATGAAGATAATGCCCTTTTCATCCAGCGCGAACGCGAATCTGTGCGGCGCGCCGTTCAGCTCAGAGCGCCTCGGCACAAAAAAGCTGCCTGTCAGGGAGTCGTAGTTGACGATCGCCTTTGTCTCGAGAATGTTCGTGGGATCCATGTCCATGTCAATGACCATGTCGAACAGGTCTCTCTTTTTTGCCCAGCTCTCCGGATCTATGATGACGACATAGGGCGGCGCGCCCGGCTCTCTTTTTGTGATCTCCTCCGCCGTGCACGGTGTGAGGGTCTCTTTGATCTGGTAATACATGGCCGTTCTTTCCTTAATATTAACGATATAATATTAGCGATATTTAGCGCTGCGCAGGAACCTGACGCTGCGCAATATAAAACACCCTGCTGAAATACGTTCCGTATCACTATCCATTATAAAGCTTTGCCGGCTGCATCGAAAGTATTACTTGGCGTCTTATGGCATCGCAAATCTTATGGCATCGCAAAGTGGCGTTTGTTATAATGCCTGTAGAATATCCGGGATTGTCATCTTTCCGAAGCGGAACAGATATCATGGGGGGATCATGTTCTTTCAAAACAGAAAGGTCGGGCCGACGGAGCTCGTCCGCAAACTGAATTTTGCTTCTGTAGACGAAGCGTCTGAGTCAGTGCAAAGCTTTCTTTCGTCCCTGAAGATCGAAAAGAGTACGGCTATCAGGGTGCGTCTGTCTGTCGAGGAGACTTTGCTCCGCTGGATCGACCATTTCGAGGAAGAGCCCGAATTCCATCTGGAAATGGGAATGCGCTTGAGCCACCCCTTCATTGTCCTCAAACTTTGGGAGGAGGAATTCAACCCCCTCGCAGAGAGCAGAAACGACCTCGGGCTCTGGGTCGGCGACCTTCTGGGCACCATAGGCCTTGCGCCGGTCTACCGCTATATCAACGGCTGCAACATCGTCCAGTTCCCCCTTCGGCGGCCGCAGTGGAACCCCGGGATCACCTTGATGGTCTTTACGCTGGCCGGCTCCCTCCTTGGCATCATTCTGGATCTTCTCTTTCCGGACGCGGTCCGGACGATGGTCACCACCACTGTTCTGACGCCGCTGCAGGACGCGTTCATCCGCGTCCTCAACTCGGTCTCCGCCCCCGTCATGTTTCTCTCCGTTCTCACGACAGTCTGCGGCGTGGGCAGTATTCTCTCCACCAGCAAAAGCGGCGTGCGGCTGATCCGGCGTTTTCTTCTCTACAGCACTCTCTTCACCGTGATCTCTATGTTTTTGTGCGAGCGCTGTTTTACTGTTTCCGTCGGCGCTCTCTCCCTCTCCCGGCGTGAGATCACGGGCATCCTCGACTTTTTCCTGGAAGTCTTTCCGGGCGACGTGCTCTCGCCCTTTATCGCGGGCGACTTCACGCAGCTCATCGTGATCGCCATGGTCCTTGGGAACGCCATCATGATCGGCGGCGCCAAAGTACAGACGCTTTACTCGATCATCGATGAAGCCAATACTGCCGGCCTTATCATCGCTGAGTGGATCGGCATGCTGTCCCCCTGGTTCGTCGCTATTCTGATCATTCTCGGGATCCTGAACAACACGATCCACATGCTGCTGGGAATCTGGAAGCCGGCGCTCCTCATCACGTTCTTCTCTGTTTTGGCGCTTGTCCTGAGGCTGCTGCACATAAGCCTGCGCTATAATGTCCCGGTGACCAGGCTGTGGTCCAAGATGAAAAAATCGTTCCTGCTCTCCCTAAAGACATTCTCTGTAGAGGCCTCCTACACAGACAACGTCAGGTGCTGCGAGAAAGAGCTCGGGATCAGCAAGAAGCTGACTTCCTACAGTATTCCCATCGGACTCATCTGCTTCATGCCGGTGAGCACGGTCGCTTCGACGATTCTGACGGTCTACTGCGCGGAGTGCTATCATGTCTCCGTCTCCGGGGTGTGGATGATCATGGCGGTCTTCCTCGCCGTGACGCTGGCGGCCGCCGGCCCGCCGACTGCCGGGATCGGGATCCTGACCTATACGGTCATGTTCAGCAAGCTCCATATCCCGACGAGCGCGCTGACGATCGTGCTGGCGGGCGATATCCTGATGGGATTTGTGATCTATCCCGTCAACCAGGCGATGCTGCAGCTCGATCTGGTCCTTGCCGCCGATAAGCAGGGGCTGCTTAAAAAGGAGACGCTGCGGAAGTAGAAGTCCTTCGACTTCCTGTTGCGACCGAAACGCCTCCTTATATTTAGAGTAATTCTATTTATGGTAATTTCTTCCGGCGCCGATCATAAAGCCCCGGTAGATCTGCTCGAGCACGAGCACACGCGTCATCAGGTGTGTAAACGTCAGGTCAGACAGCTTCCAGCGCGCATTGGCACGGGCTGCGAGTTCCGGCGACGGCCCCAGCGAACCGGCAATGACAAATGTCAGGCGCTTGCCCGCGTCGTGCCATCCGCCGAGCTTTGCGGCAAACGTCTCGCTGTCCCACATTTCTCCATGCAGGTCCAGGAGGATCACGAAATCCTCTTTTTTGATCGCGGAAAGGGCGCGCTCGCCCTCTTTTGCCATGACGAGCGCCGCTTC
>CACXMK010000130.1 GCA_902768735.1 uncultured Lachnospiraceae bacterium | reverse complement strand
CGTGCTACTTGTTAAGTTGATTGAACCGCCGCTTGCGGAACCGCATGAGCGGTGGTGTGAGAGGTCGGGGGATTCATTAATCCCCCTCCTACTCGATTTTTTCGTACGTTGGTTGTTGATTTACCTGTTTTCATCCGTATACTGTTGTGTGAGGTGAATCTCTACCTCTGGGGTAGAGGAAAGTCTTGAAAATATAACGTAAATACGTTATATTGTTTGTGGAGGATATATCGGATGAACGCAAGATTTATCAATGCAATGAAAGAGGCTGGGGTCACGGGTTACCGGTTGTCAAAGCGATCAGGGATTCCGTATACAACGATCAGTGAACTCACGACCGGTAAGAAGGACATAAATCGCAGGTCGGTTGAGACAGTTTTTAAGCTGGCTTCAGCACTAGGGTGCGAGCCGGTAGCAATTATGAATCCAACGTATGTTATGGATGGCGTTTCCGGAACTTACAGAAATGCTAAATACTGCTGGCGCAGGAAGGAAGAACATATGCTGCTGGAGGTTGATTATAGCGGAGAAAACTACTTGATTGAAACGCCATATCGTTTCTGCGACTGCAGCAAAAGACAAAGATATGATTATGCAACGGAGCTGTATATAGACGCCTTTATAAAGGCAAAGCAATTCAGCAATGAAACAGAAGAAATAATTAAAAGGAGAGCGTTGTGAGCGAATTATATGTACTCAAGCATAAAAATACGGAATGCGGAGTACTCTCCATTGACCGGATAGACGGGAAAATGGAAGGTTATAAGTCTTTTGGCGTGAAGGAGGCCCCTTTTCTGGGAAATGATCAGAGCGATCTCATGAAAAAGTGGTGGGCGGCAAGATGCGTGCCAGCGACCAGAAAGGCAATGCAGGAAGTCATTCGACTTGCAGGCTGTGAAACGTCCGGAGAATATCTGGCTAAAAATCTGGCACTGAGTATGACGGACAGCTATTGGATCTGTCCGATTGAGGCAGACTTGAAATGGGAAGATGTAAACTTGCGGAAAACGGGAATCACCATGGGAGGGAGAATCCCCTATCGTAATACGACTTCTTATGATCCGAATGCGTCCCTGACCGGACAGATGGAAAAGTATTGGGATCTGTCCTATAAGCCGCCGCAATTAATTAAAACAGCTGGAATGCATTACGGCCAGCAGGCGCTGAATGAACAGTTTGCGGCGAATCTTCACAAGGCACAGGGAGGGGTTTTTCCATATGTGGAGTATAGCGTTCAAGAGACAGCGGACGGAGATAGAAAGGTTGTCTGCCCGGCATTTACCTCCGAAACGATAGAATTTGTTCCGGCTATGGAGGTGCTGGACTCTGAAAAAGTTCCTAATGATGAGTCTATGTACGATGCCTATATCAGAATATGCTCCGATCATGGGCTTGACCGGGAATACATCAGTGATTATCTGGATTATCAGACCCTGTCAGACTTTGTGATCATGAATACAGATGAGCACATGATGAATTTCGGCGTGCTTCGTAATGCAGATGCCCCCGGACTGACGGGCACAGCGCCGATTTTCGATTCCGGAAACAGCATGTACTATTCGGATACAAGAAGGAGACCATATGAGAGATATGAGCTTTTGGAACTAAAGATCACTTCATTCCACGGCACGGAAGAGGCTATGCTGAAACATGTAAAAAACAGAAGAATCCTGAAGGCTGATCTTCTCCCAACACCGGCGGAGGTTTTCGCGTTTTATGCAGGCTACAACATACCGGAGGAAAAAGCGCAATATATCTCAAATAACTATGAGGAAAAAGTCCGGATGCTGAGGGAATTCCAGAACGGAAAGATGATTTCTTTGTATACAGAAAGAAAAAACATAGGATGTCGTGAATCTTGAAATAACAGAATGGGGTTGTCGCATTAACTGCGACGACCTCTTTTTTTTTCGAGCTCTGCTCCGTGCGATCTCTACCCCAGAGGTAGAGAATGATCTCTACCCCAGAGGGAGAATGATCTCTACCCCAGAGGTAGAGAATGAATAGGCAGTGAATTATCAGATCCTCCTCAAAAAATCCTCAATGAACCAGGACTCGAACTCATGCGCCTTGTCATTGGGATGCGTGTTGGAGGGATAGTCGGCAGCCTGCTTGATCTTGACGGCCTGTTTCACTTCCTCGGAGATGTCCGGGTTCATGGAGCGGATCATGACCGGCGTGAACCGGTCTCCGTTCATGTCGATATAGGGGACGCCGTATTTTGTGGCGATCTCGATCTGCGCTGTCCGGTAAGCAGGCCTGTCACATCCGTTGGAGACCAGTATTCCGATGTGCGCGAAGGGCCGGTTGACGAGGAGCCATGAGAGCACTTCGTTAAAAGCGCCGTAATAGGTCCCCGTGGTCTGATCATCGATGCTTCCCAGCGGAATGACCCCCGTCGGATCCTCCCCGTCGCCGCCTTTTCCGTGCTCGTGATGGGAGTCGTTGATGCCCAGATAGATCGTGATATAGTCGGCATCTTCGGGAATATTCCGATAATAGCAGTCTGCTTCAGGGTCTGTAAGGCTGTTGTGGAAGGTCCCGTCAACGGGATAAGCGATCGTCCTGCCGCCCATAAAGAAGCTGACCAGTTCCATATTGTTGCGCTCTGCGATGAGGTAGGGGTAGGCGATGTTTTGACCCTTGAAGCGGCCTTCCGTGATCAGTGTTCCCGTCACGCCCGCGGTGAAACTGTCGCCGCAGACAGCCCATTTCTTTCCGAACAGAGCATTTCCGTTATACGCATGCATGATTGACACCTCTTGTTTTTTCCATTTCTATTTTCACTCAGCACTCCCTTGCCCGAACTTCTCCTGCATATAGATATCCATGTTGTCCGCGATCTCTTTTGCCGCGGCAACTGCCGCAACTACCGTCTTTGCGCCGGTCACTACGTCACCGGAAGCGAATACACCGTCCATCGTGGTCTCGCCCTGCTCGTCGATCGCCAGCGTACCGCGCTGGTTCAGATGCAGATCATGGTCCCTCATTACAAGCCTGTCCCTGGGGACCTGGGAGATGGAGATGATGACACTGTCCGCTTCGACAAGCTGATCCGTGGAATGATCATCCGCGTACTTTCCTGTCTCCGGGTCCGCAACTCTGTCGCAGAACACAGCGCCTTCGTCCACAATGCGGACGATATTTTTCAGAAATTCAAAGTGCACGCCGTCGAGCACGGCATAGTTGTACTCAGTCTCGGAAGCTGCCACCTTATCGCCGCGGACATAGACAGTGACGTCGCGCGAACCGTGGCGGATCGCGGTGCGGGCCACATCC
>CACXMK010000129.1 GCA_902768735.1 uncultured Lachnospiraceae bacterium | reverse complement strand
GCGGGTCCCTTTGTTAAAAAAAGGAAACGGGATATTCCCGTCCTTATCGATATGCTCCGCAGGCCGTATTTACCCCGGACAACATCCGTTGGCACGGGGGTTGCATACGGTTATTCCCGATCATGATCTGTCCTCTCGTTTCATTTCGATCATTTGCCCACCGCGATCCAGCTGTCGTCCCGAAGCTCATAATAGTGGGTCCCCTTCATGCGATAGGTGCCTCTCGCACCGTAGGCATTGGCATTCAGCACAGAGGTGTATCTGATCTGTGCTTTGTCACCGTCCACTTTGATCACCGGATCTGCGATCCCAATGGTAAAATAGTTCAGGCTTCCGTCAGCAATATCCGCGAAGTATTCTTCCCGGGTCTGCTGCCTGCCGCTCATATGGGTGAATACTATATCTTCCGAGACGAGTTCCCTCATGGAATCGATATCCGCCTCCGTCATGGCCTGGCAGTAACGTGCCTGAGCATAGAGAATGGCCAGTTCCTCTTCACCAAGGGAAGAGAGATCGATCCCCGTGATATTCACATTTTTAAACTGCTTAAAATCATATCCCATGAGTTCCGGATCTCCTTCCGCAGTCTTTGCTGCTGCCGCTTTCTCTGTGCTCTGTACCAGTGCCGCTGAACCTGTTTCATCCTTTTGGGTGTTGCAGGCGGTCAGCAGTAGTATGGCTGCAAGCATAACGGTCAGCGGTGATGCTTTCTTCATGATTCTGCCTCATTCAGCTGTCGGATGACTTTTGCGGGATTTCCGCCGACGATGGTATCTGCCGGAACGTCCTTCGTTACGACCGCACCGCCTGCGATCACGGCATTATCTCCCACATGGACTCCTGGCATGATGTTGACGCCCGCACCGATCCAGACGTTGTTTCCGATCACAACTTTCCGGCATTTGAGTACGTAACGGTTCGTCAGGTCATGATTGTCTGTCACGATGGTCACATGCGGGCCGATCTGGACATTGTCGCCGAATTCGATCCCGCCGATGGACATGGCGGTGAAGTTATGATTGATGAACACGTGCTTTCCGAAAGTGATCTGCTTTGGGAAATCGATCTGTGTGGGCGTGAACACACCCAATCCTTCCGGAACATCTCCGTTAAACAGTTCGCTCAAGGCCTGCGTCCATTCCTCAGACTGCGGCTCCGCATGATTCAGATGAAACAGAGCCCGGTCCGCCCGGTGCAGTTCTGCAATTGCCGGGCGGTATTCTTCGGACATCATGTCAACGGGATCTCCGTTTTTCAGCTTCTCAAAAACATTCATTTCTCTTCAAATGCAGGTCTCCAGCCTGCAAACTGCACGAGCTGCTCCTCTGTACGGTGATAGTAGCGTACGCTCTTGTCCAGCTTCGCGATCTCAGCCATCTCTTCATCGGTCAGCGTAAAGTCCAGGATATCCAGGTTATCTTTGATGTGATCGACGTTCTTGCTGCCGGGGATGACGGCAAAGCCCATCTGGGTGTGCCAGCGGAGAATGACCTGCGCAGGCGTCTTTCCGTACTTTTCCGCAAGCTTTGCGAATACAGGCTCATTCTGCAGCGACTTGTCGCCATGTCCCAGCGGATACCAGCTCATCAGTTTAATGTCATACTTGTCCAGTGTCTTACGAAGCTCCTGCTGGGTAAAGTACGGATGTGCCTCCACCTGAATGAACTGAGGCACGATCTCCCATTTGGTCTCCAGCTCTTCGATATATTTTCCTTCAAAGTTGGAGATACCGATAGACTTCGCTTTGCCTTCCTTATAAGCCTTTTCCAGCTGACGGTAGCCTGCCAGCCAGTTGCCTGCAGGCTGGTGGATATAGAGAAGATCCACGTAGTCCACGCCAAGGCGCTCCAGGGTCTCATCCACCGCGTTCTCGTTCTCATACTCGCTGGGCCAGAGCTTCGTGGAGAGGAAGACGTCCTCCCGTGCGATACCGCTGTCCTTCATACCGCGTCCTACGGCGCGCTCATTGACATAGGCGTTGGCGGTATCCACGAGGGAATAGCCCATTTTCAGCGCCTCCCGGACGCTGTTTTCCGCTTCCGCAGGAGAAAGCATAAAAGTTCCGATCCCGATCACCGGGCACCCCACTCCATTGTTCAGTACGATATATTCCATGATGATCTCCTTTCTGATCTCTCGAATGATGTCTCTGGTTTACAGCAGTCCGTTAGCAGAGAGCCACTTCTGCACGCTTGCCTTTGAATTTGCCGCCTGGCTTCCGGTGATAGGAAGACCTGCTTTTACATCTGCTCCGGGGCAGGTCTTTTTGATGTCGCGTTCACTTCCACCCATGCCGCTTCCTTCATTGGTACAGAGAGGCAGGACCGTCTTGCCGGTAAAATCAAAGGCTTCCAGGAAGGTGAATACGGCCATCGGCATCGTGCCCCAGTAGTTTGGATAAGCCAGGATGATCGTGTCATATTCATCGATGGACTCCGGCATGGTGACAAGCTCCGGTCTGGCTTTTGCCCGCAGGTCCTTCTTCGCCTCTTCGATGCAGGTCATATACACCGGAGAGTAGGGGTCCTTCATCTCGATCTTAAAGCTGTCTGCTCCGGTCAGATCCTTAATAATGTCGCATACGATCTCGGTATTTCCGACTTTCACATACCTCATCGCACCGCTGAAATAGTTCTCGTCCGCCCTTGAGAAAAAAGCGATCAGTGTTTTAGCCATGATTAGTTCCTCCTGTTATTCAGATCCGGCATACGCCATGTTTTTTTGCTCTGGCTTTATTATATCGACAAAGTATTGCAAAATCCAATCGAAACACGCTATACTTGATTTAACTTTTAAATAGCGAGGACAGACCATGACCACCAAACAGATTGATTACTGTATAGAACTTGCCCATACGTTGAATTTCAGCCGGGCAGCCGACAACATGTTCGTCAGCCAGCCCACGTTTTCTTATCAGATCAGGCTTTTGGAGGATGAGGTCGGCTTTGCGATCTTTGAGAGAAGCGGAAAAGGCGCATCCCTTACCCCTGCCGGTACGCAGTTTGTTTCCTTTCTGACCGGTATGCGGCAGGATCTGAAACGCGCCGTCGAGCAGGGCCAGAACTTTAGTGCAAAGTACCGTGACAGCATTTCCATCTGCATGATGGTGCGGCAGGCGCTGTATTTTCTTCCTGAAGCCATGCGAATGTTTGCGGAGTCGGAACCAAACGTCCAGATCACTCCGCTTTTCCAGTATGAGAACAGCATGGAATCGTTCCTTCAGAATGAAGCAGATATCGTCTTTGCACTGAAAGAACAGACGAAGCAAACAGGGATGACCCGCTTGCCGGTAAAAACCTCATCCGCGAAGAGGATCTGTATGGACGGACGCTGATGGTAGGTGGCGGCTCTCCGCAGGCTTTGAAAACAGTCCAGCACAGGCTGATCAATTCCGGAAAAATCGATTACTTTAACAGTGCTGATCATGATACTACCCTGACGAATGTGGCTGCGGGACGCGGCGTCTGCCTGGCTCCCGGTTTTTTAAACGACCACAGCGGACAATTTGCGTGGATCCCGTTCGACTGCAAAGAAAGCTTTTCCTGCGTTCTGTGTACCCATAAAGAGGATCAGCGGGAAAGCCTGAAAACCTTTATTGACATCCTTAAAAAGTTGTATTCAGAAGCCGTAGCTTTTCCGCTTTGAGAAAAATAACAATGATTACGTGAATATGAATACAAAAAACTGCCTCGATCAATTGATCAAGGCAGTTAAATAAGAGCAGCTACTCAAATCATCTGAAAATGACGGAACGCTTCGATGATCGCATCTTCTTTCACTTTCGGTGTCTCCGGTGGCCGGCTGTCTTCACTCTTCGGCAGATTATAGTTTTCCCGCTCTATAATCCCACATTTCCGCTTTGTCTTAGCGATATTCAGGTGTGTCACATGGAATCCGTACTTCTCCTGTACCCACTTCTGGATCTGCTCGTATGTAGCCCCTTGCTGAAACCTGGACATGTCCATGTCTTCGAGAGAGAATTCAACTCTGACATTCTGACTCGATATGTTTCCCTTGGAAAGAAGGACAACCGTCTCGACCCC
>CACXMK010000128.1 GCA_902768735.1 uncultured Lachnospiraceae bacterium | reverse complement strand
AGCCCCTCATCCTCATCGTAAACGGCATCCTCACCGCTGTTGAGTTTAGCGGGGGTGTACATGAGCTGCTGCTCCTCCAGGGTCAACACAGTTCCATCGCGCAGCGCCCTGTCCCAAGCGAACATATCAAAGATCGTCGTGTATACATAGTCGTCGCCGTTCAGCCCGTCAAAGGCGGCTACCTCGCTGACCTTGACAGAGTCCATGTCGGCCACATACCGGCCGTTTTCAATGACCGACGCGCGGGCGTAATTCTCAAAGTGAACGCCGTCCCTGCGGATATGGCAGCAGCAGGTGGAGCTCATGCCGGCAGGTTCAAAGATGTTCTTTTGCAGAAACGCTTCATAGGGAACGCCGGAGAGCCGCTCCACCAGCAGAGCCAGCAGATTGTAGCCTGTGTTGGAGTATTCCAGCTTTTCGCCCGGGGCGAAAGAGGGCTTCAGTTCGGTTTCGCAAAGGAAACGAATGATCTCATCGTTGCCCGGGACCCTGTGCTCTTCCTTGAACCAGTCCGCGTCGTCAAAGTAATCGGGCACGCCGCCGGTGTGGGTGAGCAGGTGACGGACCGTTACGCCCTCGTAGGCGGTGAGCTCCGGGAAGTACTTTGTGATCTTGTCCTCCAGACACAGAAGGCCTTCTCTGAGCAGCAGCATGACAGCGGTTGCCGTGAACTGTTTGCTGACAGAAGCAAGCTGGAAGATCGTATCCTCCTGGATCGGCAGCGTGTTGTCCGGATCCCGGAAACCCATGGCGCCTTTCGAGACGATTTCGCCGTGCTCGGCGTAGAGCCATGCCCCGTTGAAGCCGCCTTTTTCGTGCGCCTCGCGGGCAAGGCTTTCCATCAAGGTTTTCTTATCCATGACTGTTTTCTCCTTAATCTTTCGCGTTCCTGTATATCTCGCAGGCGATGTCATCCATCGCTTTGTCAGCTGCTTCCGTGACATTGTTGTACATCACGGCGACGCAGATGTCTTTCTTTCTGGAGAAAACCCAGCTCGTCAGAAAGCCCCAGTTCTCTCCGCCGTGACCGGCAACGCTGTCTTTCCGGGCTTCCGACTCCCAGACGTTGAGGCAAAGCCCGTAGTCATCCATGATCGGCGTCATCATGCGCCGAGCCATCTTCTTTTTGAGGAAGCCGCCCCTGCGATAGCTTCTGGAAAGCGCAATGCCGATCTTTACCAGCTCCGTGGGTGTGGTCCAAAGGCCCGCAGCTGCGTGCTCCGGATAGTAATGATAGCCGTGGGCCGGGTCCTCCTTCTGCGCCAGCCGGAAGCCGAAGGCGGCATTGGCAACCAGTTCCTCGTCCAGTGGCTGGAAGAAGCCGGTGCGTTTCAGTTCCAGCGGCTCGGCGACCTCCTTTTTAAACGCCTCCCGCAGGGTCGTGCCAGTGATGCGCTCAAAGGCGAGCTGCGCCAGCGTGATGCCGCCACCGGAATACATGTGCTGCTTGCCATAAGGCCTGATCCTGCGGAGCCTGGGCGTGTTGCCCTTTCCGTCCAGTACGTCCTCCAGCGAAAGCGGTTCGTGATTTGCCGGGTAGCCGGGAAAACCGTGCACGTTATAGCCCGCCGTGTGACTGAGCAGCGCGGCAAAGGTCACCGGGCCCTTCTTGACGAATTCCGGCACGACGCCTGAAATGTCCGCGTCCAGGTCGATTTTGCCTTTGTCGACATACCGCAGCAGCGTCAGGGCGAACATGGGCTTCGACACGGAGCCCGCCTGAAACAGCATGTCCGGGTTTACCGGATAGTCTTCGCCGTATCTGCCGCTCCCGGAGCAGTAAGTGAGAAAATCACCGTCTCCGTCCTGGACGGCGATGCTGACACCGTAGCCTCTCTTTCCCCTTATCCGCATGGCCTGGTCCACATCAACACCATAAAAGTTTTTGACCATCCTGTTCGGGCCCTTCAGCATCCGCATCATGACCGCTTCGTCATCTTCGATGATGCCGGTCTCCCGGAAACCTGCTTTGTGATAGATATGCAGGCCCCGCTCGTTCTCCGGTTCGGTGGACAGAAAGAGCCGGTCCGCGCCGTTGTCCCTGAAGTATTGGATGATCTCCCGCAGCGCTGCCTGGCCATAGCCTTTGTCCTGCTCGTTTTTGTCAATCATAAAGCGCCAGAGCCAGTAGCGGTCATCCTCATCCTCTTCTTCGGGGTCAAAGGCGAACATGCAGAAGCCCACAAGCTTCTCATCTGCATAGATGGCAAAGGGCCGGGCCACGCCAGGTTGCTCCGCGTTGGCCTCATCGGCTTGCCGCAGGGAAACGTCATTAGGAGCGACGAAAGGCTGATCCTCCCGCACGGAAAGGGACAGAACGGCATCTCTGTTATCATCATTGATGGGCATCAATCGTATATTCATATGGTCTTCCTCCATGAATCCTTGTGTTGTTCGTTATCCAATCATTCTTATATCCTGTCGGCTGAAAAAGGGCATAATAATACCGCAGCGAAGCAGCTCCCTTTGTGGCTGCGTCCTGCGGTTTCCACGATCAGAAGTTACTTATATGCGGCACACTAAACAAGAGGGCTGTGTTTCACCCCTCATGCCATGCGCCCGTATATTCAGTTAACCGACGATAGCCTCCCTGTTAATCATTGGTTTAACCTCCTTTCGTAGATTTCATCTGTTATTATACTTGAAAACATTCCAAAAATCAATGTTCGATAAGGAAGTTTCCTCCCTTTGGAAAACTCTTACTGACAGTATAAAAAATAAAATCTAATTGATATGACTGGTCTGTTCTCTTTTCAGTTTTCACGCAGTATAATCATTTGCAGAACCACAAAGGAGGCAGGCGCATGAAGATGATGCTGGCGGAAAACATCCGCACCTTCCGCAAAGAGCGATCGCTGACCCAGGAACAGCTTGCCGAGGCCTTAGGGGTGACGGCGGGAGCCGTCTACAAGTGGGAGGCAAAGCTGTCGATCCCGGAACTGGGGCTGATCATCCAGATGGCGGACTTTTTCGATATCTCCGTGGACGTACTGCTCGGCTAGGGAAATGGGACGTTTTCGATGATTCATCAATGTTGGGTGTAAAAAACATACCGCCTGCAATTGCAAGCGGTATGTGGGGACCGTGATGTAAGCTATTTTGTCTTGACCTTCTTATACTTCGACCAGGAGGAATAGTACTTCTTCCCGCTGACGGTCTTGTAGGTGCGGATGCGGACGTAGTAATACTTCTTCGCCTTCAGGCTCTTGATGACCTTCTTGACCGTCTTGGCCCCGGACACGGTCACCTTCTTGGCATTCGAGAAGTCCTTCTTCGTGCCGTACTGGATCTGGTAGCCGGAGACCTGCTTGGTCTGCTTCTTCCAGGTGACGGTCAGCTTCTTCTTTCCCGGGGTGACCTTGGAGAGGGTGGTAGGCTTGGGGTTGATCTTGAAGGTGGCCTTCTTGCTGCCGGTGTAGTTGCCGATGCCCTTCACGGTCACCGTGGCGGTGCCGACCTTGGTGTTGTTCTTATAGGAGACCGTGTAGTCGGTGCCCTTGGTCAGCGTGGTCCCGTTGTATTTCACCACGGGCGCGGGCTTGATCGCCGGACCCGCGACCGGCGCGGTGATGCTGCTTGCGGTAATAGCCGTGTCGGGAGTGCAGAACAAGGCGGAATTTTCGACGGTGTTCTTGATAAAGCTGCTTGCCGCACTGCTCGGCGGCGCTCTCGGCGGAATATTGGCGGTAAGGACGATCAGGAATTAACAGTCGGCAAAGGGTAATGTCGTAAACTTAAGGATTGTATAAGCCTTATCCCCGCAATGAATTGCGGGGACTGAGCCACGAGGGCGTCGCTCCTGCAAATCGCCGTGCGATTTGCTTAAGTTTACGACATTGCCATGCGCCGGGCTGTCCTATCTAACCGCGCTCGGTCAAAAAACCCGGCGCGGGAACCCCCCGACGCCTTCGGCGGCGACCCT
>CACXMK010000127.1 GCA_902768735.1 uncultured Lachnospiraceae bacterium | reverse complement strand
TTCGACGCTGCGACCAGCATTGTCCTTGCCGGATACCGGTAGGTACCATGCAGTCTTCGGATCGTGATCTCATGGCTCTCAAGAGGTTCCCGCAGCGCGTTCAGATCGGCTGCCGCGTACTCGGAGATCTCATCCAGAAACAGGACTCCCAGATGCGCGAGCGAGATCAGGCCTGCTGTCGGAACATTCCCTCCTCCGATCAGCGCCGCCCTCGTGACCGAGTGATGCGGCGCGATACAGGGACGGCTCGTGATCAGCGGCGCGCCGTCAGGCAGCATACCCGAGGCGCTATAGATCCTTGTGATCTCAAGTGCCTCTTCCGGCGTCAGCGGCGGCAGGATTCCGGGTACACATCTGGCGAGCATGCTCTTTCCGGTGCCGGGCGGCCCTGTCAGGAGCACGTTGTGGAAGCCTGCAGCCGCGATCTCGAGCGCTTTTTTGGCCTGCTTCTGGCCATGTACGCCGGACAGATCGGGAGCTCCCGTTACAATACTCCCCGCAAGGATCTGGGCGGCGTCTATTTCCGAAGGCGGAAGAAAGCGGTCTCTCTCGCCCTCTTCTTTTCTGAGATAATTGACCAGCTCCGCAAGGGACCTTACCCCCACCACGCGGACGCCGTGAACCAGGGATCCTTCTGCCAGATTGCCGCTCGGGATGAGACAGGTCCTTATCCCCCTCTCCCGCGCCTCCATCACAATGGACAGGATCCCTTTGACGGGCCTGATCTCTCCGTTCAGGCCGATCTCGCCCACTACAAGCACATCGTCCGCCGAGTCGGGATCGATATATCCCAGGCAGGCGAGAAGCCCGACGCAGACAGGAAGATCGATCACGATCCCGCGCTTAGGGATCCCCGCCGGAGACAGATTTACTGTGATCCTTTTTGCCGGGAGATGGATCCCGATATTCTTGAGCGCGACCCTCACGCGCTCCCCCGCTTCCCTCACTTCGCCGCTCATAAATCCCACCATATTAAAGGAAGGGAGTCCGTCGGAGATGTCGGTCTCTACCTTCATCAAATAGCTGTCGATCCCATGGACGGCACCGGAAGTAATACTGCTGTACATGTGTATTTCTCCTTTTCTTATGTTTTCTTATAGTATTTCTTTTGAATTATTTCCCGGAACCGGAAAGAATTTCAGAACGGCAGGAAGAAATCCCTGCTGGGAAAAGAGTACCTTTATTGTTTGGTGGTATGCAATCCCGCGGACGGTGTTTTGATATGATTTCCTAAAAGTAATTCTTATATCGTTTATATATAATTGTTATATAGTTTATTTCGATGGATTTCGCGCTTTCCGGCATGTGGCTTTGGTGGAGATTCCACCACCCAAAAAGTGAGCCAAAGGGACAGACCCTTTGGCTCACTTTATTCACAGCAAATATTCCGCCATCACGTGGTTTGCCACATCAAGACCGTATTCCGTGAGCGCGATCCGGTGATCTTCGTCCACACAGCATCTCCTGATCACACCCTGCTGCAACTGTCGCCGGATCACTTCTCCGAACACTTCTTCCAAGGTTCTTCCGAACCGTCGTGTAAACTCACTCTCCGAAACGCCACCGGTCATGCGCAGCCCCAGGAACATGAATTCTTCCATCCTGTCATCTGGCGTCATTTTCTGCCTTTCGCAGCGGAGCGGGTTATCTGTCCCCGCTTCTGCCGCTTCCGTGACCGCCTTCCTGTACTCCTCCATAGAGTCCGGATTCCGGAAGCGCTCGCCCCCGAAGTCCGAGGATGCTCCAAGACCGAGCCCAAGATATTCATGCCCTGTCCAGTACCCGCAATTGTGTTTGCAGACATACCCTTCCCTTGCATAATTTGAGATCTCATACCGGCGATAGCCATTCTCCGCAAGGAACTCCCCCGTGAAATGATACATCTCGCGGTCTTCCCCCTCGGAAGGAAGGGCTGGTAGCTGTCCCGCATCAAACATAGCTGCAAACGGAGTCCCCTCTTCGAGGATCAGGCTGTATGCGGATATGTGTTCCGGCCCCAGTTCCACAGCCTCACGAAGTGTGCCCGACCAGCTCTCCGGATCCTGGCCCGGCAGCGCAGACATCAGGTCCAGGTTGATATTTGTAAACCCGGCTTTACGCGCGGCATAGAAGATCTCCCTTGCCTGGTCCGCTGTATGGATCCTTCCAAGAAGGCGCAATTCATCATCGCTAAACGACTGCACGCCGATCGACAACCGGTTTATGCCAGCGCCCTGATATGCGCATAGTTTTGCGAAGTCCGCCGTCCCGGGGTTTACTTCCATACTGATCTCTGCGTCGTGCTCAACATTATACGTATCCCGTATAGTTTCCATCACCTTCTCAAGCTGTACAGGAGTCATCAAAGAGGGAGTCCCACCACCAAGAAAGATTGTGTCCACTGGCGCACGGAACAATGCTCCTCTCAACCTGATCTCTCTGCACAGGAACGTAACATATTCATCTCTTTTTTCTTTTGAAGCCGGCCCCGACAGAAAATCACAGTACCTGCATTTTCTCTCGCAAAAGGGAAAATGCAGGTAAATAGATATCGGGGCTATCATTCTGTCTTCAATCATTTTCAGCCTCTCGTAGAATCTCGAAATCACAAACCATTCTATGTCGATACAGGCTTTGAGAAACTCTTGAATTCTGAAGCATGTTGATGCCGGGATGATTGATTGGGTATAAACGATGATTTTGTAGGAGTTGTTCCCCCATAGATTTCCAGATTTGGGTACAGAGAGCAGTTAGTCAAGATTTGTTACCCATGTATTTTGAGACAAAAGAGTCAAATTGGGCATAGACTAGGCATGTCATAAAATTGTCCCCCATTCCGATCTGTAAGAATGGGGGATAAATCTTGTAAAAGTTGCATCTGTACCCAATGTAGGCCTCTGCTATAGGGAACAAATCTTAATATAGCTTCTTCAGTACCCAATAACCTTGAAATACACCAAAAACCAGAGGGAACAAATTCATGAAATGCCTCTGCTGTACCCAACCGCCCGGAAAGCATCAAAACCGCAGGGGAACATATTCAAGAAATACATCGTCTGTACCTAATCGTGCATCAGCCCTCATCCAGTTTGAGCACGTTCATGAATGCCTCCTTCGGAATCTCTACGTTTCCGACGATCTGCATTCTCTTCTTGCCCTCTTTCTGCTTCTCGAGCAGCTTCTTCTTTCGGGAAATGTCGCCGCCATAGCACTTTGCGAGGACGTCTTTGCGCAGCTGCCGCACTGTCTCGCGCGCGATGACGCGTCCCCCGACGGCTGCCTGGATCGGAACGTCGAAGAGCTGCCTCGGGATCTCCTCCTTGAGCTTCTCGCACATCTTCCGTCCGCGGTCGTAAGCACCCGCCGCATGTACGATGAAGGACAGCGCGTCCACAGGCTCCTTGTTCACGAGGATATCGTATCCCCTGGACCTGGACTTGAGCGCGTCAAAGAAATCGTAGATGATCTCGTTCAGCGGAAGTTCGTACTTGAGGATCGCGCGCGTCGCCTCGATATACTCGGTATCAAGGTAACGTCCGCGCCTCTCCTGGCACAGCTGCATGATCGGCCCGATGAATTCGGTAGTCACCATGATCTCCGCACTGACGATCGGTTCTTCCATGTGCTCGATGCTCGCCGGGTCAGGCAGGTTCGACGGATTGGTCAGTTCGATCATCGTACCGTCTGTTTTGTAGACCTTGTAAACAACGCCGGGCGCCGTCGAGATGAGGTCAAGGTCGTACTCCCTCTCCAGCCTCTGCAGGATCACTTCCATGTGCAGAAGTCCAAGGAAACCGCAGCGGAATCCGAATCCCAGCGCCAGCGACGTCTCCGGCTCAAAAAACAGAGCGGCGTCGTTGAGCTGCAGCTTCTCCAAAGCGTCCCGAAGATCGGGGTACTTGGCGCTGTCCGCCGGGTACAGCCCGCAGTAGACCATCGGCTGCGCCTTCTTGTAGCCGGGAAGCGGCTCCGCGCAGGGGCGAAGG
>CACXMK010000126.1 GCA_902768735.1 uncultured Lachnospiraceae bacterium | reverse complement strand
TGGGCAAAGGGCACCGATTCGGATATGCCGCTCGACTACAACACCCCCAGAAACGCAGCGTTTGTCAACAACATGCTTGCCTACGCGACGTACTTCGTCGGAAAGATCGACTACGCGTCTTCTGTGACGAACAACGACCCCACCGGACTCAGGTTCAAGCGCCTTAAGTCCGGCGGAAAGACAGACTGCTCCTGGTTCGTCTACCACGTTCTCTATAAGTTTGGACTGGTCGGTGAAGATTTCATCCACTCCTATGAGTGGGGAGAGAAGCCGAGCACGTATCCGGGCGGCGTCAATATAGGAACTGACGTCAGCAAAGCTTCTCCCGGTGACATCATCTGCACCGGCAAGGCCGAGTGGGGCAAAGGCCATGTAGCGATCTATCTCGGAAACGGAAAGACCGTCGAGTGCTGCGCAGGCTACGGCGTCATCCTCGGCGATGCGCCCAAGACCGCTCGCCAGGTCGTCCACTACAACTGCCTGCCCAAGAATCCCAGCGCGGCTTACAACGCCTCTTCTGCCGGAACATGGAGCAAGGTTGGCAGTGGATACAAGTTCAAAGCGGGAAACTCCTACCTGACGAACCGCTTCCAGAATATCAACGGAGACATCTATTACTTCGACAGCAACGGCTTCAAGGCGACAGGCTGGAAGACAATTCAGGGCAAAAAGTATTACTTCGGGTCCGACGGCAAGATGTATCTGCGCTGGAAGAGAATAAACGGCAAGAAATACTACTTTGACCCGATCTCCGGCTACATGCATACGGGATGGGAATGGGTCAAGGAGAACAAAAAGTGGTACTATCTGAGTTCCACGAGAGGATATCTGCTTGAAGGATGGCAGACGATCGAGGGCAAGACGTACTATCTGACGCCGGTAGACTACTACGCCAAGACAGGCTGGCAGACAATCGATGGAAAGAGATACTATTTTAATTCGGAAGGACAGATGCTGACCGGAAAACAGACGATCGGCGGAAAGACTTACACCTTCGGTACAAACGGCGTTCTGCAATAAACGGGATCATCCCTCAGCAAACGCATTTACGAAAAAAGGTGCCGGACCCTGAACGGGGTCCGGCACCTTTCAAACTTTCCTCTCAAAATGTGAAATCAAGGCCGGCAGCATACCAGCTCTTCTCTGCGCCTGATCTCAGGCGTTTCCCCTGAGGCTTTTGAGGATCGCGATCGTCTCCACATCTTCCTCGGTGAGGCGCATGTTCGTCACGGAGACTCTTCCGTCGTTGTCCGTAACCTTCAATTCCAGGATCACTCCAGGCTGAATGGAATTCCTTCCCAGACTCCTTACAAATTCGATCACTCTGGGATGCTGCTCTTTTAAGATCTTCCATCTCTCTGCAAGCTGCATCAGCTGCTTCGGGTTCATTGCCATGTTGTATTCCTCCACTTTCTTAGTTTTGCGCGTATTCTCTGCAGGGCGTTGTCTGTGGATTTTTCGTCCCGGTTGAGGACATGCGCGATCTCCACGTACCCCATTCCGGTAAGATATAACTCCAGAACCTGTTTTTCAAGGGGGCTGAGCTCATTTTCGATCATCGCTTCAAGCCGTTCTGTCTGTTCCTGGCCGATCAGGTATTCTTCCGGATTGGTGCTGGGATCCGCCTCAAGACAGTCAAGAAGTTCCTCTTCTCTCTCCTCCCCGTTTTCCTCCCGGACAGGGCGGCTCAGAGAGATCGCCGAATTCAGAGGGAGGTGTTTCTTCCTCGCAGAAGCTTTGACAGCCGTATAGAGCTGTCTGGAGACGCACAGCTGCGCAAAAGTGCGGAAACTGGCGTCTCTCCCGCTGTCATAGTCGCGGACCGCTTTAAACAGGCCGAGCATTCCCTCCTGAAGAAGGTCCTCTGAATCCCCGCCGAGGATATACATCGATCTCGCCTTACTAAGGACCATTCCCTTGTATTTCTCGAGAAGCTTTTCCATCGCTTCCCGATCGCCGTCCCTGAAGAGAATGATCATCTCCTCGTCTGTCAGTCCTTCATATTTTTCATTGAGCATATTTTCGTCCCATGGACCATTCCGGTTTTTGCCGGCTGTGTCCGTTTTTTCTCTCATTCACCGCTCCGCTGCCGGACGATCTCATAAGAGAGCACGCCCATTGCCACAGAGGCGTTGAGGGAGTCGATCTCCCCCTTCATCGGGATGGACGCCACCATGTCGCATTTCTCCCGGACAAGCCTGCTGACGCCGCTTCCCTCCGCGCCGATCACAAGTCCGATCGGTCCCTTCAGGTTCAGCTTCGTCATCGGTGTGCCGTCCATATCCGCGCACACAAACCAAAGTCCCTTTTGTGCCAGCTTCTCCATCGTGCGGACGAGATTCGTTACCTTCACGACCGGTGTGTAATTGATCGCACCGGCAGAAGCCTTTGCGACAGTTGCCGTCATCCCCACTGCCCTGTCTTTGGGAATGATCACGCCGTGAGCTCCGGCGAGATTGGCCGTCCTGATGATCGCACCGAGGTTGTGCGGATCTTCGATCCCGTCCAAAAGGATGAAAAAGGGATCTTCTCCTCTCTCTTCCGCTCTGGCGAAGAGATCCTCCATCTCCCCGTAGGAATAAGCCGCGATCTCGGCAATTACACCCTGATGCCTGCCGGTCTCGGACATCTGGTCGAGGCGCTGCCGGGTCACATATTTGACGGGTGTACCGTGTTTCGTCGCCTCTTTGCGGATCGTCTGCATAGCGCCTTCCCGGCTCCCGTCCAGCATATACAGCCTGTCGACCGTCTTTCCGGAGCGGAACGCCTCGAGAACGGCGTTTCTTCCCTCGATCCGGTTCTCGCCGGCTTTATTTTCCCTGTTCCGGCTCTCACTGTTTTGATAATCACTCATATTCCGTCTCCTCTTTGGGTCTTCTCGCGCCGAGCCTCCCGCTTCGGTCAGATCTCGCGATCCCCTCCCGCAGGAGTTCCATCATCCTGTCTGTGCGGTCCTGTAAATACAAGTAACCGCACAGGGCCTCCAGTGCGGTTGCTTGCAGGTATTCTTCCATTGAAGAGCTCTTTGCGTGATGATAGGGATTGGAATTTCTTCCGCGCCGGTAGATCTTCTTCTCCTCATCTGTCATCAGATCGTAAACAGCCTTTCCTATTTCCGCCTGCTGTTCCGCCCGCACATAATATGTAGTCTCATTGTGAAGCTTCTCCACCTGGCGGTTTCCCTTGGAGACCAGGATCGTCCTGATCACAAGAGAGTATACCGCGTCGCCCAAAAAGGCAAGGGTCGCAGGAGAATACGTTCTGATGTCGATCTCTTCGTGCGGGAATTCCGTCAGGATCAGTCTTTTCAGGCTTTCTTCCATTTAACTCCTTCTCTTGTGTCCTCTAAAAGGATACCCTTCTGTTTGAGTTCCTCCCGGATCGCATCCGCTTTTGCGAAATCACGTGCCTTCTTTGCGGCCTTTCTCTCCGCTATCTTGGCCTCAACGTAAGCTGCGAGATCATCTTCCAGGGTATTGTCTCTCTCGACGATCAGTCCGCAGACACCAGTCAGGTCCAAAAGTTCCTTGTCAAGAACTTCGAGGAACTCCTTCGAAGAACTGCCGCTCACCTTGGTGTTGATCCACTTGACGAGCTCGAAGATCGCTGAGATCGCATCCGCTGTGTTAAAGTCATCATCCATAGCC
>CACXMK010000125.1 GCA_902768735.1 uncultured Lachnospiraceae bacterium | reverse complement strand
TCGTGCGAAAGGGCGGCGAGATGGTGGGAGAGGTGCTCAGCTGCACGTCGCCGCAGGCCGCGATCAGCGGGGACGCATCCGGCATCATGGCAAAATACGCAGATGCCAGGGGCCACATCTATCCTTCCGCGACCGTGCTTGCTGCCACATGGAACACAGAGCTGATCACAAAGGCAGCACAGTTGATCGGAGAGGAAGCTCTGCAGGCGGGTATCGCTTTCTGGGAGATGCCCTCCCTGAACCTTCACCGCACAGCGATGGGGGGAAGGAACTGCGACAGCTTCTCCGAGGACAGCTTTCTCACCGGCTAAAGCCCTTTGAGATCGCGCTCCGCGACGGCGGCAACGGCCAGAAGGCCGTCATGGTAGGCATGAACCGCATCGGTCCAAGATGGTGTGGCGGGCACAGCGGACTATTATCAGGTGTGCTGCGCGCGGAATGGGGATTTAACGGGATCGTGATGACGGACCGCATTACATACCAGACGGCAGACTATGCGGACATCCTTGAGGGGCTCGAGGCGGGCACGGATCTGTGGAGGAACACCTCCGACAGGATCTATAAGCTCCGCGGCGGGCAGCTGACGTACGGCGTGCGCGCGCGGTTCCGGACGGCGGCGGGAAGGATCCTGCAGACGGTGTCTCGGAGCAACGCTATGAACGGGATCGGCACAGAGACGACGATGCAGTATAAGATGCCCGCCTGGAAGATCCTGCGGGCGGTTATCGTCGGGATCGCCGTGATCATCAGTCTCCCGTGCCTCTGGTACGCGCTGTGCCAGTCGAAAAGAGCGATAAGAGCCTTCAAAAAACTCTCCGACGCAAAGAAGCGGTATCAGAGAGGGAAAAAGTGAAAACAGGCGTTGAAAGCGCGCACATAGACGACAACGTGCATTGGACAAAATGACGAAATTTGGCAGAATAAACGAAATTAAAAAACGATTATTGGAAAAAACTTGTCAAAATGCTGAAAAATGATACAATTCTTATGTGAACTTTTGTACTGGTGTACCCAAAGAGCCTGTAAGGGTGCCGGTACAAGAAAAATATTTTTCACAATGTTTTCACAAGGAGGGAACAATGAAAAAGAGAATTTTAGCAATGGCACTTGCAATGGTGCTGGCAGTCGGCCTCATGGCATGCGGCGGCGGCTCCTCTTCCGGCGGCAGCGCCTCTTCCGGCGGCGAAGCGGCAGCTCCTGCGGCTTCCTCGAGCGGTGATGCGGACATCCGTCTCGTCAACGGCAAGATCGAAGTCGATGCGGCTCTGAAGGCTGCAGCGGAAGCCTACAAGGCTGAGACCGGCGTGTCTGTGGCAATCGAGTCCATGGGCGGCGGCGTCAACATTCAGGACACCCTGAAAGGCTATTATCAGGCGGACAACATGCCCGACATCTTCGTCTGCGGCAGCGACGCTGACTTTGGCAACTGGACCGGCCTTCTGGCTGATCTGAGCGATCAGCCCTGGGCAGCTGACACAGAGGCTTCCTATGTGGACGCTGACGGCAAGGTTATCGGCTTCCCTTACACCACTGAGGCGATCGGTCTTGCTTACAATGCTGACATCCTGGAGAAGGCAGGCATCGACCCCGCTTCCATCACAGGTCCCGACAGCATGAGAGCAGCTTTCGAGACTCTTGATGCCAAGAAGGAAGAGCTCGGACTTACCGCAGTCATCGGCTGGTGCTGCGAGGCGAAGGATCTGTACTGGTCCACCGGTTCCCACAGCTTTGCAAACTATCTTGACGCCGGTCTTGCAAGAGACGACACCACATACAGCGATATGCTCGCTGACGGCGGCAAGATCGATGAGGCACGTTTCCTTGACTATGCGAAGATGGTCGCTCTGTTCAACCAGTATGCAGACCCCGCTCTTCTTACTTCCGGTACATATGACCAGCAGATCCTCGGCTTTGCTTCCGGCAAGTACGCGTTCGTTACCCAGGGTTCCTGGATCGGCGCAACAATTTCTTCCGACGATAAGGAACAGTATGAGGCAGCAGGCAGCTTCAAGATCGGCATGATCCCTTACGCGTTCCAGGAAGGCATCGACACCATCCTGACCAACTCCCCTTCCTGGTGGGCAGTGTTCCAGAACGACAACACCCAGAAGGCAGAAGATTTCCTGACATGGCTCGCTGGCGACGGCGGACAGAAGTTCCTCGTTGAGGACGCCGGCTTCATCAGCCCCTTCAAGTCCTGCAAGTATGTCGCGAATGATCCGTTCGCACAGACCATCTCTGACTACACGGCAGCAGGAAAGACCTCCGCTTGGCACTGGCTCAAGAACAAGGCTTCCATGGACCAGAACGTCCTCGGCCAGCTCTACCTTGACTATGCTCTGGGCAGCATCCCGACTCCGGAAGATTTCACTAAGGTTGTTTCGCAGCAGATCGCTAACTACTACGCACAGTAATCTACTGTAGACGTATCGCTTCCGCGCGGCGCTTCGGTTTGCGATCAAACCGTCCGGACCGCAAAGGGACAAAAAACACGTACAAACAGGGGCGGCCGCGTCGCTGCCCCTGCTTGCTACTTATAGGGGGAATCATACATGAAAACGAAAGCAGCAGGCTCTAAGGGGGCATCCCTCATCCTGATGATCGCCGGCGCCATTATGACCATTGTGGCTCTCGCGTTCGACTTTATGGGAAATAAGGTCTCCTTCAGGGGACCGCTCCTGATCGTCGGCGTGGTGGCGCTCATTCTCGGCGTCTATCTCTATCCGACACTGAAGCACCACAGAAAGATCGTCTATGTGATCTTCCTGTTCCCGCTTCTGTTCGCGTTCCTCGTCACCGTCATCATCCCGCTGATCCTGGGTATCTTCTACTCGATGACGGACTGGACGGGCATCCAGTTCACAAAGTTCGTGGGACTGGGCAACTACACGGCAATGTTCAAGGATCCGGCGTTCATCTGGTCGGTGTTCATGACCTTCGTATTCGTGGTCATCAACATGGTCCTGGTCAACCTCGTCGCGTTCCTTCTCGCCCTCCTGTGCACATCGGGCCTTAAGGGCGACGGATTCTTCCGTGCGGCGTACTTCCTTCCCAACCTGATCGGCGGTATCGTACTGGGCTACATCTGGCAGTTCGTGTTCAACAACGTTCTGATCAACGTCACGAAGATCTCCTGGCTGGTCCAGACAAAGACGGCAATGTTCGCGATCATCGTCGTCTACATCTGGCAGTATGCAGGGTATATCATGCTGATCTATATCACGGGACTCACACAGGTCCCGAAGGACGTGCTGGAAGCGGCCTCCATCGATGGCGCTGACGCCAAGCAGACCCTGTTCCAGATCAAGATCCCGATGATCGCGTCCACGATCACGATCTGCACGTTCCTGACGCTGACATCCGCGTTCAAGCAGTTCGACGTCAACCTGGCGCTGACCGGCGGTACCGGATCCGTCCCGAACTTCATGGGAGCCTACCTGACGAACGGTACCCAGATGCTCGCGCTGAACATCTATAACACCGCGGTATCCAAGAACAACTACTCACTCGGCCAGGCGAAGGCCGTGCTGTTCTTCATCATCCTGGCGTGCGTATCGCTCGTGCAGGTCCGCATTTCGAACGCTAAGGAGGTGGAGCTGTAATGGTAGGAAAGGAAAAAAGGACAAGATCCTATATTCTGACAGGCGTCGGCATCCTGATCGCGCTGTACGTTCTGTTCCCGTTCTTCCTGGTCGTTCTGAACGCCTTTAAGGCGCAGGCGTCGATCGTAGCGAGCCCCGTCTCGCCGAACGGCGCGTCGTTCGGACAGCTGACCAAGAACCTGAACGCTGTTATCAACAACTCGAACTTCCAGTTCTGGTACGCGTTCGGGACGTCGGCGGTGATCACGATCATCTCGCTGGTGCTGCTGGCAGTGCTGGGCGCGATGGCCGCGTGGGTCATCAGCCGCAACAACAAGACCAAATGGGCGACCGTGATCTACATGACGTTCATCGCGTCGATGATCATCCCGTTCCAGGTCGTCATGCTGCCCCTGATCTCGACGTTCAGGGATGTCGGCAAGTTCGTCGGCATCAGCATGCTGCAGTCGATCCCCGGCATCGTGTTCGCGTACCTGGGATTCGGCGGAGCGATGACCGTGTTCATCCTGACCGGA
>CACXMK010000124.1 GCA_902768735.1 uncultured Lachnospiraceae bacterium | reverse complement strand
CCCTGGCCCTCTCCGCCTTCGCCGGAACCCTGGCCCTGCCCGTGCTCCTCTTCATATCTCTTCAGGATCTCCCGGATCTCCTGTCTCTTTTCGTCCGAAAGGCCTTCGATCACGGCCTGCAGCTGCTCCCCGTCCAGCGCGCCGAGCACCTGGCACAGCGTCTCTGTGCTGAGCGACGTGAGCTGCTCCGCACTGAGTTTTGACAAAAATCCTGCCAAAACATCGCCGTCCAGCGCACGGATCTGCTCTTCGGTCATGTTTTCGAGCAGCATCGAAAGGACCGATGCCGCCGCCTCCTCCTCGACGCCGCTGATCTGCTCCGGCGTCAGGTTCTTAAAGAGCACGGAAAGCGTCTCCTCGTCCAGGAGGGCCGCTGCCGCGGCGAGCTCCTTCTGGTCCTCTTTTCCGAGTTCGCCTATCGTCTCTGCCAAAAGCCTGCCCCGCTTGCCGCTCCCCTCTTCCCTTTCGGAGAAGATCATCAGCTTGTCGAGCATGACGCCCAGCCACGCCGCGCGCTCATCCTCCGGAATGTCCGCGAGGAGTTTGTGGAGGAGCTTCGCTATTTTGACCTGGTCGTTCCCTGCGGCAAAGCCCACCTGCCCCGTGGTCAGATCCACTTCGAGCGAAAATTCGGGGTCCATGCTCATGATGTCCGCCACCCAGGCGCGCACCAGAGCCTTGGTCTTGTCGCGCGTCTGAAGGGCGACGTAGAGCTTATCGAGCTTCGATTTTTTGGCAACGCGCTGCCACTTCTTGATGAAGTCCGAGGTGACGGTGACCGAGTCGCCCTCACACAAAAAGACGTAGGGGTTGTCCTCAGTGCCGAGCGTCAGGTCCTCCGGATCATTGTTGACGGGCTTCGCGTCGGCCTTGAGCATCTTCTTGTAGACTTCGGCCTTCTCGATCGCTTCCTCGTAGGCCGCCATCATGTCAAAATCGCCGGGCAGGAAGAATCCTCCGTCCCCGTCAGAGATCGGCGAGATCCTCTCGAGCGTTTTGATGTTCTCCCTGGCCACTTCGATGCCGAGCTCGATGCGCTCGCGGTTGATCTGCTCTTTTTCGAGGCTCAGGCGCGTGCTCTTCGTGTCATAGCGAAGGAGCGGGTCGCCCTTGTGGACCGCCTGGCCCTCCTTGACCAGAACTTCCTGTACCTTAACCGTGTCGGAGACATAAACGGCCTGCTCCGCTTCCGACGTGATCATGCCCGAGACGCTGTTCTCCGAGCCCATCCATATGCTGTAGTTGACCGAGGACACCGGGATCACGAGGACCGACGACGAAGTCGTCTTCCTGACCGCGGTCCCTATGCCAAAAACCGCCCCCGTACCGACCACAGCAGCAGCCACGACGGCAAGTATTCTTTTTCCGTTTTTGGAAATGTTCTTCATATGTGTTCACCTGTTGCCGCGGCGCGGCTCAGTCGCTGAAATACCCTATCTCACCATCCCGGATCTCCACGCGGTTCTTCGCGCGGCGCGCGATCCCCGCGTCGTGCGTGATCACGAGCACCGTCACGCCTTCTCTGTTGAGCTCTTCAAAAAGGTCCATGACCTGCGAGCCCGAGCGCGAATCCAAAGCACCCGTCGGCTCGTCCGCCAGCAGGATCCTGGGATTGTTGACCAGCGCCCGCGCGATCGCGACGCGCTGCTTCTGTCCGCCCGACAGCTGGTTGGGGTAGAAATCCAGCCTGTCAGACAGCGCCACCCTGCCAAGGGCCTCCGCCGCCAGCTCCCTGCGGCGCTTCCGCGGGATGTTGGCGTAGGTCAGCGGCAGCTCCACATTCTCGAGCGCCGTCTGCCCCGGCAGAAGCTGGAAGTTCTGGAACACAAACCCGATCTTCTCGAGGCGCAGGTCCGCCAGCTCATTCTCCGACAGACTCTCCACCGCTCTCCCATCGATCAGAAGACTGCCGCTCGTCGCCTTATCCAGGCACCCGATCAGGTTCATCAGCGTCGACTTTCCCGACCCGGAGGGCCCTATGATCGCGGTGTAGTCCCCTTCCTTTACTGTAAAATTGATATGTTTGAGCGCAGGCACCTCCATTTTCCCCTGAAAATAACTCTTGGAGACGTCCCTGCATTCGACGATCTTCTTCATATCCGCCTCACAAATAGGTGTAACAGTTCCGTGGCGGCAACTGTTACAAAAACTTAATTTACGATCACTTCCCCAGCTCCGAAAGACCCTGAGACTGCGCCGCTATTGGAGCCGCTGTCTTGCGCACCGGCGCCTTCACCGGAGCCGCTGTCTTGCGCACCGGCGCCTTCCTCAGACTCTCCGCCGACTTCGATCGCTTCCGGCACAGCGGAATCCGTTCCGTCGCCTTCGCCCATGTCACCCATGTCGCCCATGTCACCCATGTCGCCCATGTCGCTATCCTCCGGCTTCTCGCTCATCGGGGCTGTCTTCATTCCTTCTTTGATCGTGCCGTCCGGGATACAGATCGAATCCGTCAGATCAAGGCCCTGCGAGATCTTCACCCTGCCGATCTCTTCCATCGTCTCAGAGATCACGACTTCCTGTTTTTTGATCCTTCCGCCCGCGTCCTTCCAGACAAAAGGATGCTCCGGGTCGCTCGTATCGACCATGTATGACGCAAGCCAGATGCCAGGGGTCGCGTCCTCATCCGCCTGCCCGAGGTCGGGCTCAATATAAACGTGCTGTCCCAGGATCAGGCCGTCACTGCTGTCCAGTTCCACATAGAACGGGTACTTCGAGCTTCGCGAACCGTCGGACCCCGAGATATAATACCCGTTATTATCATTGCTGACCGTATTCTCCGTGTCGATCTTCGTGATCGTGCCCTTCCACATCCGGTCGTTCACCCGCGAATGTGCCAAAACACTGGCCCCCACCGTAAGCTCTCCGATATTCTGCTCATTGACAGTGCCCTTGATCCTGTAATTTCCCACCTTCATGACAGTGATAAAGCTGTTATCATCATCGCCCATGGAACCGGATTCACCCTCATTGATCTTCTTGATGACACCGCTGATGCCGCTCTTGACCACGGCGTTGTCTATGTTTTCGCCCAGTTTCTCGATCTCGGCCTTCTTCATCTCGATATCGAGCTCTTTGTCTTTGAGGGTGAGATTCTGCTCTTTGATCTGGATCGTGTAGTTGGCCTGCTCGGAGGAAGAAGCTTTCCTCTTCTCCTTTTCGAGCTCGGCGATCGCCTCCTGGGTGGCCTCGTAGTCATTCTCAAGCCTCTCCAGGTCGATCTCCGCCTGCTGCAGGTCCTCCTCGTATTTGAGGGTATCGTATTCAAAGAGCGAATCGCCCTCTTCCACTTTATCGCCCTCTTTCACGAAGATCTCCTTGATCTCGACGTCGTTATTCCTGTTGACTGACCACGTCCCCTGCGGCTCGACCACTCCCGCGAAGCGGTTGATCAGCCCCAAAGAAGCATTCGCCCCCGTCAGGTTCTCCACGGTCTCCACGTAAGCTGTCTCGCCCGGCGCGCTGCCCGCCCTTCTTAATCTGGGGATCAGGATGGCCGCTGCGATCAGCGCGATCAGTACCACCGCGATCAAAACTTTATGCTTCGAAATGAATTCCTTCATCGAATTTATCTCCCTTGTTGTTGCTGTTGTTCCTGGGCGGCCCGTGCGGGCTGCCGTGCCGGCTTTTGCCAGTCTGCCTTGCCGGCTTTTGCCGGCTGCCGTGCCGGCTTTTGCCGCTGCCGTCTATCCATTATAGTCAGAAACTTACTATAAGTATAGTTGGCTTTTCTTAAAAGTTTGTGATGATTCTATGAAGACCGGCTGATGCTTGTTGGCCAGCTTGCCGGCTTGCCGGCTTTCCGGCTTGCCGGCTTTCCGGGCGGATATGCCCCGGTTGGCTGTAGCTTGCTTTGCTTATCCGATAAAACTGTATAAGAGCTAAAGTTTATCGGT
>CACXMK010000123.1 GCA_902768735.1 uncultured Lachnospiraceae bacterium | reverse complement strand
TGCCCGGAAGGTGACGGTGAACGCCATGCTCTTCATGGTAGGCGGGATCGGCAGACCCTCGTAGACGTCGAACAGCTTGATGTCGCGCACATACTTGCATGCCGCGCGCATTTCGTCTTCGACCTGCGCGCAGGTGATCGCCTTGTCCATGACCAGGGCGAGGTCGCGGGTGACGTCCGCAAACTTCGGAAGGGGCTCGAAGGCCGGCGTCTGTCCGCTGAGCGGATACAGGGCAGCCAGATCCAGTTCCATCAGGTACAGGTCCGCGCGCATGTTCTCGGAATCCGCGATGTCGTACGCGAGCTTTCCGATATAGCCGATCGTCTGTCCCTCGCAGATGACGTCCGCCGTCTGGTAGGGATGCGTGAAGCTGCGTTTCGAAGCCTTGTATGTGAACTTCACATGCAGTGTGTCCGCGACAGTCTCTGCCGCGCCCTTGACTGTGTAGAAGCTCTCGTCTTTGCCAAAATACGCCACGACCAGATGATCTCTCTCGTCGGGATACTCGGTGAGCGGCAGCTCCTTCGGTACGAAGATCTTGGCGATCTCAAAGAGCCTTCCGTCGAGACGGCCGTTCTTCTGGTTGCGCACGACCGCACGCACCATGGAAGCGGTCAGAGTGGTGCGCATCAGGGACAGCTCCTCGCTGATCGGGTTCATGATGCGGATCGCTTTGCGCTCCGGCGCGTCCTCGGGGTAGCGGAGCAGGTCGAGATCCGAAGGGGAGAAGAAGGAGTAGTGCATGCACTCGTACGCGCCAATGCCGCACAGGGCTTCCTTCACGCGGAGCTCACGGCGCTGCATCGGGTTCCAGCCGCCGGTCGTTACTTCCGCGCTCTTAAGGAATGTGGGGACAAGTTTGTCATAGCCGTACATACGGATGACTTCCTCTGCCACGTCCTGATAGCCTTCCATGTCTTCGCGGTACGCGGGCACCTGAAGGACCAGCATGCGCTTTCCGTTCTCTTCTTTAATAGAAGGCTGCATATTCAGGTTCGTCATGATGCGGACGATGTCCTCATCCGGGACCGTGATGCCCAGCACTGCGCTCACGCGGCCGATCTCGACGGCCAGCTCGCGGGGCTCCACGCTGCCCCCGGTATTGACGTCAAAGTGCGAGGCGGAAACCTTGCCGCAGCCCAGTTCTTCCACCAGGTGCAGGGCACGCTTCATCGCCATGACGGTCGTGTATTCGTCGACGCCCTTCTCAAAGCGGGCGCTGGAATCTGTTCTCTTTCCGACGCTCTTGGAAGTGCGGCGGATATTGTCGCGCGCGAACTTCGCAGCCTCGAACATAACCGCTTCCGTCGTGTCGAGGATCTCGGAGTTGAGGCCTCCCATAACGCCTGCCAGCGCGACCGGGCGCTCGCCGTCGCAGATGACGAGGTTCGCGCTCGTCAGTGTCTGCTCCTGCTCGTCCAGGGTGACGATCTTCTCGCCGTCCTTCGCAGTGCGGACATTGATGGCGTTGCCGCGCAGGTACGAATAGTCAAACGCGTGCATGGGCTGTCCGAGCTCTGTCAGAATATAGTTCGTGATGTCGACCATATTCGAGATCGCGTTCATTCCCACGAGTGCCAGACGGCGGCGCATCCATGCGGGGGAGGGCCCTATTTTGACATCGTAGACATAATGGCCGATGTAGCGCGGGCACAGTGCGGGCGCGTCGACCGTGATCGCAAAATTGTCGAGCCTGACATCCGTCTCGGTGTAATCCAGGGCGGGCTCTTTGAGGGGCTTCTCAAGGACAGCCGCGACTTCGCGCGCGATGCCGTAGATGCTCTGGCAGTCGGGGCGGTTCGCCGTGATGGCGATGTCGAAGAGCCAGTCGTCAAGGCCGAGGATGGGCTTTACATCCGCGCCGGTTTCCGCGTCATCGGGAAGGCACAGAAGGCCGTTGTAGCCCGCACCGGGGTACATGTCCTCGCTCACGCCGAGCTCCATGCCGGAGCAGAGCATACCCTGGGACTCGTAGCCGCGGAGTTTGCCCTTCTTGATGGTCATGATGCCTTCGACAGCGGTGTGCTCGCGGTTCGTGCCGTATACTGTTGCGCCGACCAGCGCTGCGGGGAACTTCTTGCCCGCCTCGACGTTATCCGCGCCGCAGCAGATCTGGAACGTCCCGTGCTCGCCGCAGTTGACGCTGCAGACGTGCAGATGCGTGTCCGGAATGGCCTCGCAGGTCTCGACCAGACCTACGACGACTTTCGTGATATTCTCGCCGACTTCATGAAGCTCTTCCACTTCGAAGCCGCAGGAGAACAGCTTGTCCTCCAGTTCCTGCGCAGTGCAGTCGATATCCACATATTCTTTTAACCAGCTAAGTGGTGCGATCATAGTGCGATTCCTCCTTTCCCGCGTCAGGCGTCGTTGATCTGCTCAAGGACGCGAAGGTCGGACTCGAACAGAAGCTTGATGTTGTTGATACCATACTTGAGCATTGCCACACGCTCGATGCCGACGCCGAAAGCGAATCCGCTGTACACGTTGGGATCGATGCCGCAGTTCTCAAGAACCTTGTTGTTGACTACGCCGGCGCCGAGGATCTCGATCCAGCCGGTGCCCTTGCAGAGCTTGCAGCCCTTGCCGTGGCAGACAAAGCAGCTGACGTCCACTTCTACGCTGGGCTCAGTGAACGGGAAGAACGAAGGGCGCAGTCTTGTGCGGGTTCCCTCGCCGTAGACCTGCTGCACGAACTCGTCCAGCATGCCCTGAAGGTCGCAGAGCGTGATGCCCTTGTCGACGACAAGGCCTTCCATCTGGCTGAACATCGGGGAGTGCGTCGCGTCGTCGTCGGAGCGGAACACCTTGCCGGGGGACAGGATCTTGATCGGGGGCTTCTGGTTCTCCATGACGTGGATCTGACCCGAGGAAGTCTGTGTCCTGAGCAGGAATTCAGGGGAGAGATAGAACGTATCCTGCATATCTCTCGCCGGATGGTCCATGGGCGTATTCAGAGCGGTGAAGTTGTAATAATCGTTCTCGATCTCTGTGCCCTCATAGATGTCAAATCCCATTCCCGCGAAAATATCGACCATCTGGTTCTTCATCTGCGTGATCGGATGAAGATTGCCGCGCGTCTCTTTTTTGGCAGGGATCGTGACGTCGATCTTCTCTTTCTCATAGCGGTGCTGGAGCTCGGCCTCCCTGGCCTTCACTTCCATCTTCTCGAGATTCTCGAGGACCCAGTCCTTGAGAAGGTTGACGTTCTTTCCGAAGTCGGCCTTTTCTTCCTTCGGGATGCTGCGCATTTCCTTCATCAGCGCGTTTACTTCGCCCGCCTTGCGGTCCAGATACTTCTTGCGAAGCTCATAGATGCTGCGGGAGTCTGTGCGGCCCTCTGCCTCTTCCAGGAATTTCTTCCGGATCTCTTCAAACCTGTTCATGTTGACTCCTTCTTTATATAAGTTATTTGATCTAACGATTTCATGTGCGCGCCAAAACACTGACACGCAAAACGCCCCACATCCGGCTTCCGCTTCGGAATCGGATATGGGACGAGAAAGGACAAATTCCCGCGGTACCACCCACGTTCAGACGATCGTTTATCAAATGTCTGCGCTCAATTTCTGCTGTGTGCTGCCGCAGCGGCATCCGCTTATCGCTTCTTTTAACATGGACACCTGCCGTTTTCTTCCGGCACATCCTGTCATCACGCGTTTCGCGGAGGACTCCCATGCTGAAATTCACAAGACCGCATGCACACCCGTCTTTCAGCCGCTGAACGGGTTCTCTGTAAGTGCTTGTGACCGGCCTGCTACTGACACATGTTCAGCGTCCGCCTGATGTTAAGGCCCCGGGTTTCACAGTCTTTACTGCCGCACCCCGCCCAAACGTAACACTCGATATTTTAGGCATTTTCAGGCGGATTGTCAAGGGGCAGGCCGGTTTATTAGGGCGCCCGTAACACAGCCGGCCTGTCAGACC
>CACXMK010000122.1 GCA_902768735.1 uncultured Lachnospiraceae bacterium | reverse complement strand
GCTTCCCCCTCCTCATATACCTGTAATACACAAAGCAAACCACAATCTGCACCAGCGTCGAGCAAGGAATGCACAGCCCGATGTAGAACAGCCGCCCCATCACCTTGCTCATTACATACGCAAACGGAATCCGCACGACAAACGCCGCCACGATGCCTTGCACCATGACAAACGCCGTCCGTCCAAGCCCATTGAAAAAACCGATAAAGCAGAAAAGGAAGCACGTCATCAGGCAGTCAATGCCATACGCCCTTAGATAGTCGAACCCCGCGGCGACAACCTCGCTGTCATTCGAGAAGACCCTGCACAGAATATCTCCATGAAAGAAGGAGAGCCAAAACATCACCACCCCAAGTACCATCGAAATCCCGATCGCCGTTTTCAGCCCCAGCACAGCTCGCTCCGGCTTTCCAGCCCCGTGATTCTGTGCGACAAAAGCACTCATCGCCTGCAATATTGCAGACACTCGCTATCGCCACCGTCATCAAAGGTGTCCGGGAATCCCCGATCCCGCGCATGATGCTGCCGAGCACGTTGTACGCCACGATCATCACCGACCCCGCCCCGCAGATAGAAATGTATCGCTTCGTCTGCGCGAACGCCTCCGCCGGTGCCTGCATCGCAGTCGCCATATTCCCGGCCATAGCCGGTATGAGCACCGTCAGCAGCACTCCCGTGCCAAGGAACAGAACAATACTCGTTCCAATGATCCTGCCGCCCGATTTTCTGTCGCCTTCACCGATTTTCTGCCCCAGCAGGATCGTCGATCCCATCGCAAAGGAACTGATCAGATTTGTGATCGTCATCATGATCTGCGAGCCCACTGCGACGCCGGACACATCCTCCGCGCGCGCATACTGCCCGACCACCATCAGGTCCACGGCACCGTAAAGAGCCTGCAGGAACAAAGCCAGCAGGATCGGCAGTGAAAATAGTATAAGGGGTCCGACGATCGGCCCCCGCGTAAAGTCAGCATTCTTATTCATTTTCTTCGTCTCACCATCAACACCACAAGCGCCACAGCGAAGAACAAAACAAGCGTAACCACCAAGCTCCCCGGTGCGAACTCCAGCGACCTGACGACGCCACCGCTCCCCTGTGGTGACAGCGGATAGATCTCATTCATCAGCAGGCCAAAACCCACGTGCCCCGTCCATTCTCCTCCATACATCCGGATCGACAGCGGCAGCTTTTCTAAAGTGTTATACGACACCAGGTTCACAAGAAACCCTGCCAAGTTGATCAACACGGAACAAAGCAACGCCTTAAGTACAGTCTTCATAATCGATCTCCCTCCACGACATGTAAAACGACCCCTGAGGTCGTTTATAGACACCTGTTGACAAACGACCCCAGAGGTCGTTTTTACTTCTCTATTATATCATAAACGCAAAAAAGGGGCCCACCGCCAAACTGCGAGGAGCCGCTGCTGCTTTTAAAATATAAAACTTCAAAATATAAAATTTAAGATTAAATTTTAAAATTAAATTCAGTAAAGAGGCTTTCCCCTTTTTCATTGGCGTTGTCACAACTCCTTAAACTCACGGCTGAACAGCAGAGAAACAGAGGTGACCGTGAAGCCCAAAGAACAAAAGGCCAACAGGACCGAGCTGCCGAATGCCTCCAGGATCGCACCTGACAGCACCGAAGCGATGGGGATCATACCCTGTGATCCGATGCTGGTGAGGCTGCTTACCTTGCTCAGTTTATCCCTGTCAACGACCCGCATGATGGTTGTCGTGATGGGGATGTTGATGCAGGAGATCAAAAAACCGATCATTAAGCAGCCCAGGCTGAACGCGATCAGGAATCCGTTGATCCGCGCCATGCGCTCGACAAAGACCACGTAGCAGACCGTAAGTCCGATGAAGATGGCGGACACATAACAGAACAGGCGGGAAACCATCCGGCCGCATTTGTCCGCCTGCGGCCTGCCGCTCATCATCGCCGCGCCGAGTAATGAGCTGATGCCGATGCATACGCTGAATACGGAGTACCAGAGCTCAGGTGTCAAAACACTGTCAAAGAGGTAGGATGGCGCGTTCGCCAGGTCTGTTTTGACAAAGTACGGAAGGAAATTTCCGGTCAACGGCGCAAAGAAGAAATTGATGAACAGGACGGAGGCCAACAGCACAAGGATCGCCTTCTTGGTCCTCAGATAAGCAATGCTATCGCCCATGTCGCAAAGCGCTTGCCGAAGCGTCAGCTGTCCATCGGAAGGTTTGAAATCATAGCGGATCAGCGTTTCCGAAACGCCGGAGGCCACAAAGCAAGCACCGACAAAGAAGAACAGGACGTGGATCGGCAGCGCGGCGTAGAGGATGCCGGCCAGGATGACCCCGAGGATGTTCTCCAGCGAACTCTTCATCGTAAAATAGGAGTTGGCCTGCTGCAGATGGCTCTCCTCGACAATGTGCGGGAAGAGCGCGCCTGCCGCAGGGTTGAAAATGCCGCTGACTGCGTTTCCGAAGATCCCGAGAACAAAGAGAATAACAATGTGCGCATTGGGTTCAGAAAAGAACAGCATGAGCACGGTGGCGAGGATGATCACGCCGCCCTTTAAAAAGTCGCAGACGTACATGATCTTTGCCTTGCTTTTCCGGTCGCCGAGCACCCCTCCGACCGGGGTGAAAACCAGCATTGAGATACTGCAAAGTGCCAGATACAGCCCCTGCAGGAAGGCGTTGTTACCGCTGATCTCAAGGATGTAGAAGCTCACCGCGAAACTGTACAGGATCGCGCCAAGCTCGGATACCAGCGCGCCCAGGAAGACCAGACGGAAGTTACGATTTCGAAAAACATTGTCTCTATTTTGATTATCACTTTTCATCTCCAGCCACCTCCGCCCATTGCTCGGCGAATTTCTGATCCTTCAGAAGGCCGATCAAGTTGGAAATACTATCCGAAGCGGTCGTACCGAATATATCGAAGACTGTCGTTTGGTCCATATGCTCTGCAAAGCGCATTGCTTTCAGGCTGTAATCAGGCAGGGTATCGAAACGAGCCGCCGTCGTAAAGGCTTTCTTTAAGGAGTCTGATGATTCTGCCTGCATACCGCCCTTCGACTGGACATAAGCCAGCAAAACGAGCATTTCCGCAAGTGTTTTTTCCAGGTAATCCGGACTGTTCTCTGTCTTGAGCCCGGTCAGAAGTCCTGTGCCCCAGGAAAGGATGTCCATAGCCGAAGCCCAGTCGTTCCTTGCGCGGAACAGGAACACATATCCGATAATTGCGGTGAAAATGGTGGATACTCCGGATAACAATGCCTCAGACAAAAACTTACCGGCTTCTTCCGGACTGTCCCCGTAGATTGACAGGAATGCCCCGATATCACCGCTGAAAATGCCCCCGGCATTGTTTTTCTTTAACAGTTCGATACTCTTTTCCTGTTTACCGAGCAGGAGCCAGATGATCGATTGGTCTCCACAGATCGTGGCATCGCTGATGCGGGGGTCATCGTTCTGCGGAAGCAGCATCTTTGACTGTTCGAACAATTCCAACGACCGTTTGAGCTGCTGCGAGTCATGACTGCTGGAGCCATAAACGAGGAAAACTTTTGCGCAATCATAAACAGCACGAAAAGAATGAGGGTATTTGCACAGCACCTTTTCCGCTTCGGTAATCGCTGCCGGGTCCAGTGACTGGCAGTATGTGTTGATCCGTTCCAAAGCGGATTCCAAGCGGTTGTCCTTGATCCTGTATCCAAGCAGCGCGTCGACAGAAATATCAAAGAAATCTGCCATATTTACGAGCATGTTCAGCTCGGGCTGTGACTGCCCGGATTCCCATTTGTAGACCGCGCCGACCGTCACGCCCAGCGCTTCGGCAAGCTTTTCCTGTGTCATTTTTCGTTGTTTCCGAAGAGAACGTATATTTTCAGAAAGTGATAGTTTCATAAGCTTCGCCTCCTTTGTCTGTTTCTACTGTCATTATACTTGACAGATAAAGCAAACGGAAGACACCGCTAATACTA
>CACXMK010000121.1 GCA_902768735.1 uncultured Lachnospiraceae bacterium | reverse complement strand
GATCAAGACCGGCAGGGAGGACGAGATCCGCGCGGAGCTGGCAAGAGAGCTCAAATGTTTCTTCTTTGACCATTTGGACAGAGTGTAGTAATTGCAATAGGTAAGACAAATGAGTTTTGTCACTTTTGAAGGTGACAAAGCTCATTTTGTATTTGTGGAATGGTGACATTGACTACATTTATAATCAAAATGTCGATAGTTACAGTTCACTTTTTTATGAAAGGGGCAACACAATGAAAGAAAAAGTTCAATCCTTCGGACGGTTCCTGAGCGGAATGGTCATGCCGAACATCGGCGCCTTTATCGCCTGGGGACTCATCACAGCACTCTTTATCGCAACCGGCTGGCTGCCGAACGAGAGACTGTCAAGCATGGTCAGCCCGATGCTGTCCTACGTACTTCCGATCCTGATCGCCTATACCGGCGGTAAGATGGTCGGCGGCGCGAGAGGCGCGGTCATGGGCGCGATCGCCTGCGTCGGTGTTATCTGCGGCGCTCCCGATTATCCCATGCTGATGGGCGCAATGCTGGCAGGCCCTCTGGGCGGCTGGGTCATCAAGAAATTCGACGCTGCAGTCGAAGGCAAGATCCCGGCAGGCTTCGAGATGCTGGTCAACAACTTCTCCGTCGGTATCCTGGGCATGTTCCTCGCGATCCTCGGATTCTACCTGATCGGACCTTTTATGGCAGGCGTTCTGGTATTCCTGCAGGGCGGCGTTGACATCCTGGTGAACGCGGGACTTCTTCCTCTGGTCTCTATCTTCGTAGAGCCCGCGAAGGTCCTGTTCCTAAAGACCAACCCCGGCGCAGGCGCAGGCGTCCTGCTCGCTTACTGGATGTTCTCCAAGGATAAGGCTACCAAGGATTCCGCTCCCGGCGCTCTGATCGTGCATGTGCTCGGCGGCATCCACGAGATCTATTTCCCTTATGTTCTGATGAACCCCCTGCTGCTCCTTGCTACCATCGGTGGCTCTGTTGCGGCAATGTTCTTCAACACGATCTTCAACGTTGGCCTTGTAAGTCCTGCATCTCCCGGCTCCATCCTGGCGCTGCTCGCAGTGGCACCCAGAGGCGGCCAGATCATGGTCCTTCTGAGCTTCCTGGTCGGCACCGCTGTTTCCTTCCTGATCGCTTCCCCGATCGTGAAGATGTCCAACACCAACGCGAGCCTTGAGGACGCACAGTCCCAGATGAGCGATATGAAGGCAGCTTCCAAGGGCCAGGGCGGCGCATATGCGGCTACTGCTGACGGCGGCGAAGTCGACCTCAGAACTCTTGACAAGATCGTTTTCGCTTGCGACGCAGGCATGGGCTCCTCCGCGATGGGCGCTGCAGTCCTTCAGAAGAAGCTCGAGGCGGCAGGCCTTGGAAACATCAAGGTCACGCACCACTCCGTATCCGAAGTTCCCGCAGGCATTAAGTTCGTTGTCTGCCACCAGGATCTGGTGGAACGCGCCAGAAAGTCTGCTCCCGGCGCAAGGATCGTTACAATCAGCAACTTCATGAATGCTCCTCAGTACGATCAGATCGTCCAGGAGATCCTGGATGCGAAATCCAACAAGAACGTCGCTAACGCAGGCGGCCATGACTTCCACGGCGGTGTCCTTCTCAAGAAGAACATCATCCTGAACAACAAGCCCGTTCCGAAGAACGATGCGATCCGTGCGATCGGCAAGCTCCTCGTGGACAGCGGCTATGTCACTGAAAAGTACGTCGACGGCATGATCGCGAAAGAAGACATCTTCAATACGGCGATCGGCAACAGCCTGGCGATCCCTCACGGTATCGAGAGCGTGATCGGCGAGATCAAGAACTCCGGTCTTGCGATCATGACCTATCCCGAAGGAACCGACTGGGGCGATGGCGAAACCGTCAAACTGGTTATCGCGGTTGCTTCCGCAGGCGATGATCACGTTGAGACGCTTGGAAAGATCGCAACGACCTGTGAGTCTGAAGAGGCCGTTGAAGAGATCATCCACAAGAGCGTTGACGAGATCTACGAACTGTTCAAGTAAGATGCGGCTCAGTTCCCCTGGATCTTTTCACGGGACGGTCGCTCTGACGCAGAGCAGAAAGCGGATCTGAAGGATTGAACTTTGGCAGGCGCAGCTTCGCCTGCGCCTGCCGAAAAAAAACAGATCCGCCCACATCGTGCATATACACATACTTCAAACCTTCACAGCAAGTCAGACAGAATCGGTACATCTGGTTAATCAATGTTTTGGTAGAAAAATGAAAGGCTGGGACAATAAGGCGGACGTAAGCCGGAAAGCAGCCTGAAATACCGGGTAAACAGACGGTACGCTCTAAACCCCCGTAAAAGCGTCAGGGGCAGGAGCTTATTAAAGTGCACCCAAAATAGTGCCAAAAACCGGATTTTAGTAATCGCACTCAAAAAATGCACGCAAATAAGGAGAACACACAATGAAAAAAGCAGTACATTTCGGTGCAGGCAAGATCGGAAGAGGCTTCATCGCAGAGCTTTTGCACGACAGCGGATATGAAATTGTTTTTGGAGATGTCGTAGACGCACTCGTCGATATCGTCAATAAAGAACACCAGTATCCTCTTTTCCTGATCGATCACGATTATGAGGAAAAGATCATCGACCACGTGATCGCGTACTCCAATATCAAGGAGCCGGAGAAGATCATCGACGCGATCTGTGACGCGGAGGTCATCACGACATCCGTTATGGCGACGAATCTTCCCAAGATCGCACCTCTTCTGGCACAGGGTCTTAAGAAGAGACTGGAGCTTGGAAAGGGTAAAGCAACTGTCATGGCGTGTGAAAATGCCATTATGGGCACGGATATCCTTAAGAAAGCGATGGTCGGGACAGGCATCCTCACGGAGGAGCAGCTCGACGAGATCGGCGTCTACCCCAACACGGCTGTCGACCGCATGGTATTCGGCGGCGTGCACAACGGCAAGGAAGGCATTGAGATCGGCGACGCTTTCGAGCTTGCTATCGAGAGAGGCAAACTCATCGATCCTAATTCCGAGCCCATCAAGGGAGCGGAGTATGTGGATGACCTGATGATGTACCTGCAGAGAAAGATCTACATCATCAACTGCGGCCATGCGATTGCCGGCTATTACGGCCAGGCGATCAAGGGCTACGAGATCGTGCAGGACGCGCTCCGCGATCCTGAACTGCTGCCGGATATCCGCAGCGCAATGCTCGAGTCCGCATCCGCACTGGAGAAGAAATACGGATTCGCGCATGAGGATCTCGTGAACTACATGGAGACAATGATGATCAAGCGCTTCACCACACCCGGTGTTGTCGATCCGATCGCCCGCGTCTCCCGCGAGCCCATCCGCAAGATCTCCCCGAACGACCGCATTATGGGCCCTGCCTATCAGTGTGAAGAGTACGGGCTGGACAACTTCCACCTTCTTAAGGGTGTCGCATGCGCACTGAAGTTCAAGGCGGAGGATGATCCGCAGGCAGACGAGCTGCAGCAGTTCATCGCTGACAACGGCGTTGAGGCGGCGATCGTCAAGTACACAGGTGCACCGGAAGGCAGCCGCATGTACAATGTGATCCTTGAGGAGTATAAGAAACTCGCATAATCGGATCGTAAAATTAACTCAAGGCCGCTACACTCCTCCCCCCTCTCATTGTGTGGCGGCCTGTCCTGATACCGGAAGCGCCACCAGAGGGCAGATCCCGGCTGAGACTTCAGGAAGTATTAGTATAATAAGAAGAGAGAAAACCCATAGCGCCGCCGCACAGAGTCATTACTCATCACCCTGTGCGGCGGCTTTTTATCCTGATGACATTGACGAAGGATCGAAAAAGTATTAAAAGGGAAAGAAAAAGGGCGATCGATCGGGGGAAGTCATGGAAAAAGACAGAAACAAAGAGATATTCGAGACAAGTCTCGGCGTTCAGCCTGTATATGGCGGGAGGCACGACTTTAGCGTTCGCTCTCTGCCTGCTGCTCTTTATGAACCCGATCCTGAACCTCCTTGGAGCGAGCAGTAACACGACCACTTACGCCAGGCAGTACGCGTTCTGTGTCATTGTGCTGGGCGGCCTTCCGACGGTCCTCTCGAACGTCATGGCGAACCTCCTTAGAAGCGTGGGAGAGTCCGGCAAGGCGGGGTTCGGAATCGCGATGGGCGGTGTTTTGAACATCCTCCTGGACCCGCTGTTCATGTTCGTGCTGTTTCCGAGGGGCTATGAGGTGCTGGGCGTCGGCGTCGCGACGTTCCTGTCGAACTGCTGCGCCTGCACATTCTTTGTCATCACCGTCCGCCGCCTTCGCGCCAAAACAGTGCTCCGCTTCAGGCTCACCGGCGGCCTTCCGCGGAAGGAAGACATACGCTCAGTTTTTGCGGTGGGGATCCCGTCCTGCGTCGCCACGTTTCTGTTTGACATCGACTACATCGTGATCAACAAGCTGATGTCGGGATACGGCGACATCGCGCTGGCAGCGGGGGGGATCGTGCTCAAGGTAGAGCGGCTGCCGCTGATGTTCATGAGCTTCTTCACGGTCTACGCGTTCCAGGGATTCGGAAGAGGAGAGAGGGCGCTGTTCCTCGGCGTCATGCGCTGGGCGGTCTTCAATATCCCGATGCTCTTCATCCTCAACTACTTTGTCGGAATGTACGGTATCGTCTGGTCGCAGGTGACGGCGGATACGCTTACGGTGCTGCTGTCGGCGTTTGTATACTTCAGCTATAGGCCGAGACTGATCGAGCCAAAGGGACAGACCCTTTGACTGTTATGAAGTGACCGTTTGTCAAGGCCGAATTAATGGTCTCGACAAGTAACTCACTATCCCTCCGACAGTTAG
>CACXMK010000120.1 GCA_902768735.1 uncultured Lachnospiraceae bacterium | reverse complement strand
GGCGGACACCCTTGCTGTTCAGCTATACACTTCCCACTACCTGGGCGTGTTCGGGACTTTCACCCGTTAGAGCGCGCCCATGGCGCGCATACAAAGAAAGAGCCGGGTAACGTCCCCGGCTCACATCTAACCTGCTCAAGGCTGCTGCTTAAAGATCACAAATTTACTCAGAATATAATTGAGAATGATGACGATCACATTCGAAAGTATTTTGATTGGGACATCCGGCAGGTGAAGGCAGCTGACCAGCACGAACATCATCAGCCAGTCGACGACCCCCGTGCCGATCCTGCAGGAAAAGAAGGACACGATCTCCTTAATGATCTCCTCTTTCCCGGAGGCAGTGCTGTGAAAGACCCATTTGCGGTTAGTCACATACGCAAACAGGACCGCGAGCACCCAGGCCACGATCGTAGCAGGCATCACACCTGTTCCCAGGACATGTGCGCAGACCCAGTAGGCCACGATATTCGCCACTGTCGTGCACACGCCAAAAAAGAGATACAATATCACGTCTTTGTACTGCTCATAGAGTTTTCTGATCATAGTTTCTGTTTGCACCTTTCCGTTGCGTCAAATGGTCTGTTTTTTATTTCACGTCCATTTGACTCACTTTGGCTCACATTTTTTTCATTCGCTCCACCGCCTCGATGGTGGTCTCGCGGGTTCCGAACGCGGTCAGGCGGAAATAGTGCTCACCGCTGGGTCCGAAACCGGATCCCGGCGTGCCGACCACGTTGGCTTCTGTGAGCAGTTTATCAAAAAAATCCCAGCTTGTCATCTCTCCCGGCGTCCTGAGCCAGATATAGGGCGCATTGATGCCGCCCGAGACTTCATACCCGGCTTCCCTAAGGCCTTCGCAGATATAATGCGCGTTGCCCATGTAGTAGGCGATCTGCTCGCGCACCTGCTGCCGGCCCGCCTCGGAATAGACCGCTTCGCCGGCTCTCTGGATGATATACGGCGCACCGTTGTACTTGGTGCCATGCCTTCTGGCCCAGAGGGACCACAGGGAGATGCCCTCCGCCTTGAGCTGCCTGGGGATCACCGTGAAGCCGAGGCGCAGTCCTGTAAAGCCCGCCGTCTTGGAAAAGGAGCGGAACTCGATGGCGCAGTCTTTTGCTCCCTCGCACTCGTAAATACTGTGCGGGATGCCGGGCGAGGAGATATACGACTCATACGCCGCGTCATAAAGGATCACCGCGCCGTTTTTGTTCGCGTAGTCCACCCATTCCTGCAGGCGGTCCTTCGAGATCACGGCGCCGGTCGGATTGTTCGGGAAGCAGAGGTAGATCAGGTCCGGCACTTCCTTCGGCAGCTCCGGCACAAAGCCGTTCTGCGCCGTGCACGGCATGTAGATCACGTTGCTGAACCTTCCTGTCGCAGGGTCATAGTGTCCCGCTCTTCCCGCCATGACGTTGGAATCCACGTACACGGGGTACACCGGGTCGCAGACCGCGACCTTGTTGTCGACGCTGAAGATCTCCTGGATGTTCCCGCAGTCGCATTTCGCTCCGTCCGACACAAAGATCTCCTCTGCCAGAACATCGCAGCCCCTGTCCCTGAAATCCTTCTCCGCGATCACATTGCGGAGGAACTCGTAGCCGAGATCAGGCGCATAGCCCCTGAAGGTCCCCGCGTGTCCCATCTCGTCGACCGCGGCATGGAGGGCTCCGATCACTTCCGGCGCGATCGGCTGTGTGACATCTCCGATACCGAGATACAGGATCTTAGCGTCAGGATTTGCCGCCGCGTATTCCCTGACCTTTTTTCCGATGGTTGAAAAGAGATAGCTTCCGGGAAGCTCCAGATAGTTGCCGTTTACTTTTGCCATTTGTGTTTCTTGCCTCCTGTATATCATGGCGGGGTTCCCCGCCTGTTACGTCTCACTTTGTCCGGCAGTGTTTTGGTCACCGCCTTTTCACCGCTTTTTCATGTGCCGCCAGCTCGAACCTGTCATCGAGCGGCTCCAGTTCGCACTTTCCGTATTTCCTGTAAAGCGCCGTCTCCAGGACCTTATCACAGAACGCGGGGTTTGCCGGCAGTACGGGCCCGTGGCTGTAGGTGCCGAACACATTCCGGTCCCGCACGCCCTCCGTGCCGTCCTTTCCGTTGTTACCGCTGCCATGGAGAACCGTCCCCAGCGGCTTAACGCCGCTTCCCAGATAGGTGCGCCCGCTGTGGTTCTCAAACCCGGCGACGATGCTCCCGCCGGACTCTTCCCCGAGCCGGAAGGAGTAATTGCCGATCTGCCGCTTCTCTCCCCCCACCGTGTAGAGGTCCACCGCGCCAATGAACCCGCACCGCACGCCGCGGGCTGTCTCGTAATAATGGCCCATCATCTGGTAGCCGCCGCAGATGCACAGGAATGTCTTTCCGTCGGCGACAGCCGCGCGGATCTCGTCCGCCATGCCGTGCCTGAGGTCTTCCAGCAGGATCTCCTGTTCAAAATCCTGTCCGCCGCCGATAAAGAAAAGATCGTACTGTGAAAGCGACCTGCCGGCTGCACCGGTCAGGCCGGGCGTTCCGGTCTTCACTCCGGCCGCGCTCCTCCGCACCGCTCCGATCCCAAGTTCGTCCACGGTACACTCTAAGCCGCGCCACTCCAGGCGTTTTTTCATGCAGCGGATGTTTCCCCTGTCACCGTACAAATTAAGCACCTCGGGATAGAGGTGCGCAATACATAGTTTCATAAGCTCTTACCTTTTCCGGGAAATTCCCTTTCAGAAGCCCCCTGTTCATCCCTTCCAGAACTCCCCGGCTCCCGCCTCTTTCGAGAGTGCCGCTCTGACCGCCAGCATGGAGGTATAATTCGGCAGGATAACGACCGGTCTTGTGCCCTCGCGGATCCTGCCCAGGATCTCCTTTTCATCGGAAGCGAGGCTGATCCTGTCCGCCTCTATACCCGCATATTTGAGCCTGACGCGCAGGTCTTCCGCCCTGTCTCCGTAGACGCAGATCCTGTCAAGGCGCGAAATGCCTGCCAGCTTTTCATAATCCGCGTCCCAGATCCACGAGATGTCGTGCCCGTCCGCCGTTCTGTCATTGAGGCACAGGATGAGGTCAAAATCCTGCTCCATCGCGCCAAGATACTCCAGTGTCTGGTTGCATCCCGCGGGGTTCTTCACCAGTATCATCCGAACGGGAACGCCGTCCAGCACAAACTGTTCCTGACGCCCGAAACCACCCACATGATCCCCGATCGTCCCGAGGATCTCTGACGCCGGAAACCCCGCTGCCGTATACGCGCAGACCGCCGCTGCCGCATTATACAGGTTGTAGACCGCCGGAAGGCCAATGCCAATCTTCGAAACTGTTTTCCCGACACGCAGGTGCACAGTGCTCGAGTCCTCCGCCAGACGGTCGACAGACGTCACCGCCACATCCGCCGCAGGCCTTTTATACCCGCATAAAGGACAGTAAAAGCCGCCCAGATGGGCATAGGTGTGATACCGGTACCGGTATTCCGATCCGCATCGTATGCAGTGCCTCGCGTCAGAGATCGCAGGCGCCCCGGGATCGCTTTTCGAAGCGATGTCTACCGGTGCGTCCAGTCCGTAATACCTGACTTCGCCGGGGACGCCCGGTCCCAGGGACGCCGTCAGGGAATCGTCCGCGTTGAGGCACAGCACAGTCTCCGGCACTTCCCTGACCGCCTCACGGATCACTTCCAGCGTGTGCATCACTTCGCCATACCTGTCCAGCTGGTCCCGGAACAGGTTCGTCACAACGATCACTGCGGGTTTCACCAGCGGCGCGACATGCCGCAGCGCTGCCTCGTCGCACTCGATCACCGCGTAACGGTATCCGGCCTGCCCCTTTACAGACGCGCCGCACACGAATTCCGCCGTGATCCCGGACAGCAGATTGGCCCCTGACCGGTTGGCCAGAGGCTCCTTTCCCGCCGCGAGCAGCGCGTGTTCCAAAATACGGCAGGTCGTTGTTTTTCCATTGGTCCCTGTGACGATGATCGTCGTCACGCCCTTTGAGACGTCCGCCAGGATCTCCGGTGACCAAAACATCGCCGCCTTTCCCGGAAACGCCGTTCCGCCTCTTTTCAGAAACCGGAGCACGGCGCGCGACGCCTTGCACGACACGATCGCGAGGAACGCTCTTACAGTGCCCGTACTCATAC
>CACXMK010000119.1 GCA_902768735.1 uncultured Lachnospiraceae bacterium | reverse complement strand
AATGGTCGCAGACATTCTCGGGCTCCTTTTTGAGCAGATGGCAGGCGCTGCGGAAGAGAGCATGGAAGGCGGCACGGGTGCCGGCGCGGAAGTGACAGCTCCTGCAGAATGATGACAGGGGACAGTTCCGCTGAGAGATGACAGCGGGACGGGCCTGCTGACAACTGAATGACAAGATGACAAGGGGACGGTTCTCCCGACAGCTTCAGGATCAGCTGTCGGGAGAACCGTCCCCCTGTTATCGAATTGGCGCGTAAGATCCAGGCCGACAAAGATGTACGCGGGCAGATCACATGCGATGGTCTGATGCCAGCCGGTCGCTCTGAGCTCAGCCGGATGGTCTGATGCCAGCCGGATGCTCTGATGCCGGCCGATGGCCATTTCATAATCGCTGATCCGCATACAGCCTCCGCAGTCGGCGCCGTAGGCGGCGAGTTCGTCCCCTTCTGCGCAGGGCCTTACGGTCATGCCATGTGCGGAGGCGATCCGAATGATCTCTTTGCCGAGAGTCAGGCGCTGCTCTTTTGTGACCTCCACGGCTTCCGGGAAGTTCCTCCTTACTTTCGGGTACAGGTCAATGAAACTGATCACGACAGTCCGGGTATATCCGTCGAGGGCGGACGCAATCTGCTCAAAAGCGCGGAGCTGGTATTCCATTGTGTACCGCTCGGAGAGAAAGATCGGATCGAAGCGCCAGCCAGCGGAATGAAGGCCGACCATATCGGAGAGACGTTTGAAGTCGTCCAGCAGGCGGTGCTTATCCGGAACGTTCGGCTCAATGTCCCGGCCGTAAGGTGTTATGGAGACGTACCAGTACTGCCCGTAGTCCTTAAGAAGGTCCATATAAGGGAACATGGGAGCAGGATTCTTGGTGCAGAAGCCGATGACATCCACCACGGACGGGTCAAGGCGATACCGGCTGACCTGACTCGGGTTGTAAGGATTGCGGACGCAGACAAGGCCCTCTTTAAGCCTGTTCGCGAACCACTCGGCATAGAATGCCGGAATATCTGTCCTCTGTCCGGTGTTGATGATCATGTTGCCGCTCCTCATTATCGAATTGACGAGTAAAACCACGGCTGACGTAGTCGACCGTGGGTTCATTACCCTGATGTAAATGTCCTGTTCAGGTCCTCGATTATTGTATCAGATAAGAAGGGGAGACAGAAGAATCGTTTCTTTGCCAGTCTCTTTGTTATCGCATCACAGATTTACGGAGCAGAGGACACAATGCTACAATATATGGTATGGACTGGGCGCGATCACAGGCCCGGGCTGTGATCGGTAGCAGTCGTGATCGGTGAGTTAGGAGCATCAGTATGAAATCAGAAGGACGCACCATCTTTCACGTAGATGTAAATTCCGCATTTTTGTCATGGTCAGCGCTGAAGCGCCTGGAGGAAGACCCGGGCGCAGTGGACCTGCGAACAATTCCTTCGGGCGTAGGCGGCGACGTCAAGACGCGCCACGGGATCATCACAGCTAAATCCATCCCGGCTAAGAAATACGGTGTCCAGACAGGAGAACCGGTAGTCAAAGCCCTGCAGAAATGCCCGCAGCTGGTGCTGGTGCCGCCGGACTTTGAGACCTACCGGAAGTATTCGCGCGCCCTGATGGAAATCTTGTCGGGGTACACGCCCCTGTTGCAGCAGGTGTCGATCGATGAGGCCTATATGGATGTGACGGAACAGGTTGCCGGGGCTGCAGGAGGCACCGGGAGCTACAGCGCTTATGGATCTGCCGAAGACACCGAGTACCCTGGTGCTGTCGGATCTGCCGGGGATTCCGGTGTCCCCGGGAGCATCAAGAGTCCAAGCCGGGACTGTGAACACGCCCTGGCTCTGGCACAGCAGATCCGCGACCGGGTGCGGACGCAGCTCGGTTTTACGGTCAACGTCGGGATCAGCAGCAACAAGCTTCTGGCCAAAATGGCCAGCGACTTTGAAAAGCCCGATAAGACGCACACCCTGTATCCGGAGGAAGTTCCGGCTAAAATGTGGCCGCTTCCGATCGGAGCGCTCCACGGCTGCGGCAAGTCAACGGCACAGAAACTGCAGCTGATCGGGATCAATACGATCGGCGACGCGGCGGCTGCGGATCCGGCGCTCCTGCAGTCTTTTCTGGGGCAAAATAGCGGCACCTACATCTGGAACAGTTCAAACGGGATCAGCAGGTCCAAAGTAGTCGCGGAGAGAGAACAGGCCAAGAGTGTCTCCAACGAGCGCACACTTTCGGAGGATATCAGCAGGGAGAATTACCGGACGGACGGCGTTCCTGTCATAAGCATGCTGGCACGGAAAGTAGCGGGCAGGCTGCAGAAGAGCGGACTGTCCGGCCAGACGGTCACCTTTCAGATCAAAACTTCGGAATTTGAGAGACATTCCCGGCAGATGTCGCTGCCGGACCTGACGGACCAGGCCAAAGACATAGAGGCGGCAGCTCTTCTTCTAGCGGATCAGCTCCTGGGCGGGCCGGAGGGTCTGTTTGCGCAGGAGATTAGCATACGACTAATTGGAGTCGGTGTATCGCGGCTCGCAGAAAAGAAGGTGCACCAGATGGATCTCTTCGAGTGGGCGGAGCAGAACGAAGAAGAGGAGAGCCGGAAAGCTGAGGAGAGCCGGAAAGCTGAGGAGAGCCGGAAAGCTGAGGAGAGCCGGAAGGCTGAAGAGAGCCGGAGGACCGAGGAGGCGCAGAAAGCTGCGCGCGAGGAGCAGGAGCGGGCAGTTTTGGAAAGGGAGCAGAAATCGGAGCAGGAAAAGCAGGCGCAGGCAAAGGCCCGCAGGGCGCGCCAGGCCAAACTGGATGCGATGATGAACAAAGTCAACGAGCGGTACGGGAAGGGAACCATCAGGAAAGGGAAGACGTAAGGCGCCGATCAGGTGCCGATCACAAGGTGCCGATCACAGGCCCGGGCTGTGATCGTGTGATCGAAAAAATTTTCGATCGCAGGCCCGGGCTGTGATTGAGTTTAGAGCTTGATTTGTTCTGTTAGTGGTATATAATTTGGTTAGAAATTGCTAACCTAATTGAACCGGTAACCTACTGGTGAGCGACATTCTCCGGAAAAGAGTCATCCGGATCATCACCATGATCGTCCCACACGCAGTGTGAAGGAGAACAAAGGGAGCCGGAAACGGAGGAGATAAAGCCATGATCAGAACAATATTGAAAATTGACGGAATGATGTGCGGGATGTGCGAAGCGCATATCTGCGATACGATACGGAAAGCTGTTCCCACTGCGAAGAAGGTCGCAGCCTCCCGCGGTAAAAAGGAGGCATCCTTCCTGACGGAAGCGCCGGTGGATGCGGAAATGATCAAATCGGCCATTGACGCAACAGGCTATTCCTGCCTGTCCGTGGAATCGAATCCTTATGAGAAGAAAGGCCTGTTCGGGTGGAAATGAAGATGTTCTGCAAAACAGAAGGTATACCTCTTTGAAACGATCTACAATAACATCGCTATGGGAAGGCCTGACGCTTCTTATGAAGACGTGATGGAAGCCGCCAGAAAGGCCCGCTGCTACGACTTCATAACGAATTTACCTTACGGATTCGACACGATCGTGGGGGAAGGCGGAGCCAGCCTCTCCGGAGGCGAAGCCCAGCGCGTATCTATCGCGCGCTGTATTTTAAAAGACGCGCCTGTGATCCTGCTGGATGAGGCGACGGCCAGTGTAGATGCAGACAATGAGTTCTACATTCAGCAGGCGGTGAGTGAGCTGTGCCGGGATAAAACAGTCCTGGTGATCGCTCACAGGTTGAATACCATCCGGGAAGCGGACCGGATTCTGGTACTGGACAAAGGTAAGATCATTGAACAGGGAAGTCATCCGGAATTGATTCAGAAAAATGGTATGTACAGACGGATGATCGAACTGCAGAAGCAGATGAGCAGCTGGAACAGGGAGGTGAGTGCATGAGTAAGAATACATGCCGGATGATAGGACTTCTGACTATGCTCATCAGCGTGTTCTTTCTGATCGGCGGACTGTATCTCGGGGATACAGGGCTTCCGGATTATGTCAGGTCATGCTGCCTGGCTCTATCGTGTACTGAAGAGCGAGTGAGATGAAAAGGGGCGGTTCTTTGTATGGCGGAAGAACTGTCCTTTTGTATTCCCGGCTGCCTCTTGCATTCCTTTCTAAAAGGGAATAAAATTAAGGGATAGTTAGAAGTATCTAACCTATTTATGATCCATGCCAAAAAGGGGGACAACAGGATGTTCTGGGACCAGGTAGCCGGCGTGTACGACATCTTTGTCAACGTCATCAACAGGAAAACGCATGAGATACTGAAAGAGATCGTGTCGGATCTGATCGAACCTGACGATGCTGTTCTGGAATGTGCCTGCGGGACAGGTCTTCTCAGCGCTGTGATCGCGCAGAAATGCAGGCGGCTTACAGCGACGGATTTCTCCGGAAAAATGCTGCAGAAGGCAGAAAAGAATTGCGTTGCCTTTCATAATATCACTTTCACTAAGGCTGACATCACCGCGCTGGCCTTTCCGGACTGCAGCTTTGACAAGGTCGTAGCCGGAAACGTGATCCATCTGTTGGACAATCCGCTGACAGCCCTGGGCGAACTGAATCGGGTCTGCAAAGACGGCGGCATGTTGATCATCCCGACCTACATGAATAAGGATTCCAAAGGCAAAACGAGCGGATTTGCAGCGACTGTGGGAAAAGCCGGGGCAGATTTCAAACGACAGTTTACTGTGGACAGCTACAGACAGTTTTTTCTGGACGCCGGGTATTTGGATGTGCAGATCATATTGGCTGACGGACGCATTCCATGCGCTGTTGCCGTCATGAAGCGGAAAAAGGAGACAGTAGAGCAGTGACTACGGCAGAGAAGATACTTCAAAAGAAGACAGTTTATAAGGCTGAGATGGATAAAATCATGCCCGTGGAACAAAGCGACGTGCTATGGCAGAAAGCAGCCGGCAAATTAGATTCGATCATGGAGCAGTATGGTTCATTGCCAAAGGGCGTAAAAATGCACACGGATAAGATTTTTCCTGC
>CACXMK010000118.1 GCA_902768735.1 uncultured Lachnospiraceae bacterium | reverse complement strand
GCGAGATCAACACGATCCGAGGCAACATCGACAGGATGCTCGCGAGAGAAGAGACCATGACAAGCCCTGTTATGGAACAGGATATTGACAAAATATTCCCCGTCGTCGACCGCAGCGGCTCCGACTCCGCGATGCTCGACAACACCCTGGAATTCCTCTATATGAACGGCATGCCCCTGGCGCTCGCCATGATGGTCATCATCCCCGAGCCCTGGAAACACAATACCTTCATGAGCGAGGACAAGAAGGATTTCTATCACTACTACGCCACGATGATGGAGCCCTGGGACGGCCCTGCGGCCATCCTGTTCTCCGACGGCGAAGTCCTGGGCGCGACCCTGGACAGAAACGGCCTGCGTCCTTCCAGATACTACATCACCGACGACAACCGCCTGATCCTGGCTTCAGAGGTCGGCGTTCTGGATATCGAGCCTCAGCACATTGTCAAGAAGGCGCGCCTCGAGCCCGGCCGCATCCTCCTGGTGGATACGAAGCAGAAGAGGATCATCTCCGATGAGGAGTGCAAATCCTATTATGCCGGGAGAAGCCCCTACGGTGAGTGGCTGGACCGCAACATTCTGCATCTGGATAAGCTCCCGATCCCGAACCACAAGATCCCTGTTCATACGCAGCAGATGCGGGACAGGCTCTACAAAGTGTTCGGATACACCTACGAAGACGTGAAGGACGGCATCCTTCCCATGGCGGAGAACGGCGTAGAGCCGACCATGTCCATGGGACACGATGCGCCGCTCGCTGTTTTGTCCAAGGCGCACCAGCTCCTGTTCAACTACTTCAAGCAGATGTTCGCCCAGGTGACGAACCCGCCCATCGACTCGCTCCGCGAGAAGATCGTGACCGACACCACGGTATACATCGGTTCGGACGGCGATCTCCTGCAGGAGAAGAGCGGCAACTGCACAGTACTGGAAGTCAACAACCCGGTCCTGACGGGCGTCGACATCCTCAAGATCCGGAATCTCAATAAGCCGGGATTCCGCACAAAGACAATTTCCCTCCTTTATTATAAGAACACCTCGCTGGAGAGGGCTCTGGACCAGCTCAACATCGCGGTCGACCGCGCGGCGGCCCAGGGGACGAACATTATAATCCTCTCCGACAGAGGGGTGGACGAGAACCACGTACCGATCCCGTCCCTGCTTGCAGTCTCCAGCGTTGAGCAGCACCTGGTCGTGACAAAAAAGCGAACGGCGGTGTCCCTCATCCTCGAGAGCGGCGAGCCCAGAGACGTCCACCAGATCGCGACGCTCCTCGGCTTCGGCGCAAGAGCTGTCCACCCGTACCTTGCGCACGAGTGCATCGGCGAGCTGATCGACCTCGGGATCCTCGACAAGGATTACTACACGGCTGTAGAAGATTACAACCACGCCCTTTTGTCCGGCGTTGTCAAAATAGCGGCCAAGATGGGTATTTCGACAGTCCAGTCGTATCAGTCGGCCCGTATCTTTGAGGCGATCGGTCTCGGAAAAGAGGTCATCGACCGTTACTTCACCGGAACCGTGAGCCGTGTCGGAGGCATCGGCGTCAAGGAGATCGAGGAAGGCGTGGCCTTCAGGCACGATCACGCTTTTGACCCGCTGGGACTTGGCGTAGACGAGACGCTGGACTCCGTGGGATTCCACTACCTAAGGAGCGGCAACGACAAAGAGGACCACATGTACAGCCCCGAGACCATCATCGCGCTGCAGAGGGCGGTGCGGGAAGACTCGTACAAGAAGTTCAGGGAGTACACGGACCTCGTGGATGACGCGAAGAGGCCGCATACACTGCGAGGGCTTCTGGAATTTGTCCCCGCGGGAGATCCTGTTCCGATCGACGAAGTGGAACCCGCTTCCGAGATCGTAAAGCATTTCAAGACCGGCGCGATGAGCTATGGCTCCCTTTCAGCGGAAGCACACGAGACGCTCGCCATCGCGATGAACTCCATCGGAGCCCGCTCCAACACGGGCGAAGGCGGCGAACTGGAGGAGCGCTTTAAGACGAACAAAAACAGCAAGATCAAGCAGGTGGCGTCCGGCCGTTTCGGCGTGACGAGCGCGTACCTGTGCAGCGCGGAGGAGATCCAGATCAAGATGGCCCAGGGCGCAAAGCCCGGCGAGGGCGGTCATCTCCCCGGAAAGAAAGTCTATCCGTGGGTCGCGAAGACCCGTTACTCCACCCCCGGAGTAGCGCTCATCTCCCCGCCGCCGCACCACGATATTTATTCCATTGAGGACCTGGCGCAGCTGATCTACGATCTCAAGAGTGCCAACAGGGACGCAAGGATCAACGTCAAACTGGTCTCCGAGGTAGGCGTCGGAACGATCGCCTCGGGCGTCGCCAAGGCAGGCGCCCAGGTCATCCTGATCTCCGGTTATGACGGAGGCACCGGCGCGGCGCCCGGCAGTTCCATCCACAACGCGGGACTTCCGTGGGAGCTCGGCCTCTCGGAGGCGCACAGAGCCCTTACGGAGAACGGACTGCGCGACAGGGTCGTTCTCGAGACCGACGGCAAGCTCATGAGCGGCCGGGACGTCGCGATCGCGGCGCTCCTTGGCGCGGAGGAATTTGGTTTTGCCACGGCTCCGCTTGTGTGCCTGGGCTGTATGATGATGCGTGTCTGCTCCAAGGACACCTGCCCCGTGGGCATTACCACCCAGAACAAAACACTGAGAGCGAGGTTCTGCGGAAAGCCCGAACACGTCACCCGCTTTATGCTGTACGTCGCCGAACAGGTGCGCGAGATCATGGCAAGGATGGGATTCCGCTCAATGGCGGAGATGACCGGCAGAACAGACTGCCTGCGTGTCCGCAGGGAGCTCATCACAGACAGGGCTTTCAAAGTGGATATGAGCCAGATCCTGGGAGAGACTCCTATGCCCGTACTCTCTGAGAGCGATAAGGAAAAGGGCGGTTACGGCCTGTATGCGCCGAAGAACCTGTTTGACTTCGGTCTTCAGAAGACACCGGACATGGCAGTGCTCATGCCCGCTTTCGCGGAGGGACTTTCACAGGAGCCGGAGCACGGCGCGGAAGAAGGAAGCGTCTCGATCGGGCATTACGAGAAATCGCTCAAAGTTTCCTCCACGGACCGCACTTTCGGCGCGATCCTGGGATCGGAGGTCACAAAGAGATTCGGAAACACGCTGCAGGATGACACGTTCGTCGTCCGTACGGAAGGCGGCGGAGGGCAGTCTTTTGGCGCATTCCTGCCAAGGGGCATTACGATCCGTCTGACAGGCGACGCCAATGACGGCTTCGGAAAAGGCCTCTCGGGCGGCAAGCTGGTCCTTGTGCCCGACGCGCGCAGCCCGTTCAAAGCAAATGAAAATATCATCCTCGGAAACGTCGCCCTTTACGGCGCGACCGGCGGAAAAGCGTATATCTGCGGCATCGCCGGCGAGCGGTTCTGCGTGCGCAACTCCGGCGCGATCGCTGTGGCGGAAGGCTGCGGCGACCACGGTCTGGAGTACATGACCGGCGGGCGGGCCGTGATCCTCGGCGGGACCGGCAAGAACTTCGCGGCCGGTATGAGCGGCGGCATCGCGTACGTGCTGGACGCCGACCACAGCCTCTACCGCAGGATGAACAAAGATATGGTCTCTCTCCAGGAACTGACAGAGAAATACGAGATCGCGGAGCTTAAGGAGATCCTTGACGACTATGTAAATGAGACCGGCTCCGAGCTCGGGCAAAAGATCGTGAACAGTTTTGAAGAGTACATCCCCTACTTCAAGAAGGTCGTGCCCAACGACTACCAGCGGATGCTGGCGGCCATCAGCAGATATGAGGAACAGGGAATGCCGTACGAGAACGCGGTGCTCGAAGCGTTCCGGGAAGTAACGGAGGGTTGACATGGGAAAACCTACAGGATTTCTGGAGTACTCCAGACAGAACAACATTGACAGGGAACCGCTGGAGCGTCTGTCGGACTATCAGGAGTTCCATCTTCCCCTGGGCAAAGAAGAGAGGATGCGGCAGGGCGCGCGCTGCATGAACTGCGGCGTTCCGATGTGCCAGAGCGCGATGAAGCTGAGCGGCATGGTGACAGGCTGCCCCCTTCACAACATGATCCCGGAGTGGAACGACCAGATCTATCTGGGCAACATGCGCCACCGGAGTTTACCGGGCGCGTGTGCCCGGCGCTTTGCGAGAAAGCCTGCATCTGCGGGATGGACGGCGACCCGGTCACGATCCACGACAACGAGCTGTTCATCATCGAGACGGCTTTTCAGAACGGCTGGATGCAGCCGAGGATCCCCGCGAAGCGGAGCGGCAAGAAAGTGGCGGTCATCGGCAGCGGTCCTTCGGGACTCGCCGCGGCGGACCAGCTCAACCACAGGGGGCACCTGGTGACGGTCTTCGAGCGCGAGGACAGGATCGGCGGCCTTATGATGTACGGTATCCCGAATATGAAGCTGGACAAATCCGTCATCGAGCGCCGGAAGAAGCTGATGGAGGCGGAAGGCGTGACTTTCCGCACCGGCGTGAATGTAGATGCTGCTATAGCTCCCGGGATCCTTGCGGAGTTTGACGCGGTCATCCTGGCCTGCGGTGCCAAAAAAGCGAGATCCCTCTCTGCCGTCATCTCAGAGACAATGCCTGCGGAAGCGGGCGACGGCGCATCCGGACAGGAATCCGGAGCTCCGATGACGGTGGAGCAGGTAAAAGGCGTGCGGTTCGCCGTCGATTTCCTGACAGAGAACACAAAGAGAGTGCTCTCGGGGGCAAAGGAAACGCGGGGAACGGCCAAAAAGAAAAACGTCGTGATCGTCGGCGGCGGCGACACGGGCAACGACTGTATCGGAACCGTCCTGCGGCAGGGCTGCAAGAGTGTGACGGCACTGGAAATGATGCCGGCGCCGCCCGTCGTGAGAGCGCCGTCGAACCCCTGGCCGGAGTGGCCGAAAGTCCTCAAGACCGATTATGGACATGAAGAAGCAGCCGCGAAGTTCGGCAGCGATCCCCGCGTCTTTTGCACGACAGTGAAGGAACTGATCACCCGGAAGGGAAAACTCAAGAAGATCAAAACCGTTCAGGTGAAATTCATAAACGGAAAGCTCACGGAGATCGAGGGCACCGAAAAGATCCTTCCCTGCGACCTGCTGCTCATCGCGGCGGGGTTCCTGGGCTGTGAACCTTATACTGCGGATGCTTTCGGTGTTCGCCTTGCCCCCCGCGGCAATGTCGAGACGGCGGATGGCCCGGACCACTACAGGACAAATGTCGGGAAGGTCTTCACGGCAGGGGATATGCACAGAGGCCAGTCCCTGGTGGTCTGGAATATCGTGGAAGGGCGCGGCTGCGCGAGGGAAGTGGATGAATTCCTGATGGGATATACGTCTCTCAGGGAACAATAACGAAGTTGGAGGCAGAAATGACCAAGTATGTATTTGTGACCGGCGGCGTTGTCTCGGGCCTTGGAAAAGGCATCACGGCAGCATCTTTGGGGCGCCTTCTGAAGGCGCGCGGATACCGGGTGACCATGCAGAAGTTCGACCCGTATCTGAACATCGATCCGGGCACGATGAACCCGATGCAGCACGGCGAGGTCTTTGTGACGGACGACGGGACCGAGACGGACCTGGATCTGGGCCATTACGAGCGCTTTATCGATGAGAGCCTGGGCCGCAATTCCAACGTCACATCCGGCAAAATATACTGGTCGGTCCTGAACAAGGAGCGCCACGGCGACTACGGCGGCGGAACGGTGCAGGTCATTCCCCATGTCACCAACGAGATCAAGAGCCGGTTCTTTGTGGATACGGAGGCGCCGGCAGAAGACGCTCCGGAAGCAGCGCAGGCATCTGCCGGAGGATGCGCAGAGGCGGCACAGGCTCCCACTATCGCGATAGTGGGCGGCACCGTGGGCGACATCGAGTCCCAGCCCATTTACGAGGCGATCCGCCAGTTCATGCAGGAGAAGCCGCAGGGAACCTGCTGCATGATCCATGTGACGCTGATGCCTTACCTGCACGGCTCGGAGGAACTCAAGACCAAACCGACGCAGGCGAGCGTTCGCGAACTGCAGAGGATGGGAATCCGCGCGGACATCATCGTGTGCCGCTCGGAGCGGAAGATCCCGCAGAGCCTGAGGGACAAGATCGCGCTGTTTTGCAATGTCCCGGTGACGAATGTCATCGAGAACCTCAACGCGGACTCGATCTACGAGGTGCCTCTTATGATGGAGGACGAGCACCTTGCGCAGACAGTCTGCGAGTGCCTGCGGATCCCCTGCCCGGAGCCGCAGCTCACGGACTGGATCCGGATCGTGGAAGCCAAGCGGTACCCGAAAGTGAAAGTGACAATCGCGCTGGTGGGGAAATACATCACTCTGCACGATTCCTACCTGAGCGTAGTGGAAGCCCTGCATCACGGCGGGTTCGCCAACGAGGCGGAAGTGGACATCCGGTGGGTGGACTCGGAACTTCTGGAGAAGGGCCCTGAGATCCTGGAAGAGGAGCTGCGCGGTATCGACGGCATGATCATTCCCGGAGGTTTTGGAAACCGGGGTACGGAGGGCATGATCCTGGCGGCGCAGTACGCCAGGGAGAACGGGATCCCGTTCCTCGGGATCTGCTTTGGCATGCAGATGGCCCTCGTGGAATTTGCCCGCAACATGGCCGGCTGGAAAGACGCGGCGAGCGCGGAATTTGAGACGGAGACAGCGCATCCGGTCATCGATCTGATGCCGGAACAGAAAGGCGTCACACAGCTCGGCGGCACGATGCGCCTCGGCGCGTACCCCTGCGTCCTCAAGCCGGATACCCTGGCTTATAAGCTGTACGGCTGCAGCCGGATCATGGAGAGGCACCGACACCGCTACGAAGTGAACAACGAGATGCGCGACGAGCTGACAGCGGCAGGCCTGACGTTCTCAGGCGTATCGCCGGACGGAAAGATCGCGGAGATCATCGAGTGGAACCTTCATCCCTATTATATCGGCATCCAGTCGCACCCCGAGTTCCTCTCGAGACCCAACCGGGCGCACCCGCTGTTCGCGGGGCTCATCAGGGCGGCGGTCACACTCAGGACCTCTGATCAGGACGCCTGAGGACAGAAAAGCTGACCGCCGTACATCTGGAATCAGGATTTTCGGAGTAAAAACCGGCTGACCGAGTAGATATAAACGGGAAAATGTGTTATTTATGTTAGGAATATCAGCGATTGCTGTCGATACGGAGGCATACATGAGAAGCTATCAGGAACTGTTGGATTTCATCGAAGAAGAGAATGTGGAGTTTATCCGTCTGGCCTATTTTGACGTGTTCGGAAACCAGAAGAACATCGCCATCATGGCGGGAGAGCTGGAGCGCGCGATGCGCTACGGCATCTCCATCGACGGAAGCGCGATCGCAGGCTTTGACGCGGATATCAGGAGCGACCTGTTCCTGCGGCCCGATCCCTCCACACTTGCCATCGTGCCCTGGAGGCCGACAGACGGAAGAGTCTGCCGCATGTTATGCGATATCTATTATCCTGACGGAACGCTCTACGAACAGGACACGAGGAAGATCCTCAAGGATGCCGTGAGAGCTGCCGCGGAGGCGGGAGTGGACATCAAGTTCGGTTCCGAAATGGAGTTCTATGTTTTTTGCCGCGATGAGGACGGGAAAGTGACGGACAGGCCGATCGACCAGGCGGGTTACATGGACGTGGAGCCTTTAGACGGCGGAGAGAACCTCCGCAGGGACATCTGCTATGCGCTGGTGGAGATGGGCATCACACCGGAGTCCTCCCATCACGAGCGCGGCCCGGGCCAGATGGAGATCGATTTCCGCTACAGCGACCCGGTCACGGCGGCAGACAACACATCCGCCGTCAAGTGGGCGATCCGCTCGATCTGCGCGTCCGGCGGCTATTACGCGGATTTTTCCCCCAAGCCCCTTCGCGGTAAGCCGGGCAGCGGAATGCACCTCAATATTTCCGTACACAACCGCAGGAAAGAGGACAAGGAAGACCACACCAAGGCTTTTATGGCGGGCATCCTGAACAGGATCCGCGAGATCACGCTGTTTCTGAATCCGTTTGAGGATTCCTACGAGAGATTCGGGAAGATGGAGGCGCCCCGCTATGTCAGCTGGGCGATCCAGAACCGCTCCCAGCTCATCCGCATTCCTGCCGATCCGTCCGGGAACAAGCGCATTGAGCTCCGCTCCCCGGATTCCGGGGCGAATCCGTATCTGGCTTTCGCGCTTCTCATCTACGCTGGACTGGAAGGGATCGGGCAGGGAATGGAGCCGCCGGCTCCCATGGACGTCAACCTCTACAAAGCGGACAAAACAGTGACGGACAAGCTGGAGAAGCTTCCCGAGATCCGGGAGGACGCGGCGCGCCTGTCCATGGAAAGCGGCTTTGTAAGGAGGCATGTGCCTGCCGCGTGTCTGGAGGCATATATCGATGAAAAAGAGATTTAAAGTCTGCCGGGTCCTTGCCGCGGCGGGAAATGAAGCCGGCGTCAGCGCGATCAAAAACGCCCTGCGAAGCGTCATGTCCCGCGAGGAGTACTCGGTCTCACAGGCTTTCACGATTTCCCAGGTAAGGCAGAAGATCACCCCTTATTCCGAAGCGGATCCGATGGACATCCTTGTCTTAAAGCTGCCGCTCGAGGATGAGTCCGGCATCGAGCAGATCCTGGATATGGCGGGGAAGAACCGTCATCTGCAGACAGTCCTGATGGTCCGCAGGGACGCCTACGAGCAGACCGCTTACCGCTGCCGGAATTCACAGATCCTGGTCCTGTCCCTTCCGGTACAGGCGCAGATTCTTGCGGAAGCGGTCCGCTTCATGATGGCTGTGAGCCGCGGGATGGCCGAGCGCGACGAGGAAGTGATGCGCCTGCGCAAGAAGCTGAGTGAGGTCGGGTATATCACAAAGGCGAAGTGTCTTCTGATCCAGTACAGGGAGATGTCGGAAGACGAGGCACACTACTATCTGGAGCGCGAGGCGATGGACCGCTGCGTCGCCAAAATAGAGATCGCCCTGGAGATCATCCGCGCGGTCGAAGCACAGAGGGCGGTATGAGTACGGGCACTGTAAGAGCGTTCCTCGCGATCGTGTCGTGCAAGGCGTCGCGCGCCGTGCTCCGGTTTCTGAAAAGAGGCGGAACGGCGTTTC
>CACXMK010000117.1 GCA_902768735.1 uncultured Lachnospiraceae bacterium | reverse complement strand
CTTTTGTATGCGGTAATCCCTGTTATTGTGATTGTGGTAAATCAAGTATACAGGTAAATCCACGTTGCTACAAACGTGAGGTCACTTCATATTATCTCAAAAATACCGATATCGCTGATGATGTAAATCAAGTATAATAAAGGGGTAGAAACTGAACAGCGCAATCTTTCGCACAACGGACAGAGCGCCGGGCACCTGTTTATAACAGAGCAATTGTTCGCAGACATGGAGGACCAAGAATGAGCAACAGCTACAGACCCAAATATCACGCTTCCGTTCCTTCAGGATGGGCCAACGACCCGAACGGAACGATTTTCTATAACGGAAAAGCACACCTTTTCTTCCAGCACTACCCCTACAAGGCGGAGTGGGGCACGATGCACTGGGGCCATTTCGTGACAGATGACTTTGTGCACTGGGATGTTCTCCCCATCGCCCTGCGCCCGGATCAGGAATACGAGGTCATCTGCGGCTGCTGTTCCGGTTCCGCGATCGAGAAGGACGGCAAGCTGTACCTTATGTACACGGCAGCGCAGCCGGAACTGCAGAGGCAGTGTCTGGCGGTTTCCGAAGACGGAGGCGTCACTTTTGTCAAAAACGAGAACAACCCGATCCTCACCGCGGACATGTTAAGCGACGAAGTGTCGGAGCTGGACTTCAGGGACCCGCGCCTGTTTGAGAAGGACGGATGGTACTACTTTATCGCCGGTGCGAGGGTAATGCTTCCGAAGAATCCCGGCGAAACGGTTCCCCGCCCCACACGGAGGAAAAAGCCTCTCGCTTTCTCCTCGATCCGCCTCTCACCGTCGGCGGTCTCGGCGTACGCCACAACAGAGGACGAGGACGGCAAGCCGCTCCGCTCGCCTTCCGCGGGTGATGTCTCGGGTGCCGACACCGAGAGAGAGGGCTTCGGGAACCTCATCCTCTGCAAGAGCCGCGATCTGCTTCACTGGGAGTATGTGGGATACCTGCTCCACAGGCAGAAGGAATTCGACGAGGAGTATTACAAGCTTCAAGGCGTTTACGAGTGCCCGGATCACATCGATTTCGGCGATATTGAGGTCCTGCTCACCAGTCCGCAGAACCTGCCGACAATGGGCAACAAGTACCAGAACCTTCACTCCGGCGTCTATATTGCCGGCGAGCTGGATTTTGACACAGGGCGCTTTGACGTCGACAAGTTCGGTGAACTCGACAGCGGATTTGACTTCTACGCGGCGCAGTCGCTGCGTATGCCTGACGGACGCGTGATCATGATCGCGTGGAAAGAGATGTGGGACCGCAACTTCCCGACGAGGGAAGAAGGATGGGCGGGAACCTACACCTTCCCGAGAGAGCTCAGCATGGATGGCTACGACCTGATCGAGAAGCCGGTCAGGGAGCTGGACGCTTTCTGCAGGAACAGGGTCTTCTGCAAGTCTCTCTCCGTGAGCGACAGCGAAGCTTCTGTGCGCGGCGTCCGCGGGAACGTCGCGAGGATCCGCCTCACGCTGGAGCTCGGGACGGCTTCTAAGGCAGGCGTCAAGCTTTTCTGCGGGGAAGAGCACGAGACCGTTGTTTCTTATGACAAGGGCGCAGGCATAGTTACCATCGACCGCAGCAAGTCGGGCATTCCGTTCAGCGGCAGGGAAAATGAAGTGAACATCCGCAGATGCGACGTCGGCAGCCTCGACGCGCTCGAGCTGGAGCTGCTGCTCGACATCAATTCTCTCGAAGTTTTCATCGATGGCGGAAGACACGTGATGACCAGCAACGTCTATCCCGATCCGGAGGATGTGGATGTGTGCTTCTTCGCAGAGGGCGGGGACGCGGCGTTCAAAGGCATCGAGAAGTGGGATATCGTAGTGTAATCTTTATGAAATCAGGTAATTACATCTGAAAAGGGAGTGGCCGCACTAAGTGGATACTTAGTGCGGCCGCTCTTTTTATGCCTTATGGTGACCGAAACGCGTGTCTTTGACGCATTACATGTATTACGTGAGATCTTCTCCGTTGCTCCCGATGACCTTCTTATACCAGAAGAAGGATTCTTTCTTTTCCCGGCTAAGGTCGCCCGTTCCGTCGTCGAACTTGTTGACGTAGATGAAGCCGTACCTCTTCGCCATCTCGCCGGTGGAGGCGGAGACCAGATCGATGCAGCCCCAGGTCGTGTAGCCCATGAGGTCGACGCCGTCTTTCACCGCTTCCTTCATCTGCTCGATGTGGCTGCGCAGGTAATCGATGCGGTAGGTGTCGTGCACCATGCCGTCCGCGCCTTTCTCATCGTAGGCGCCCAGGCCGTTCTCGACGACCATCAGCGGGATCCGGTAGCGGTCGTAGATCTCGTTCAGAGTGTAGCGAAGGCCCTTCGGATCGATCTGCCAGCCCCAGTCGGAAGATTTCAGGTAAGGGTTCTTGACGCCCTGTCCGTTGATATCGTCGCTGCCGGTTGCGTTCGGGTCCACTGTGATGCAGTTGGACATGTAATAGCTGAAGGTGTAGAAGTCGACCGTACCCTCTTTGAGGATCTCAAGGTCGCCGTCCTCTATTTTGACATTGACGCCTTTTTTCTCCCAGATCCGTTTCGCGAAAGAAGGGTACTCGCCGCGCACCATGACGTCGGAGCAATACCAGTTCTTCTCCCGCATCTGCTCCTGGCTCTTAATGACGTCGTCCGGGTTGCAGGTATAAGGGTAGGAGGTGATGAAGCAGATCATGTTGCCAAGCTTGTATTCGGGGTAGTGCTCGTGCGCGTACTTGACGATCTTGGCGCTCGCCACAAACTGGTGATGCAGCGCCTGGTATTTCGCCTGCTGATCATCGGGGGCTTCTGTGACGGGCCCTTCGTAGCCCTTGAAAGTGCCTGTGGACAGGACCGTTCCCATCGGCATTGTCCCTATATTGATCTCGTTGAAGGTCAGCCAGTATTTGACCTTACCCTTATACCGCTCGAAGACCGTGTGGCAATAGTTTTCAAACAGGCCGATCAGCTCGCGGCTCTCCCAGCCGTTGTATTTTTCGACCAGCGCGAAGGGGAGCTCATAGTGGGAGATCGTGACCAGCGGCTCGATGCCGTGCTTTTTGCAGCAGTCGAATACCCTGTCGTAGAACGCAAGGCCCTTCTCGTTGGGCTCTTCTTCCATACCCGTAGGGAAGATGCGAGTCCAGTTGATGGACGTGCGGAAGCATGTAAAGCCCATCTCCGCGAACAGCGCGATGTCCTCCTCATAGTGGTGATAGAAGTCGATCGCCTCGTGAGAGGGGTAGAGAGTGCCGGGCAAGATCGTTTTTGTCACTCTTTTGGGAACCTTATGGCTCCCGTTGGTGCACATGTCGGAAGTCGACGGGCCTTTCCCGTCCACGTCCCATGCGCCTTCGAACTGATTGGCGGCTACCGCGCCGCCCCAAAGAAAACCATCTTTTAATACAGACATCCCGGATCCTCCTTCTAATCTGCCATTTAATCCGCTATTTTCCTCGGAGGGTGTTTCCCCGCCGAGGGGATTGGAAACGAATCGTTAAAAACATTCTAACAAAAAAACAGTTGTTTCTCAAACAGGCAACAGGATTCCTGTCAGGGGAAGGTCTTCGAAAACTTGTAAAAACCGCTAAAAAGCGGTTAAAATAGAAAAAGAATCGTTTGCCCCCGGACGCCGGCGGATCCTGTATCCGCGCGAAGGAAATGGGGGCGGAAAGGACGGGTTATGAAAGTTTATTGCTACGCGAAATGCGGCACCTGCAAAAAGGCCCTGAAGTGGCTTGATGAGCATAAGGTGGAGTATGAGAAGATCGACATCGCGCAGGACCATCCGGACGAAGCCATGATCAGGGAACTCCACAAAAAGAGCGGCCTTCCGCTGAAGCGCTTCTACAATACCAGCGGCAGGATATATAAGGACCTGGGTCTCTCGAAGAAGATCCCCGAGATGACCGAAGACGAGCAGTACAAGCTCCTTGCATCGGACGGAATGCTTGTGAAGCGGCCGTTAGTCATCGGCGACGGCTATGTTTTGGTCGGATTCAAGGAAGATGAGTGGGAGATTATCGGAAAATGAGTGAGGTCATGATCCGGGAAGCGGTGCCGGAAGACGCCGCGCGCTTACTGGAAATCTATGCTTACTATGTGGAGAATACGGCGATCACCTTTGAATACGCTGTACCGTCGCTGCAGGAATTCCGGCAGCGGATCGAGCATACAAAGAAGAAGTATCCCTATCTGGTCATCGAGGAAGACGGCGTGATCAGGGGATACGCATATGCCGGCGTCTTTAAGGGACGGGCTGCCTACGACCGCTCCTGCGAGATGACGATCTAT
>CACXMK010000116.1 GCA_902768735.1 uncultured Lachnospiraceae bacterium | reverse complement strand
GCACGAGCACCATGTAGATCAGCGTCCCTGCCAAAATACTGATCAGCGAATTCCTCTTCCACACCTGAAGTGCCACCACACTCGCCGCCCCGACCAATTCCGGGATGCCGAACGGCGCCGACAACAAGCTCACATCTTTCAGGCAGTAGATCACCAGCATCCCGATGATCGCCGGGGGCAGCACCTTCCCCAGATACACAAGATACGGCGGCGTTTCCTTCCGAAAGACCATGAAAGGCAGGAACCGCAGTAAAATAGTGACCACCGCCATCACCGCGACAAGTACCGCTGCTCTCATGACGCCACCTCCGTTCCCTGTTCTTCAGACTGTTCTTCCGATTTCCCTTTCGATTTCCCGCTATACCGCCCGCGCACCACAGTAAGAATGAGCGTGATGAGCAGCATCGCCGGGATCAGGAATCTCTCCACACCAAATACAACAAGACATACAAAGGTACAAAGAAGCCCCGTCAGCGCCGGAAGATGATCCTTCGTCGTGAGCCACTGCTCCGTAAACGACGCGATAAAGAGCGCCGTCATGGAGAATTCGATTCCCGCCGTAGAAAACGGGATCACTGCTCCCAGGAGGCTTCCCAGAACACACCCGGTCACCCAGTAGCTCTGGTTAAAGAGCGAGACCCAGAACCTGTACATGTTGAGAGCTTCCTGCGGTCCAATAGAATCGGTCCCGCCGGCACGGGGATTCTCCCCCTCAGAAAGCACCTGCCCCCCATGGGGAAACGGATTTTCCCCGTCACTCAGCAGCGAATACGTCTCATCTGTCAGCGCAAAGATCATATACGGCTTGTATTTCCCGGCGTCTTTGTACCGGTCCACCATCGAAATGCTGTAAAACAGGTGCCGCGCGTTCACCATGAACGTCGTGAGCGCCGTCGTCAGGACGGACGCCCCGCCTGTCAAAAGACTGACCCCCACATACTGCATCGAACCCGCATAGATAAAGGCGCTCATGGCAAACGCCCAGAGCACCCCGTATCCCGCACCTCTAAGAAGGATCCCGAATCCGATCCCCAGCACGATATACCCTGCCATGACCGGCAGGGATTTGATAAAAGCTTGTTTGACTATGTTTTGACGCATTTCCTAACTCCCGGCCTGCGCTCTGCAGGCCGACTCACAAGAACTCATCCACCGCCTTCATCACTCTTTGCACTGTCTTGATGTCTTTCCTTACGATTCCGCGTTCCAGCGAATGGTTTGCCTTCGGTGTTACAAATAACGGAATCTGCTTCTCTTCGCAGAGCCGCACGATCTCCTCCGTCCCGGCCCACGGATCGCCGCTCCCGTGGAAAGCAATGGCACATCCCGTGATCGCCGGGAAGCGGAACGTCTCCTCGAGCGGTGTGAAAAGCACCTGCTTTGCTGCGAGTCCGTGCTCCGCGGCATAGGCCATAGCCACTGTCGTGCCAACGCTCTTGGAAAAGAATACGATCTCGCCGTACCGGTCCCACTCGACGTCGCGGAGGATCTCCTCCGCCTGCTCCTTCGCGCTGACAAAACACTGATACATCTTCTCCGCGTCGCCCTTCACGTTCGGCGGGAAGTTCCCGTACGGCACCCGCACGATCTCAAAGCCCTTCTCCATCGCGAGCTTCGCGCTGTAATACAGAAGCGGTTTGTCGCACGTATAGCCGATCCCCGGAAAGAAGACTGCGATTTTCTTTGTGTTCTCCATGCTTATTCTCCTGGGTACAGTTCCTGTCATCTTCTTACGATCGTCTGGGCAGGATTCCCTTCCATCGGCACCGGACCGGTGTCCTCTGTGCCGCTTCCTGCGGGCTGCTCCTGCTCTGTATTGGAGGGCTCCGTTGTGCCGGCCGGCTCCGCAGGCTGCGCGGGTTCCACTGTTTCCGCAGGCGCTGCCGGCTCCGCAGGCTGCGCGGGCTCCACTGTTTCCGCAGGCGCTGCCGGCTCTGCAGGCTGCGCGGGCTCCACTGCCTCCGCAGGCGCTGCCGGCTCCGCTGTCACCGCGGCCTCCTCGCCGAGGAACGCCGCGATCCTCTTCGCCACGTTTTCCTTAAGATTGTTATAGAAGAAATTCAGGTCGTTCAGGTGGAAGCTTCCATCCGGCAGAACGCCGATCCCCTTCACCGCATACTTGTCCGGATCTTCGATCCCTGTCGCAACGAGGATTCCTGTCTTTTCGTCAATATACGCGCCGCAGAATCCCAGGATTTCCTCTTTCACATTGCCGTAGGTGTCTGTCACAACGTATCCGAGGTTCAGCTCCCTGGGCGCTTCTGTGGAATCTGTCTTCCAGTTCAGAGGGTTGATAGAGAACGCCTTGGTCGAGAGCTGCTCCTGCGCCGACTGTGCTTGGGCCGTTGCGGGCTGCTCCTGCGACGGCTGTGCCTGGCCTGCTGCGGGCTGCTCCTGCGACGGCTGTGCCTGCCCTGCTGCGGGCTGCTCCTGCGACGGCTGTGCCTGCCCTGCTGCGGGCTGACTCTGCGCGGGCTGCCCCGCAGCTGCCGCGGCCTGGCCTGCCGCTGCCTGTGGCACTGTAACTGCCGCTGAAGCCGCCTCCTCTGCCGATGCCGCGGCCTCTTCCGCCGCGATCCGCTCCACCGCGACTTTGCCCATGCATTCAAAACTCACGATGACGCCCGTATCCGTCTCTCCCTGCGCCATCTTCAGCCAGGGGCTGGCGTCCAGATCCGCCTGCGTGATCGATTCTCCGATGATATACGCGGCCACGAGATTTCCGGCCAGCCTCTCGTCCTGACCGAACTCCGCAAGAAGCTGTTTCGCACACTTCGCGCCCTGGGAGAAGCTAAAGAGCACGATCGGCTTTCCCTCCGTATGGCAGTTCTCAAGATACCACTTAAACGCCGCCCTGACGTCGTCCATGGCGACCGCTTTGTACTTGTCCTGTTCTGCCTCGTCCTGCAGCGCATACGCGCCGATCGTCGCCTGCCTGTAGTACGGCGCGTAGACCGCCGTGTTCTCTCCGAGGATTCCCTTCTCCATGTTGAAGGTCTTCACAAACCGCAGCGCATCCTTGAGACTCGTAAGGTCTTCGTTATCCGCGGTCCACCGGTTCATGTTGACCGTCGGCAGGAGCATGAAGACGTCTGCTTTCGCCGCCTGTGAAGCCGCTTCATCCGGCCTCGCGATCCACAGATCCGCTCTCATGTAATCCGCCGGGCGGATGTTTCGCTCCATAGAGTATTCGTATACCTCGTGGACCTCCGTCTCATACCCGTCGTAGTAGCCTTTGACCATGCCCAGCACGATCTGCGCGCCGCGGTTGTAGCTGACGAGCAGTTTTTTCTCTGTTTTGTCAAAAGACAGACCTTCGATCTCTCCGGGCACAGCAATATCGTCCAGCGTGCGTTCAAGCGTAACGGTCGCCTCTGTGCTGTCCGTGTTGACGCGCCACCTGTAGATGTGGTCAGGCTCACCCAGGTCGGCCGTGCCGTCGTCCGCCGTCATGTACAGATAGCCGTTGTAATAGGCAATGCCCTGCAGCCACTGGGGAGGCGCCTGAAGATGGACCTTGCCAAGGTATTCGCCCGTCTGCAGGCTGTAGCGGTACAGATAGCGGCCGCTCTCCTCGCCGACCCACGAACACAGCCAGATGGACTTCGAGTCGGGATCCACCGCGATGCCGGAGCACTCCTCCTGACCGCTCTCCTTGTTGAACAGGTATGTTCTGGTCAGCTGAAGCGTCTGCGCGTCATAGACCGCAATCTGGATGTCCGATCCCACACCGTCCGCAAAGTTTTCCGCGCTGACGTAGATCTCCCCGTTATAGACGTCGATGTCGCCGATGTGATTGACTTTGGTCTCAAAGTCTTTGAACGGATCGCTGTTCGTCGCGACCACTTTCCAGCCCTTGTCATAATGTGTCAGCGTAGTGCTGCCGCTGACCCAGTACTCGCCGTTTTCACATGCAACGCCCTGCCTGCCGTCAACTTCCTTCACACCGTAAAGCGTGTAGGTAAATCCGGGCAGGATCACATCCGCGTTGTATTCGGGCTGTCCCAATACCATTGTGGGAGCAGGTGTGCCCTGCGCAGACTGCGCGGGCTGTGTGGCCGTTCCTTCCGCAGGCGCTTGCGCGGGCTGCGCTGTTGCTCCCTCTGCAGGAACCTGCTCAATCTGCGTAGTCGTCCCTTCTGAAGAGGCCTGCGCGGTCGTTCCTTCCGCAGGCGCTTGCGCGGGCTGCGCTGTTGCTCCCTCTGCAGGAACCTGCTCAGCCTGCGTAGTCATCCCTTCCGCAGGGACCTGTACCGTCGCTTCTTCTGCGATTGCTTCCCCTGCGTTCTCCTCTACGGCGGCGGCTTCACCCGCCGCGACGGAGGGCGCTGTGTTTTGCCCTGTTTTGGCGCACCCCGCCCCTAAACTGAGCACAAGAATAGCTGTAAGTACTGCTGCAATCTGTTTTCTGAACATTTCTATTCCCTCGCTATGTGAACACACTGATCGCGGAGTCAGTCCCCCGCGCTGATCGTCCTCGCCACTCTGCAGATTTCTATCAGCTTGACCGCTTTCTCTTTTTTGAGCTGTGTGAGCCGGCTGATCTCCTCGTCGAG
>CACXMK010000115.1 GCA_902768735.1 uncultured Lachnospiraceae bacterium | reverse complement strand
CGTGCTACTTGTTAAGTTGATTGAACCGCCGCTTGCGGAACCGCATGAGCGGTGGTGTGAGAGGTCGGGGGATTCATTAATCCCCCTCCTACTCGATTTGTGCCATAACGTGTCAAAGTCACGGACACACCTTTTTTAAAATCTGCCGCGAACGCACAGGATCATTCCTTAGGCGCCGGGTGCGGTGCGGCGTAATTGCATGCTATTGATATTTAAGATGTGCGAATGTATACTATAAATACTATTATTGAGACCAAAAAGCTTCGCATTTTTGACGCGGAAACCGGCATGATTCCCCAAAAGAACAGGGAACTGTTCAACTCATTAAGGCTAAAGAAAATGCGGACACAGGAGAGCAAGGGAAGTCAAATGAACATACTAGGTGGCAAGAAAAAGAAAAGCGCAGTATCCGAGCTCATTGGCATCGTATCCGTTCTTTTCATGGCATTTCTCTTTTCAATCCAGTGTTCCAACAATATCTGGCACAGGGGAAATATCAAGACGGATTCCAGCGTCTTTTATTATGTTGCGAGAGTCATTTTAAATGGCGGGATGCCCTATAAAGACACCTTTGACCATAAGGGTCCTCTACTATACGTTCTCAACGTCATAGGACTGCGGATCGCTTCCATGAAGGGGATCTGGGTTGTGGAACTGCTTTTTTTGGCGGGGACGTTTTACCTGTTTTATCGGACTGCGCGGCTCCTGACCGGCCCACTGTTCTCGGTTCTGGCAGTACTGTCGGCCGGTTCCCTTCTATACGTTTATTTTGACGGAGGAAATTACACGGAAGAGTATGCGCTTCTGTTCATAGCAGGCGCGCAGTTTATCTTTACGGATTACTTTTTAAACGACAAGATCACTAATCTGCGTCTGATTCTCTGCGGAGCTTGTTTTGGAGCAGTCTTAATGCTCCGGCCGAATATGGTCGCAATTTGGGTCGTTATGTGTATTGGCGTTCTTTTCCGGTGCATCCGGGAAAAGACCTTCGGAAGTCTGGTGCGTTTTCTTTTGTTTTTCCTGGCAGGGGTGATCCTTGCCTGTGCGCCGTTGTGTTTTTGGCTGTACAAAAACGGCGCTTTCGATTCATTTATTGATTGCTATCTGACTTTCAACACGCTGTATTCGAGCGCGACACGCGGAACCATGCAGACAGCTTACCGGGTCAGGACGTTTATTCATTTCTTCAATGACAACGTTGTGCTTGTAACTGCCTGTGCCGCTGTGCTGGTCTGTGTTCGCTTCAAGCGTTTGAACGACATACTGCAGGTGATCTTCTTTTTCATCACGCTGCTGCTTCTGAGCATTTCCGCGCAGAGTTATTCCCACTATGGAATCGTATTGGTACCGGCTCTTATATATCCGATCGCGGGAATCGGTTCTCTAATTCCAAAAGGGCAGAACAACAATGCACTGGCTATATTCGTGGCGCTTTTCTTCCTTCCGACATTGATCCTTCCGAACTGGCTCAAAATGGTGGATGATGCATTTTATTATTACGCCACCAATGAGTATGACCATTTTTACCGGTGCGATATTGAGGCGGCGAAAATCGTCAACACGTATTCCGACCCCGAAGACAAGATCCTTGTTTGCGGGAACTGGGACTCTCTGTACAACTACACAAACCGATTCTCTGTCTCCTATTACTCATATCAGAATATGCCCTGTTCTCTTGACCCTGCAAGAATGGAGCAGTTTATGAAGGAAGTAGAGGAGGCATCACCTAAAGTCATCGCGCTCATGGACGGCTGTTTTGTAGAAAAGAGAATTCAGGAGTACATGTCTGCAAATGGTTACGAGGAAGTCTTTCATGGGAAATATGATGATTTCTCTACAACTGTTTACAGTAAAACGAGTAGTACAACACAAAACAATACACCTTAAGAAAGGATATAGGGGCAGCAAATGGATACACTGTATATTGTGATGCCGGCTTACAATGAAGAGGCAAATATTGAAGAAGTGATCGTCAAATGGTATCCCCTTTTGGAGGGAAAATCCGATGCATCCAGACTGGTGATCGCCGACAGCGGCAGCACTGACCGGACCCACAGTATTTTGGAGGAGATGACTTCCCGCTATCCGAAGCTGGTGATCCTCTCCGATACGGGAAAGCAGCATGGACCTAAGGTAATCGCTCTTTATAAATATGCGATTTCTCAGAAAGCAGACTATGTATTTCAGACTGACTCCGATGACCAGACCGATCCTGCGGAATTCGGCGGATTTTGGGAGAGACGGCGCAAATACAGTGCCATACTTGGATGCAGAAAGAAACGCGGTGACGGACTGAGCAGGGCGCTTGTGGAAAACGTGGTCTGCAGACTCCTTCATATTTATTTTGGTGTGAGAGTGCCGGATGCAAACGCGCCGTTCCGTCTGATGAGAACAGACGTGATCGCGAAATATATCGACAGACTGCCTGAGGACTATGCGCTGCCCAATATCATGATGACCGCCTTTTTTGCGTATTTTCACGAGAAGATCACCTTCCGGGAGATTACGTTCAAACCGAGGGAGAAAGGTAAGAATTCCATTAACATTCCAAAGATAGTCGGAATCGGGCGGAAAGCACTCGTGGATTTCTATCATTTTAAGAAAAACCTGTAGAAAAAGGAGGTATCGCCTATGAAGCACTATATAATCGTAAAGTTCACAGAAGGAACGGACGTGAAGGCGCTGGTCGGGCCGGTGCGGAAGATTTTTGAAGAGACGCTGTCGATCCCGGGGATCCGCGAACTGGACATCAGGACCTCCAATTCCGACAGGTCGAACCGCTATGACATGATGATCGTTATGAAGATGGATCAGGAGGCACTTCCGGCCTACGATGCGTCAGAACCGCACCACCGCTGGAAGGAGGAATACGGGGACAGGATTGCCAAAAAAGCGATCTTCGACTGCGAAGAGTGAGCCGGGAACACCGTTGTATATATGTCCTAAATCAAGGCCCCAGATATGACAAAACAATGACAAATTGACCTATACGGAGTCACAAATGAGTTGCAGGGCAGGGTGCGGTGTGGTAAATTTAAGATGGTATAGTAAACCAATTCTATTACAGGAGGTTAAGTGTCATATGCAATACACAAAAGAAGTGGAAGACATGATTTGTGTGGCAAAAGGCCCGAATCATGGTCCTGCGCCGATTCCTGAAGAAGGAAAGTGGGTTCAGGCAAAAGAGATCAAGGACATCTCCGGTTATACTCACGGCATTGGCTGGTGCGCGCCTCAGCAGGGAGCCTGCAAGCTGAGCCTTAATGTCAAGGAAGGCATCATTCAGGAAGCTTTGGTTGAAACGATCGGATGTTCCGGAATGACCCATTCCGCAGCGATGGCCAGTGAGATCCTTCCGGGAAAGACCGTTCTGGAAGCGCTGAACACCGACCTGGTATGTGATGCCATTAACACCGCTATGCGTGAGCTGTTCCTGCAGATCGCATACGGCCGCACACAGTCCGCATTCTCCGATGACGGTCTGCGTATCGGCGCAGGTATGGAAGACCTTGGAAAAGGCCTTCGCTCCATGGTGGGTACAATGTACGGCACCGCTGCAAAGGGAACCCGCTATCTGGAAATGACTGAGGGTTACGTTGTGAAGATGGCGCTTGACAAGGACAATCAGGTTTGCGGCTATCAGTTCCTGAGCCTTGGCAAGATGATGGATGCGATCAAGAAAGGTATGTCTCCTAACGAAGCATACGAGAAGAATCTTGGTACATACGGACGCTTTAAGGCAGAAGACGGAGCGGTCAAGTGGATCGATCCGCGCACGGAATAAGAAGGAGGTGCAGCAATGGCTTTGTTTGAAAACTATGCAGGACGCATGCCTCAGCTGCAGCCGGTTCTTGACAAGTACGGCTTTGGAAGCTTTGAGGAAGTAAAGGCTTATACAAACAGCAAGGGTGTGGATGCTTACAGTATCGTTGAGAGCACACAGCCGATCTGCTTTGAAAATGTAAAATGGGCATATGAGCTCGGCGCAGCGATCGCGATGAAAGAAAACGCGAAGAACGCAGCGGAAGCTGCAAAATGGATCGGCGTAGGACTGCAGGCATTCTGCATTCCCGGATCCGTTGCGGATCAGCGTCAGGTCGGTATCGGACACGGCAACCTCGGAGCAATGCTGCTCGATGAGGAGACCGAGTGCTTCGCATTCCTCGCAGGCCACGAGTCCTTCGCGGCTGCTGAGGGCGCGATCAAGATCGCTCTGAATGCGAATAAGGTCCGTACGAAACCCCTCCGCGTCATCCTGAACGGCCTGGGCAAGGATGCTGCTATGATTATCAGCCGCATCAACGGTTTCACCTATGTGCAGACTAAGTATGATTACCTCTCTGCAGACGTCAAAGAGGACCATGCTCTGACGATCGTCAGCAAGACCGCTTATTCCGATGGCGATCGCGCGAAGGTCAACTGCTACGGTGCAGACGAAGGAACCTACAAGAAAGAGCGTTGGGAAGCCGGCAAGAAGTACTTCTCCGTGGCTTCCGGCGGCGGCACTGGCCGTACACTGCATCCCGATAACATGGCAGCTGGCCCTGCTTCCTACGGCATGACTGACACAATGGGCCGTATGCATTCGGATGCACAGTTCGCAGGATCCTCCTCCGTTCCCGCTCACGTTGAGATGATGGGATTCCTCGGAGCAGGCAACAACCCCATGGTCGGCATGACCGTGGCAGTTGCTGTTGCTGTACAGCAGGCAATGTCATAATTGCCGGTTCTGGCTGATCTTAAGCGAGCAGTGAAATGACACCCAAAAGAGCTCCCGGAGGATCCTTCGGGAGCTCTTTTCGTGAAGACGCCTGTACGGCGAACGAGCTGATAGGGAACACATACGGATAGGGAATACATACGTTGAAAGGATGACGCAAATGGACCACGCGGAAAAGGCGCGGGAACTGTTTTTGGAAGGGTATAACTGCGCGCAGGCAGTGTTTTGCGCATTCGGAGATCTGACGGGACTTGAGACAGACGAGGCTGCTAAACTCGCTTCCTCTTTCGGCGGCGGGATGGGGCGCCTGCGGGAAGTCTGCGGCACGGTGAGCGGAGCGCTCATGGCGCTCGGTATGCTGCGCGGCTATTCGGACCCGAAGGACGGCGCTGCCAAAACAGAACACTACCATCTGGTACAGGAATTTGCCCGGCGCTTTAAGGAGATCAACGGCACGATCATCTGCCGGGAACTCCTTGCGGGCGTAAGGACAGTGCCCGGGAACGATCCCGAAGCCAGGACGCAGGAATACTACGAGCGCAGGCCCTGTCTGCGCCACGTGGGCGAAGCTGCAAAGATCGTGGATGAGCTGCTCGCGGAAAAGTAAAGCAATGCGGAATATATACTACATACAGGAATGAGGGGGTGTTGCATCTTGCTGAATAAACAGCAGGGGCAACACCCTCTTTTGTGTCCAAAACCATGGTTTTTCTTTGATTTTACTGGCTTTTGATGCCGA
>CACXMK010000114.1 GCA_902768735.1 uncultured Lachnospiraceae bacterium | reverse complement strand
TATCTACGCCATGGTCTACATTACCGTCGCCCGCGGTGTACGCGAAGTCGGGGACAGGCGCAGATACATGAAATGCGATGACCCGGTCATCATCACCCGCGATCCCAGGCTCATCAGGGAGATCGAGACGTGGGAAGCCTGCGATATTGTCGAGGTCTACGGTGAACTCAGGTCAAGGCTCATTAAGAAGACCACTTATTGCAGCTACTGCAACACGCGCAACCGGATCCCGGGGGCTCTTGTTTATATCAACCCCTATTCCTGTGAAAAAAGGTGCCATCTCGGCTCCGTGTCGGACTGCATCCAGTACCTGGCAAAGCACAGGGAGGTCTCCAACCAGCTCCTGACTTTCGGCACCCTGTGCCGTGATCCCTCGAAACGCAGGACCAGGGACGGCCTTGTCTATACTCAGTACCAGGCCGTTCTTGAAAGGAATCCTGACAGTTCAGTTCCTCCCGCTCCCCGGCCCGAGTTCCCGTGGGTCAGGTCATATGGGGAAAATGCCGTCACCGACCTCAAGCGGCTCCATATCGGTTCCGAAGTCTTTATTGACGGCTTCCTGCAGGCAAGGAGCATTAACCGGCACGCGTTCTGCGGCCAGGAATATGACGGGAATGGCAATCCGGTTTTTGACGAGAACGGGATGCCCGTTATGCGGATCGACGAAGACGGTGATTTCATCGGGTGCGGGGAAAGATATGACTGGAAAGACCGTATGGTCGAGATCGTCCCGTATGAGACGGAGTATATCGAGAACTACTATTCCGACGAGTTGCTGACGGAAATGGAGAAAAAGAAACTGGACGAAGTGACGGAAGTCGAAAAGGATGATGGTGTCCCCAGCGCTACATCAGATAATGTTCAGATTGCTGAACTTTAAACAAAACTATGCTATTCCCATCAGAACTGCGTATACTTAAGGTACGGAACCGAGAAATGTGAGTGAAAGAGTTTTGCAAAACTGTGAGAAGGATACACTGCGATATAAAAGGAAAAGTTCAGCACTGCGGATTCCGGTACTTTTGTTGGAAATGCGCAAAGAAAGCCGGTGTGACCGGCTGGGCGGCAAATGACACTGATTGCGATACCCGGGTGATCCTTGAGGTACAGGGCGACGAGCCTCAGCTTGATCAGTTCTTCTTTCTGTTGGACAAAGGAAATGGTTACAGCCGGATTGATTTAATCGATAAATCCGTTATGGATGTTGATGCTTCCGAAAAGGGATTTCATGCCAAGCGCAGCCTGAATTGAAGCATTTCGCTGATCATTGTTGACTCTGTTAAGATTGCACCTTACAATAAAGACACCTATAGAGAGTGCGCGAGAGACAAGCTCGATGACCGCACAGCAACCTGCCGGAACGGCAAGGTGCTAAAGCTTGAGCGATGGGTGAACATGGATCTGATTTCACAGCACCTGTCGCGCCGATGGGTGCTGTTTTTATGCCGTTTTTCCCCTCTTTATAGGATGCGTAATACCAATCCCATCAATATGAGGAGGAAAAGGACATGGGCAATATCACAGAAACAACAACTGACAACGGAAGCATGCAGATTAGCATCCCCCGAACTGACAACTTCATGGAGCTCATAAACACAAGGCTGAAGTTTTTCCTGGGTGACAACGCCTGCGTTGGAAAGGACTACTCAGGCTGGGAAACGGTCAGTGGAGAACACTATGGCGGTTCATGCCGGACAATCTGCTATGAAAATAAGCATCTGTATGTCCTGGAAAAAGATGCGGGATGCGTAATATCATTGGGCGGCGACATCGCTGATTACAAAGGACGGCTGATTGCCGATGGGTCAGGGCATCACCATGATATCAGGAAGCTGAGAGGAAAGGTGGATGCCTATATGGCGGAACATGGAATTACAGAATACTCTTCCGATGTCGGCATTCATGCGTTGTGGGTGCCGCGCTATCCCCGTTCTTTGGTTGAGGAATGCGTGCGGGTGTATGAGATGACACTGGATCTGGAAATATGATACTATTACGTCATCTTCGACCAATTGTGACAATTTAAATACACCTATTGATTTTTGTGATGAGAGATGGGGGAATACGTCTGAATGGAAGAGAAAAAAATGATCGACATAGCGCTGCACCACACCAACAAAAAATATCGGATCGCTGCGTTATCTTATATTAGCGATCCTGATGTGTTAACCCAAATTGCTTTGCATGACAGAGCCGGTGATGTTCGTAAGGCTGCCGTATCTGAGATAAAAGATGCGAATGTGTTGTTGCATATCGCGCTGCATGACCCGGTTAAAAAAGTCCGTTTTGCTGCCGTCGAAAGGCTCAAAGATAAAAGCATAGAGATTAATGATGCCAAAACTATGCTCAGCGGCATACCTTTTTACAAAGATCAGGAAGGATATGTCCGGAGCGCTATTGTAAGCCGGCTTGACGATCAGGAAATGCTGACTGAGATTGCTTTGCACAACAGAAATTGGCGCATCCGGTGTGCAGCTTCGTCAGAGCTTAACGACAAGGACATACTGAAACATACTGCGCATAATGACGATGAGGAAGTTGTTCGGCAAGCCGCCTCGAAAAAGATGTATGAATTGGAAAGGCGCATTGCCAATAATAAAAATATGCCAATTTATGAATTCGACCTAAGTGTGCGGGAATATAATATCCTTCATCGCAGCGGTGTTTCAACTGTTGGTGACCTGACAAATCTAACAATAGAAGAATTCTCTCGCTTCCCGCAATTGAACATGTCCGAAAAAACTGAAATCAGAGAAAATCTAAACAAACTTGGGCTGGATTTTTCGGAAGAACAATGAGAAATATCATTTCACGAAAAACTATGTGGCGATAAAAGAGTGACGTTGAACATATGACTGGAAAACTGGTGAACGAATCGTAAATCCGCACCAGCTATCTGCCGATGTAAAAAGGAGCCGTTTATGTACCAATATTTGCTGTTCGATCTGGACGGGACTCTCACAAATCCGAAAGAAGGGATCACAAAGAGCGTGCAGTATGCTCTGCGCCATTTCGGGATCGAAGTCGCCGATCCCGATACCCTCACGCCCTATATAGGCCCGCCGCTCATCCCCTCTTTCATGGAATTCCACGGGCTCACGCAGGAGCAGGCACTTGAAGCGCTCCAGGTCTACCGCAAGCGCTTTGAGTCCGTCGGCCTGTTCGAGAACGAGGTGCTGGACGGCGTCCCGGAGATGCTTTGTTCCCTAAAGCAGAAAGGCAGGTACGTAGCGGTCGCATCCTCCAAGCCCGAGGCTTACGTTCGCAGGATTCTGGAGCATTTTGACCTGCTTCAGTTTTTTGACGAGGTCGTCGGAGCCAGCATGGACGAAAAGCTCTCCGCAAAAAAAGATATCATCGGGGAAGCCCTGCGCCGGATGGGCAAGTCACCCGGAGACCGGGACGTCTTGATGGTCGGGGACCGCATGCACGATGTGGAAGGCGCAAAGCTTTGCGGCCTAGACAGTCTCGGCGTCTATACAGGTTTTGCGCCTGAAGGCGAGCTGGAGGAGGCTGGTGCCACATACGTGTTCCATACGATCAAGGAGATGGCGGATTTTCTGGCTGGCTATCAAGGAAGAAACCCACAACGTGTCTCCCTCTGCCCTAAACATCAGGAGTGTTCCTGAACAAACGAGGTTTATATGAAAAATATAGAAAAGCCATTTTACAAAACATCGATGATGATATGGAAAACCCTGCTTCTGGCCGTCGGTTTCTGGGGCCTCCTCGATGGTGCGGGTATCATAAAAGGCCAGTATACCCCTAACTTCCCCCACATGTTCACGAACGTTTCCAACCTGTTCGCATGGGGATACTTTGCTCTCGCGCTTTTATCGCTAATCAGGCACCGTAAGGAAAGTGAATGGAAAACATTCGCGCCGACCGCCAAATACACGGCGACCATCTCCCTGTTGGTCACAATGATCATTGGGCACGTGATGCTGTCCGGCGCACTTGTACAGGATGGGCATATTGTCTGGCATCTCATCGTATTGCACTATGTCGTCCCTGTTATGAGTCTTCTGGACTGGCTGTTCTTCGACAAAAAAGGCTTGATGCCAGCGTGGGGGCCGTTTGCGTGGCTCTCACTTGTCCTTGGATATCTGGCCTTTACGATGATCGCTGTCAGTATTTTCGGTGTCTATATGGGCGGCGGTACGACTGCGGACCTTACGGATTACCCGTATACGTTCCTGGATCCGGCAATCGTCGGTGTCAGCGGCGTTGCCAGTTTTTGCGGTGCCATGGTCGTGCTGTTTGTGATTCTCGGTTACGTGCTGTACGGGATCGATCACTGGCTGGGGAGACGCCGGCATAAAAACGGATCAGCCTCCAGGGATTAATCCAACAGCGTATCGTCCTCCTCCAGCGCGGCCATGATGTCCTGCACCTCCCTTTCATACAAGTCCTGATTCAGCGACCGGGCAAATGACAGTTTTCTCCTGCTCCCCTGTTCCCTCGACCTTGAGCTGGTAGTCGCGCTCATGGCACGCCCAAATTCATTATATGCGGCCTCGATATATGTCCTTGCCCTCTCGTCCGTAGCTTTCGGATCCTTGAGGATTGCTGTCCTCACGAATCTGATCAGCTGCTTGTTTGCCTCAACAGGAGCTAAAGTACTCAGTTCAAGGGCTTTTATTATGATCCTCCGGTATCTCTGTTCT
>CACXMK010000113.1 GCA_902768735.1 uncultured Lachnospiraceae bacterium | reverse complement strand
GGGCTGGAGATCTTCCTGAAAGGAATGCTGTAAGTTAGTTTAAACTGCCGGTTTCATGGCGGTTGAGGGTACTCAGCCGTCCCTAAAGCGGTAAAACCTGATAGAACCAATAAAAAAGCCGGTTAGAGGGCGGCCGAAGATTTTCGGCCGCCACCTGACCGGCATATTTTATTTGATCTGTCAAAATGACTTGTTCACTGATCGAGGACGTCTTCCATATCCTTGTCGCAAAGCGTCACGATGTTATTTCCCGCAAGGATTGCCTCAGCCTCATCGATGTTATCGACTCTCATTACGACATACGCGGATCCGGTTCTGGCGCCGGTGAACGCATAGACGTATTCGATGTTGATGCCGGCTTCCTGCATGATCTGAAGGATTTTCTTGAGCGCGCCTGCGTGGTCATCCATCTTAACGGCGATGACCTTTGTCTCGGCAGCGACCGTGTAGTCGCTAAGGACCTTCTTGGCCCTCTCCGCGTCGGAAACGATAACGCGCAGGATACCGAAGTCCTTGGTGTCTGCGACAGAGAGCGCGCGGAGATTGACATCTGCGTCAGAAAGAGCACTTACTACCTGATAAAGCGTGCCGGGTGTATTCTCAAGAAATGCGGACAGCTGTGTGATTGCCATGGGATTTACCTCCTTTAATGTTTGGATATTTGTAACAGATCCCTGCTCGCAAAGGTCTGTGACGGTAAATGGTCTTATCTATTCCATTATAACGTATAATGGAGTATTTCAGTCATGCAGCTTTCTCTTGTCGACGACACGGACAGCCTTGCCTTCGGACCTTGTGATGGTCTTGGGCGCCACCAGGTGGATCTTCGGGCCGATGCCGAGCATCGTGCGCATTGCGGCGTTGAGGGCACCCTCGCGCGCCTGTACGTCCGCGATCTTATCCGAGAACTGCTCGGGAGAGAATTCGACGTAGATGTCGAATGTGTCGGTGTTGTTCTTGCGATCCACGATGATCTGGTAGTTGGGAGTGTAGCCTTCCTTGAGGAGCACTGCCTCGATCTGGCTCGGGAACACGTTGACGCCGCGGATGATCATCATGTCGTCGCTTCTGCCCATGGGCTTGGTCATCTTGACGTGGGTACGACCGCAGGAGCACTTTTTGCGGGTCAAAATACAGATGTCCTTTGTCCTGTAGCGAAGGAGCGGGAAACCTTCCTTGTCAAGGGAGGTGAAGACGAGCTCGCCTTTTGTCCCTTCGGGAAGCACTTCTCCGGTCTTGGGATCGATGACTTCCGCGTAGAAGTGGTCCTCGTTGATGTGCATGCCGGTCTGTTCCTCGCACTCGAAGGAGACGCCGGGGCCGGAGGTCTCTGTGAGGCCGTAGATGTCGTACGCCTTGATCCCCAGGCTCTTTTCGATGGTCCTGCGCATCTCTTCCGTCCAGGGCTCGGCGCCGAAGATACCGGCCTTGAGCTTGTTGTCTTCCGGCTTGTAGCCGCGCTCTGCGAGGGACTCGCCCAGATATGCCGCGTAGGAAGGCGTGCAGCAGAGGATCGTTGCGTTCAGATCCATCATGAACTGGATCTGGCGGTCCGTATTGCCGGAGGACATGGGGAGTGTGAGGCATCCCACCTTGTGGGCGCCGCCGTGGAGACCGGAGCCGCCGGTGAAGAGACCATAACCATAGGCGACCTGAACGACGTCTTCATTGGTGCCGCCTGCCGCCATGATCGCTCTCGCGCAGCACTCCTCCCAAATATCGATGTCCTTCTGGGTATAGAAGGCTACGACGCGCTTTCCGGTCGTGCCGGAGGTGGAGTGGATGCGGACACAGTTCTTCAGATCCGTGCCGAGAAGGCCGTAGGGATAGGCTTCGCGGAGGTCGTCCTTGGACAGGAACGGCAGCTTTTTGATATCGTCGACAGACTGGATATCTTCCGGCTTGACGCCCTTCTGATCCATAAGATTGCGGTAGTAGGGGACGTTGTCATAGACGTGCCTGACCTGCTTGACGATCTTTTCGTTCTGGATCTTCAGGATCTCCTCGCGTGACGCGGTCTCAATTTCCTTCTGGTAATAGTTGCTCATTTCCGTGCTCCTTTTTAAATGATATGTTTTCGTGTATCATCTGTCCGTCCACATATGGCTCATTGATGAGCCATGCCGACCGTCACTTCGCCGCTTTGCGGCTCGTGACTGTCGCGGCATTCGCCGTATATGTCCGGTCTGTCAAACGTCCATCTGAGAGTGAACTCTCATCTGTCCGTTTGCCATCCTGTCCATGCATGGCTCATTGCTAACGCGCAAAAAAAGGCGTGGCACCTGTTGAAGTGCCACGCCCTAATGTGTACGGATCTTTGTAATCTCTGCTTCACATTTTCTTAGCATAGCAAATCAACCTTACTGTTCGAGCCAGTAAAGCGGAAGCTAAAGCTAAAGAAGAAAGTATTGCTCGTGCAGAGATTGTTTCTCATTGTCAACTCCCCCGGTCAAGATGCTTAGATCAAAACGGTTAGCAGTTACTACAACTTGTCCTGAATAATAGCACTGCGCAGCTTTTTGCGTCAATGACTTTTTTTAATCTGAAAAGTTGATATATTTTATCGTACACAGGCTCCGCAACACCGGAATGCGGAGTATTACAGCGCCGGACATATAGTTCCGGCACTGTAACCCCGCATTTCAGTGGTGCAGGGGGAAAGTATCACAGCGGCATAATGCCGAATACGACTGCGACCAGCATGCAGAGGATCGAGAATCCCCATACATACATGAAGCTTGCTTTGATATGGTCCTTGATATCGACCTCCGCGAGACCTGTACCGAGCAGGGTAGCAGGAACCATGGGGCTGATGAAGGTAGCGCAGTTACGGCAGACAACCATAGCAACCGCGATCGGCAGAGCCTGAACGCCGAATGCCTGGCCGATACCGATGACGACGGGAAGCATACCGTAGAAGTAGCTGTCCGTATCGAATGCCAGCGCCAGCGGCACAGAGAGGATACCAATGACCAGAGGCAGATGCTGGCCCAGAGAAGTGGGCAGGAAGCTGGATACCATGTTAGCAAGGCAGCGGACGACCGACGGAAGAGCATCCGGAGGAAGTTCCATTGTCTTGGCAGAGATCACGCTTCCGTCCGCGCCCATGGAGGATGTCAGGACACCCATCAGGACAGCAGCGCCCATCAGAGTGGAGCACATCATAAGAGCCGGGCCTGCGTGCAGGTTGATGATCTTCTTATGCATAGCAGCGGTAAAGCCGTAGTTCACGAACAGAGCGACTGTCACACCGATCATGAAAGGATAGTAGCTGGGGAACACGTCCCAGATCAGCATTGCGATGACGATGAGAGTCAGCACGATGTTGAAGATGAAGAGCTTCGGGCGCTTGAGATCTGAGTTTGCATCCTCGACGGCCTTCTCTTCGACTACAACTTCGCCTTCTTCCTTCGCGAGTTTGCCGGTGAGTCCGGCGCCGCGAGCTTTCTCCTGCATACCGGTCAGTACGGCGTGTCCGAGAGCAAGGATAATACCGAACGCCTGGATCGGAAGGATGGTCTGCCAAAGACTTCCTGCCTCAATACCCAGAACGGATGCAGCACGCATCGTAGGGCCTGCCCAGGGCATCAGGTTCAGAACGCCCATTGCGAGGACCGCGATACGCAGCAGAGACGTTCTGCGCATGTGCATGCGGTCGAATACAGGCATCATGGAAGGAACAATGATGCAGAAGGTGGATGCGCCGCCGCCGTCCAGATGGCCGACCAGCGCGATGATGCAGGTGACGATACAGACACCGATGACGTTGTCGCCGACGAAGGTCATCAGCTTTCCGATGATGACGTCAAACATGCCGGCATCGGTCATGATGCCAAAATACAGAACGGAGAACACGAACAGCGCCGCAGTGGGGCCTGTGCTCTTAAAGCCTGCCGAGACCATTGATGCGATGTCGTCAAAGCTGTGACGTCCTGTAAGAACAAGGATCAGCGCAAGGATCGTAGGCCACGCGATGAATGCGATCGCGGGCTGAGTTTTGCTCTTAAACAGAGTTACAACGATCGCGATGATGGTAAGTAAACCCAGAATTCCAACAATATTATTACTCATAGTACATTTCCCCTTTCAATAGTTTCAACCCGCTCAGTGCTTGACTTCGCGGACAACATCCATGATCGTGCCGTCGCGGGCCTCGATGATGCCGACGATGCGGTCGCCGAACTCAACCGGATCCGGCTCGCCTACGATGGAGTACGCGATATCGCGCAGTTCTTCGATAGTCTTGAGCGGTACGCAGTCTGCCTTCTGGAGGCACTCGAGCAGGTCATGGCGGTTCGGGTTGACAGCTACGCCGTAGTCGGTGACTACGATATCTACGCTCTCTCCGGGCGTTGTCACCGTGGTGACATTGGAGCAGATCGCCGGGATGCGGCCCTGGAGCAGCGGGCAGATCACTATAGTGCACTTCGCGCCCTGCGCCGTGTCGGGATGTCCGCCCTGCGCGCCGGTGATGACGCCGTCGGATCCCACAACTACGTTGCAGTTAAAGTGCACGTCGACTTCGAGCGACGCCAGGATGACGTAGTCCAGCTTGTTGACGAACGCGCCCTTGTTGAACGGGTTCGCGTACGCGCCGGCCGTGATCCTGTGGTGCGCCGGGTTGAGGACGTTCGTTACCGCGTCAAGGTCAAATGCCTGGGTGTCGAGCAGC
>CACXMK010000112.1 GCA_902768735.1 uncultured Lachnospiraceae bacterium | reverse complement strand
CAGACTGTCAATCGGTACAGTGACTTGTCGTCAGTTTTCGGGCCGGCCCTGTGCCAATTCAGGGCGCCCCAGACATTCGCTCCACGGAAAACCCGCCGTGTTCACAGCGGCAACCTCACGCTTCACAGCTATCATGTCACAGCTTTTATAGTCTACACGAATTGAATCTGAAATGCAAGAACTATTTTTGTATTATTCCACAAACATTTTTGTCAAAAATCACAGTTCTGTGTTTTGGCATCGCTGACGCCGGGCATTCTCCATTATATACAAAGAAACTCTGCTGTAAAGAGCATTTCCTCACAGCAGAGTTATCATTCATTGATTCTGTATTCTTCTATAATAATAGAGATCGCGTAATTAAGAGATCACTTTCCGTGCACTTCATCGAAGATCTCCACGACCGACTGCTCCGGTGCCGCCGTCAGGTTGCTGACGATCATATGCGCCGCGAGGGAGCAGATGAACGCGGGAAGCAGTTCATAGATCGCAAACCAGCCGCCGAGCTTGGCGATCCCGAACTTCCAGATAAAGATCATAGCCGCGCCGACGATCAGGCCCGCAAGAGCGCCCTGCTTGTTGGAACGTCTCCAGAAGAGGGCCAGCAGCATCTGAGGGCCGAAGGCAGCACCGAACCCGGCCCACGCAAACGACACGACACGGAATACCGAGCTGTTGGGATTCCACGCAAGGATGAACGCGATCAGGGCGATCGCCGCGACAGTCAGTCTCGCCGCTTTCATCTGCTGGCGGTTCGTAAGCTTGATCCCGAGGAAATCCTGCACCAGATCCTGCGATACGCTCGAAGCCGCCGCAAGGAGCTGGGAGTCGGCCGTCGACATTGTCGCCGCCAGAATGCCCGAGAGGATGATACCTGCGAACAGGGCAAAGAAGAAACCGTGCTGGCTCATCAGGTTCGCGAGCTGAACGATAACCGTCTCGGAATCGGAGCTCGTCTTCAGCATCGGGATCGTGCCTGCAACGGATACGCTGTAGCCGATCACGCCGATGAAGATAGCGATGCCCATGGAGAGCACGACCCATACCGCGGCGATCCTTCTCGAGAGCACCAGTTCTTTCTCATTCCGGATGCCCATGAAGCGCAGCAGGATGTGAGGCATGCCAAAATAGCCAAGGCCCCAGGCCAGTGTCGACGCGATGCTGAATGCGCCGAAGGAAGATGCCGCGTTGTTCGCCGCGTCATATCCCTGTCCGAGGTTCAGGTAGCCGGGGAGCGCCTTCGCGTTCGCGATCACGTTGCCCATGCCGCCGGCCTGGCTAATGCCAAAGAATACAATGATGACCAGCGCGATCGTCATGAAGATACTCTGGATGAGGTCCGTCGTCGAGACCGCGAGGAATCCGCCCATCGTCGTGTAGGTGATGATGATGACTGCACCGAGGAGCATAGCCACATGGTAGTTGATCCCGAAGAGGCTGTTGAACATCGTTCCGACCGCCTTAAAACCGGATGCGGTGTAAGGAATGAAGAAAATGATGATGATTGCCGCAGCGATACAGGAGAGCATATGCTTCTTGTCATTATACCGTCTGGAGAAAAAATCCGGGATCGTAAACGCGCCGACTCTCTCGGAGTATCTGCGAAGGAGCCTCGCTACGAGCAGGAAGTTCAGATAGGTGCCGATCGAAAGACCGATCGCCGTCCATGTGACCTCCGCCAGTCCGGCGAGATACGCAAGTCCGGGAAGTCCCATCAGCAGGTAGCTGCTCATGTCCGACGCCTCGGCGCTCATCGCCGTGACGACAGGTCCCAGAGACCTTCCGCCGATATAGAAACCGTCGGAGGTATCGGTCGCGCCTTTTCTGTTGAACAGAATGCCGATGAAGATCATTCCGCACATGTACAATAAAATAGTTACGATGATAATGATTTGTCCAGTTGTCATATCCCTCTCCATTTCCCCGTGCCGGCCGGCACGTATATTTTATCAGTCTGACGCTTTACAGAGGTAAAGCCCACACAATTACGCATTATATCACAACAAAATCCATATGAAAATACGGAACTGAGCGCAGATTGCATTTTCGCGGTTGTGTTTTGCGGCTTTTTAGTGTATTTTTGTTGGGAACCGTGTCAGAATAAAGCGGGCATCATCAGAAACACAGATTGTAAATACAATATATGTAAATACAATATATATATAAATACAATAACTCTGCCATTAATAAATCATAAAAGACATTGCGAGAGAGGAAAAGACGAACAAGATGTGGATTGCAGATTCCTGGAAAGACTATCAGGTTTTAGATACTTCCGACGGCGAGAAGCTGGAGCTCTGGGGCGGATATAAGCTCATCCGGCCGGACCCGCAGGTCATCTGGAAGACGCCCCGCGGGCGGGAGTGGCGCAGTCCCAACGCGCACTACCATCGCAGCAGCAAGGGCGGCGGCGAGTGGGAGTTTTTTGACCTTCCGCAGGAGTGGACGATCCATTACAGAGACCTCTCCTTCCGGCTCAAACCTTTCAACTTCAAACACACCGGCCTGTTTCCCGAACAAGCCGTCAACTGGGACTGGTTCAGCAGCCTCATTAAAGAAGCTGTCGCCTCCGGCAAAAAAGTGAACGTCCTCAATCTCTTCGCCTACACCGGTGGCGCGACGATCGCCGCGGCAAAGGCGGGCGCAAAGGTCACTCATGTGGACGCCGCGAAAGGGATGGTCACATGGGCCCGCGAGAACGCCGCCATTTCAGGCCTCGCGGACGCGCCGATCCGCTGGCTCGTCGATGACTGCGGCAAGTTCGTAGAGCGAGAGCTGCGCCGGGGCAACACCTATGACGCCATCATCATGGATCCGCCTTCCTACGGACGAGGACCCAAGGGCGAGATCTGGAAGATCCAGGACAGCATCTATCCGTTCCTTATGAATACATGCCGCCTCCTCTCCGACGACCCGCTCTTCGTGCTGGTCAATTCCTACACGACGGGCCTGCAGCCGGCAGTTCTCTCCTATCTTTTGCACACGGCGATCGACAGGAAACACCGCGGCACTGTAGAGTCGGCCGAGATCGGGCTTCCCGTCACAGGCAATGGTCTGATCCTCCCCTGCGGCGCCTCAGGAAGATGGTCTGCACAAAAATAAATGGTATAAAAAAGACCGGTCATACCCGGTCTTTTCTTATGCCATTTTAAATTCGATCCGCTTCCGGGCCATCGCTCCGCTCTATCCTCTCGCGGATCTGGAGCATACGCCTGTCGAGCTGGTTGATCAGATCCGCGCTGTAGCGCAGTTCTTCTACAATGATCTCAGCGTTGCTGATCTCCTTCTTGTACTTCATCTTGTGCTCGACGCTTGCCCAGAAATCCATCGCGATCGTGCGGAACTGCACCTCGACATTCATGTATTTCTTCTCATTGGACAGAAAGATCGGCACCCTGACGATCAGGTGAAGGCTTCTGTAGCCGTTTTCCTTCGGGGAAGCGATGTAGTCCTTCTCCTGAAGGATCTCCACGTCGTCCTGCACATCAAAAGAATCCCTTATGCCGTAGATGTCGTCAATAAAGGAACAGATCACTCTGATCCCCGCCACGTCGTTGATCGTATTCTCGATATTCTCAACCGTGAAAGGTACCCCCTTCACTTTCAGCTTGCCGTAAATGCTCCTGGGAGATTTCAGTCTGTACTTAATATATTCAAACGGATTTCTGCGGTTCTTGAGTGCCATCTCCTTGTTGAGGATCTCGAGCTTCGTCCGCACCTTCGCCATCGCGCAATCGAACTCCATCATCATGACTTCGAACTTTTCAGCCTGCTCCGTGATCTTTAAGAGACGGCCGACGTCCTCGTCAGTCATATAGTCCGTTCCGTAATACCCGATATCATACTTTTCGTCGCCTGCCAACCTGTGTTCCTCCTTCATAGCGGTTCTTACAGCCGCGCTGATGCGCGGTATTTCAGACCGCTAGATGATTATAGCAGACTAAAGCTCGTTTTTGAAGAAAGAATTACTAAAGAAACATGCAAAAATCATTAAAGAATCGTAAAGTTACACAAATAAACCCAGCCTGCGCACTCGAACCCCGGGGCTCTCTCTGTCGCGTCATTCGTAAAAAAAGATCCCGGTACTCATACGAGTGCCGGGATCTTTTATTTCATATGATCAGCTTATGCTGTGAGGCTATACCGTTTCAGATTAGTCGATAACGGAAGCAACACGGCCGGAACCGACAGTACGGCCACCTTCGCGGATAGCGAATGTAAGACCCTGCTCCATAGCGATGGGGTGGATCAGCTCGATGGTCATCTCGACGTGATCGCCGGGCATGCACATCTCTGTGCCTTCGGGAAGGGTGATAACGCCGGTAACGTCAGTTGTTCTGAAATAGAACTGAGGACGATAGTTGTTGAAGAAAGGAGTATGACGGCCACCTTCATCCTTGGTCAGAACGTAAACCTGAGCGGTGAACTTTCTGTGGCAGGTAACTGTGCCGGGCTTCGCGATAACCTGGCCTCTTTCGATAGCGGTTCTGTCAATACCACGAAGCAGAACGCCTACGTTGTCGCCGGCTTCTGCATAGTCCAGAGTCTTGCGGAACATTTCGATTCCGGTTGCGACGGACTTCATGGTCTCTTCCTTGAGTACCACGCTCAACACGGCCGGTAGCAACAGTACCACGACCGGAGATCGTGAAGACGTCCTCGACGGGCATAAGGAAAGGCTTGTCGTTCTCACGCTGGGGATTCGGGATATAGCTGTCAACTGCATCCATGAGCTCCATGATGTTGTCAGCCCACTCGCAGGTAGGATCTTCAAGAGCCTTCAGAGCGGAACCCTTGATAACCGGAAGGTCATCGCCCGGGAACTCATACTCGTTGAGCAGGTCACGGACTTCCATCTCGACCAGCTCGATGAGCTCTTCGTCATCAACCATGTCGCACTTGTTCAGGAATACTACGATGTAAGGAACACCGACCTGACGGGCAAGCAGAACGTGCTCACGAGTCTGAGCCATAACACCGTCGGTAGCAGCGACAACGAGGATCGCGCCGTCCATCTGAGCTGCGCCGGTGATCATGTTCTTGACATAGTCAGCGTGGCCGGGGCAGTCAACGTGTGCATAGTG
>CACXMK010000111.1 GCA_902768735.1 uncultured Lachnospiraceae bacterium | reverse complement strand
AATGTCTGCCCGCCCAGGTCGAGCTCCACCGACAGGATCACCTGCGGTTCAACAGGTTTGTTGACTTCGACCCCGGGATACGGGAAGTCGGTCACGGGAAGGGTTTCGACCTTCTCAAGCCGAAGGATTTCTTCCCACCCTTTGGTCACCCTGCCGAACACAGGATAGATGCCTTTATGCTCCGGGAGGTCTCTCAGAGGAAAGAAGAACTCCCCGCCTGAAAGGCCCGCTTCACCGTATCCGCCCATGCAGACACATCCCGGATGCGAATCCAGAGGTTCGATCTCAGGGTGCAGCTGCGATTCGTACGGGATCAGGTAACGGGCTTCTTCTTTTCCGTAGCCGGTGTAGCTGACATCGATCCAGCTGCCCGGTACGATGCGCTCGATGGCGTGTCCGTCCATCAGGCCGCGTGAAGCAATATAGATGAAACTGGCGACAGTGTTCGGAGCGGCATCCGGCAGCAGCTCGATCACGATCCTGCTGCCGTTCGCCATTTTTAAAGTTGCAATCGGATTCATCGTTCCAGATCCTTCGTCCATAGTTTTTTCGTGCCAAAGTCTTTCGTGCCAAAGCCTTCATCAATTGCCCGCGGCTATACCTCGGCTGCGGCTCTGGCTTGTGTGACGCCCTTGACTTCGAAGGTCTCAGGGTCTACCAGGACGCCATAATCCGCTTCTGCCTGCTCGGCTGTGATGTACTCGTTCTTGACATCCCAGGCGACTTTTTCCGGCGGTCTTCTGAACGGATCTCCGTATCCGCCTCCGGTCGCTGTAGTCATACGTACAAGATCGCCGCGGTTCATGACACGTCTCGCAACGATGCCCTGCGGACCGGACTGTGTCCCGTCAGCATCAATGAATTCAAAGTAATTGATCGATCCGTCTTTGCCGCCGGCAGCACCCCATACAGGCCACTTGTTGCGGCCGAAAGAGGCTGTGAAGGACTGATTGTCGTTCATGGACAGATACGATCTGACAGCACCCGCGCCGCCTCTGTATTCACCGGCGCCCGCGCCGTCACAGTGCAGGCTGTGCTCAGCGACTCTGATACCATAGCGGATCTCGGCCATTTCTACAGGTACGTTGTAGGTCTCACCGTCACCGACGCAGAACTGTCCGACCTGGCCGTCATGTCCCATGCACGCGCCCCAGCCGCCGACTGTAGGTTCAATGATCAGATAGTCATTGCCAAAGTCCTGATGCTTTCCGGCCATGAGTACGGTGCAGACCGAGAGAAGGTGACCGGCGCCGAGGGATTCCGGGAAAGCAGGCGCAAGCGCGCGCCATACCAGGTCAATCGCGTAGATCATGCTCTCATAGTAGCAGGAAGTCGCCACCGGGCTTCTAGCCTGCATCACGCTGCCCGGTTCCGTCACGCAGCGGAGCGGAGCGAAAACTCCATCGTTTACAGCGAGCTCCGGTCCGATAATCGACATGAATACGACCTTGACACCGGCGTATGCTGCTGTAGCTCCGGTGTTCACCGATCCGATGACCTCAGGGTCGCAGCCGGTGAAATCCGCCAGGAATTCATCATCCGTGATCGTTACCTTGACCTTCAGATGGACCGGATTGCCGTGTCCGTCATCGTCCATGTACTCTTCCATTTCCCATGTGCCCTTTGGGAACTCTGCCATCCTGCGGCGGGCGACCATCTCGCCCTGCTCGATCAGACGCTCCATGGAACCTTTGACAACATCAGCTCCGTACTTCTCGCACAGCTCGCCAATACGGCGCTCGCCGGTACGCAGCGAAGAGATCTGGCCCCACATATCGCCCTGCGAAACCATCGGATAGCGGATGTTGCTTTTCATAAGATCCCAGACAGGCTCAACCAGTTCTCCCCTGTCCACGAGCTTGACTCCCGAGAAGCACAGCCCCTCCTGGAAAGTGTTGGTCGCGTCAGTCGCGAACGAGCCAGGCGCCATGCCGCCGATATCGCTCCAGTGCGCTTTATTGCCGGCAAAAGCAATCAGTTCATCTTTGTAGAAAATAGGCATGACCATGCCCACGTCATTCTTGTGCGTTCCTCCGCCTATGAACGGGTCATTGATGATGTACACATCCCCCGGATGGAGGTTTTCCTTGCCGACTTTGTCTACGACAGCGCAGATCATCGGCGAGATCATACCGATGAAGCCGGAAACTCCGTTGCCCTGCGTCAGCAGGCGGCCTTCCGCATCAGCTATGCCGCTGGCGTAGTCCAGCGTCTCATAAATGATCGGGCTCATCGAAGTCTGGGCAAAAGCATAGAATATCTCGTTGCTGACAGCAATGAGCGAATCCTTGACGATATCCAGTGTTACCGGATTTATATTCTTGTTATCCATTACTGCACCTCCATTTCAACGATGAGATTGCCGAACTTGTCCACCCTGAGGCTTTGTCCCGGACAAACGACTGTCGCGGTAGTCGGCTCTTCGACGACCATCGGTCCCTTTGCCTCAAACCCGCATCCGAGCTTGTCTCTATCATAGACCGGTGTTTCGACCCAGCCGTCTCCCGCGAAGAAGACCTTGCGGATCTCCTTGACCGCTTCTTCGGCTCCGCCTTTGTGCGGCTCGATCTCTCTGAGTGATGGCTTGTGCAGTCTTCCGAACGCGATGAGGTGCAGATTTACGATCTCCGCAGGAGTGTCATCGAGACGGAATGTATAGAAATGCTCGTGAGTCGCATGGAATCTCTCCATGATCTCAGCTTTGTCCTCTTCCTTCCATGGGACCGCAGGAGCGTAGACCTGTACGGTGTGTTCCTGTCCCATGTATCTCATGTCTATGATGTATGAGAAAGCAGCCTGTTCCTGAGATACGCCTTCAGCAGCGAAGACCTCGCCGGCTTCCTTCTCCATCGACGCCCAAAGCGCGTTCAGCTCATCGACCGGCGCTTCATTGAGCGACATGATCTTGGTGCGGATAAAGTCGTGGCGGATGTCTGTCATCAGCATGCCCCAGGCAGAGAAAACAGAAGCCGCTACCGGAACGATGACTTTTCCTATGTTGAGTTCCTTCGCAAGGCTCGGGCCGTGGATCGGACCGCCGCCGCCAAAGGCGACCATCGCAAAGTCTCTCGGGTCATAGCCTCGGCGTACCGATATCAGTTTGAGTGCGTTGTTCATATTGGAGTCCGCGACTCTGATGATGCTCTCAGCAGCGCCGTCAGCATCCTGACCGAAATGCGCGCCGATCCTGTCCGCGAGCGCTGCGCGTACCGCGTCAAGATCTACATCCATGTCAAAATTCTTGGCGGAAAGTCTTCCGGCTATCAGGTTCGCGTCCGTCGTCGTCGGCTCCGTACCGCCTTTGCCGTAAGCCACAGGCCCAGGCAGAGCGCCCGCGCTCTTTGGCCCGACCTTGAGCGATCCCGCTTCATCGATCCACGCGATGGAACCGCCGCCGTTTCCGATCTCTACGATATCTACGACCGGCGCCATGATAGGATATCCGGCATTGCGCTCGTCCTTCTCGATGAAATACGATGTCGTGACTTTGACCTCGCCGTCATCGATCAGAGAACATTTTGCCGTAGTACCGCCGACGTCAAAAGCGATGATGTTCTTCTCGCCGATGAATTTGCCGAGTATCGATGCGCCGAAGACGCCCGCTACCGGACCGGACTCAACGACATTGACCGGTGTGATTTTGGACTGCTCGAAGGTCGTCGTGCCGCCGTTGCTCTGCATGATATATCTGCTGCCCTCTACTCCCGCTTCGGACAGTCTGCCGTCGAGCCGGTCGATATATGAAGATGCCGCCGGCATTACATAAGCATTGAGCACAGCCGTGGATGTTCTCTCATACTCACGCCATTCACGTGTGATATCCACAGACGGGCTGACATAGACTTCCGGCCAAAGCTCTCTGACGATCTCCGCTGTCTCCCGCTCATGCGCTTCGTTCGCATAAGAATTGATATAGCAAACGGCGATCGCCTCGACCCCTTCCTTCCTGAAATAGTCGACAGCGGCCTTGATGTCATCCTTATTCAGAGGAACGACGACTTCACCGTTGTATGCCATACGCTCCTCGACTTCTCTCCTGAGATAACGCGGAACGAAAGGCTCCGGTTTCTCAAAAACCATGTTGAACAGGTCCGGTCTGTTTCCTCTCGCAAGTTCCAGAATGTCTCTAAACCCCCTAGTTGTAATCAGGCCGGTCTTCGCGCCCTTGCGCTCAGTAAGCGCGTTGATGATCGTTGTCGTACCGTGGAAAAACTCAGTGATCGACTTAAGATCGATCCCGCTCTTCTCCATGACCTCCATGACACCCTGCTCAAAATTCGGCGGTGTCGTGTGCGCCTTTTCCAGCACCAAAGTTCCCTGATCATCGATCGCGACCAGATCGGTAAAAGTACCTCCGATATCTGTTGCTGCCCGCATAATGATTTCCCCCTTCTTATAAAACCTAGCAGAAATAACTTGCAGAATAGATGAAGCCGCAATTGAATCGCCCAATTAATTGCGGTTATTTAACATAATTTACTCTTAGTCACTGGCATAGTCAAGAGGAGACAGGGGACGGTTGATTATTCCGGGGCGCTGAAAGCGCCTGTCCGATGAAATGGAAATCGCCTGTCCGACGACAGGAAATCATCCGCCGTATACTTCGGTGGTGGCGAAGCCGCCGGGAGGTCCGAGGGACCTCCCAGAAAATGCATCACCAGTTTGCTTTCATTCAGCTTCTTCAGGGCTGAGACCATATACTTCACGCATTGATCTGTCGTGATCAGGATCAATGGCCTGGATCTTTATCTTGTAGGCATCGTATTTGATGCGATCCATGATAGAGTCAGCAAGAGGGTTGTCATCACCGCCAATACGCTCATA
>CACXMK010000110.1 GCA_902768735.1 uncultured Lachnospiraceae bacterium | reverse complement strand
CTGCCGGAGACATCGACCATGACGCAGGTCTCAGCGAAGTCATTATCCTTGTTAATATAGATCGCCATTTCATAGGCGAGATAATTAAAGGAGCCATTATTGTTTCGCCTTAGAATGACTTGATAATTGTACTCGTCATCCCTGGGCTCAAGCGGATAACTCACATCCAGATTGTAAACGGTATCCAGCTTTTCATTGAGCTTCTCGACATATCTCTCACCGACCCTGTCCTGTTCTTCCGGCGTCAGCGCGTCAAACGCTGCCTGTGCTTCAGCGCGGCTCTGCCATGCCTGCGCAAGGTATTCGTCATATGCCGCTTTGGTATTGCACTGGAGCCTCTTATCCTGCATTTGCAGCAGCGTAGGCATCGCGTCGATCAGTGCTTCCACTTCTTCTACCGGGTCGCGCAGGGGCTCGTTGACCGCCGCGTTCTCCGTATCGAAGGTTGCGCCGATATCCGCGATCTCGGTCGCGCCTTCCGCGCTCTCTTCCGCGACCGGCACGCTTTCTTCCGTTTCCGCGATCTCTTCATCTGTCGATGACGCTGAAGCAGTTTCTACAACAGAAGCGGCCGTTTCTCCCGCTTCTTCCTCTATAACAGCTGCCGCCTCTGTGTTGCCGGCCGCAGCCTCTTCTTCTGTCGTAACTTCTGTGTTCTCTTCCGCTAGCGTTTGGGCGACTTCCGCCGGGTCAGTGTCGCTGGTAGCGCTAACTGTCAGCGCAGGTCCGATGCCTGTCGTGATCATCGCCGCAACAGCAAACACAGCCAATGCTTTTTTGAAATTCTTCATGCTCATACGATTACCCCTGTTCATTTCTATTAAGTCTGCCTCCATGGCAAAGCGCACACTTGTAATAGTCTATTAACAATTATACACATTTTCTAAAAGGTTTCCATACTAACCGCTACATTCCCAATTTTCTAATCGAATTGTCAAAACGGCTCACATGTGAGAGAATGCAAAAAGAGTCAGCCCCTTGAACTGTGTTTTGGCTGATAGATTCGAAAAAGAGAGGTAAATAACATGCTGTCAATCCAAAGAGCCAAAGAACTGAACGAATCGATGATCTCCGATCACGCCCTGACCCTTCACGCGCTGAACGTGAGCTATGCGATGGGTGCGATGGCAGAACACTTCGGAGAGGACAAGGAATACTGGGAGGCGATCGGTCTCCTGCACGACTACGATTTTGAGAAATATCCCGAAGAGCACCTGCAGCACACAAAAGAGCCGCTTCTCGAAGCAGGCGTTGCGGAGGAGGACGTGCGGGCGATCCTGAGCCACGGCTACGGCATCTGCACGGATGTAAAGCCGGAGACCAACATGGAAAAGAGCCTTTATGCCATCGACGAACTGACCGGCATCATCCAGGCCTGCGCCAGAATGCGTCCGAATGGGATCACGGACCTCGAGGTCAAGAGCTTTATGAAGAAGTTCAAGGACAAGCGCTTCGCGGCCAAGTGTGACCGCGCATTGATCAGACAGGGCTGCGAGATGCTTGAAATGGATGTGCGCGACGTCGCGGAGATCTGCATTAAGGGAATGAAAGAGCACGCCGGGGAACTTGAGCTCACCGGAACGCAGCAGGCATAATAAAAGGGGCTCATGGCCCCAATGTCATTAAGATGCGGTTCAAAAAAGGGGATCTGTGCCAGATCGGCGCGGATCCCCTCTTTTTGCATTTCCCGGGCAGCTCCCGTTAAGATCAGTCTCTTGTCACATACATGGTCCTGCCGTATCCCTGCCACACAACACGATATTTTTGGGCAGCGCAGAGCAGGTTCAGATCCGAACTGTCCTCGAGAAGGACGTATTTGCTGCGGACCGTTCCATTGGTAAGAAGATCCCTTAGGACATGGGTCTGGCAGATATTCGGAGCGATGTATGAAGGGAGCATGAACGAATACTGCAGAGATTCGAACTCGGAGAGCTTGGCGATCGTATTATCCCAGGGATCATCTTCGAGAGGAAGGACTCTGCGCAGCTCAAGCTCCATTGCCTGTTCTTCCTGCGCGGACAATGTGCTGCTGTCGATCTGCGGCAGGTGGAAGTTCTGCGGAGCGCGAAGGAAGAAGAAAACCATGAACGCAAGGACAACCACTTCCCCGGCTGCAAGGGAGAGCGTGCTCCCCAGTTCAATAATCAGCAGACCGTAAGCCAAGGTGACGGCCAGCATCATTCTATGCAGCTGCACGGGGCTGTAGAGGACAACATTGGCCTCGTAGATCGCCGCGCCCGCCATCAGCATGAAGAAGATCACGGCGCAGCGGCCGTCTTTCTTCGAAGTTTTCTCGAACAACCCCCGGATCAGCATGATCAGCAGGAGCAGCGACTGGACAAAATAGATAAGAGGGATGCCCCCCGCCCAGCGGCTGTCCGCCAGATATCCCTTGATCTCTCTGAGCGCGTCCAGGTTGGCGCGCAGGATCTCCTTCAACATGATCACGGGAGAGCCACTTCTGAGCAGCTGCATCAGTGTCTCGGTCTGCGTGCTGTCGAAGAAGTAGCGCGCGACATTATAGCCTGTAAAGAAGAAGAACAGACCCAGAGACGCGGCTGCCGCGGCTGCACTCAGAAGGAGGAACAGCGCCTTGGCGCCTCCGGACAGAGGGCTTTTTTTTCGGAATATCATATAGACGGGAATCAAAAGCAGAGGAAAATAATAAGGCCGCATGGTATTCCAGAAAAAAACGATCAGGATCATCACAGTGAGCACTGCTTTCTGCGAGGACGCAGAAGCCCCGGGGTTTTGAACCATCCAAAGGGCAAGAGCCGTGAAGAGGATCAGAAAGAAGTTGTAGCTGCTCTCGCTCATTCCTGACCAGATATAGCGGCCTGCGACAAGATAGGAGACCAAAAACAGCGCGGTGAAAAAGCCCTGTTTCGCTCTCGGGCGCACCAGGATCACATAGAAGAAACCGGACAGGACTGCCAGGATCACGTTGCTGTAATAGATGAAGTTGTGGTTTTTGATCCCCGTGATGAAGGAGAGCAGGAAATAGGGCAGATAAGTGAAGATGTTGTAAGGCCCGTATGCGAGATGAGCGGGCGCATCCTCATTGAAACCGTACATGCCCTGCGGATAGAATTCGTTCCTCAGGAGCCGGATCACACGGACATAGCCGGTTTCGTCATTCCAGGTAGTATTCCACGCGTCCAGGCGCAGGGCGGAGGTCCCTGTCAGGATCTGCAGAAGACCGGCGCTGATGAAGGGTGCCAATACGATAAGAAGCCAGAAAAGCACTTCAACAGGACAGATGCGGCTGTGCGCGCGCAACTTGGCGGGATCATCGGTCGGATAGAAAGTCATTCCAGAAATACCTCCGTGCGGAAACTGCAGATACTTCTGCTATTATACAACAGCGCCGGCTCTGAAAAAAGCTGAATATTATGCCGGGCAGACTGTCGCACTACGAAAAAGCGCAGAATAAAACAATCCAGCAGGAACTGCTCACGCAGGAGGACATGGATGAAGCCACGGATTTTTGGGTCCGTGGCTTCTTTTATTGTTACATGTGTTTTATTGCGCCAGCTTCTCTCTCAGCTCTTCGTTTGCCTTCTCAACATTGAGCCGTGTAAGGATCAGCGTGATCAGGAAGTTGAAGCACATCGGCATCCACAGATACATGATGTGCAGCATGTTCATTGTAGATGCTGACTGCACAGCCGCGCCGCCGACATATCCGCTGAAGGCCAGAAGCCAGCCTGCCAGCGCCGTACCGATGCCGCCGCCCAGCTTCGTGCCGAGGGACGTGCAGGAATACATCGTGCCGTCAACACGTTTGCCGCTCGTAAGATACGTGTATTCTGAACAAGTCGCGATCAGCGCGTTCATATCGCCCTGCAGAGGGCTCATGCCCAGCGCGGCGATAGCGGTGCACAGCAGCATCAGCGGCACAGAGCCCAAATAGCCGGCAATGACCACGCCCAGACGGCCCAGTGTACCGATCGTGTAACCCATGAGGTTCAATTTATACATTCCATTGAACTTCTGCACGAGAGCCGGTGTGAAAAGCAGACCGATGATCATCGGAATGTTGATGAACCAGGAGAACACGCCGAGCAGGTTGGCATTCTTAAGGACATACGTCATGTAGTAAATGCCCATGTTCAGCGTTGCGGAATAGATCTGCATCAAAATATAGGACGCGCAGATCATCAGATAATACTTATTGCGGATCAGGAGCTTAAACGCATCGACCAGCGTATACTTCTCTTCTTCTCCTTCCGCCAGCTTCACTTCTTCTCCTTCTGCCAGTTCTTCCGGAGACAGCTCCTTGACAGACAGGACAGACAGAGTGTTCGAGATCACGCCAACGATGGCATAGATTATCGCCACAGTACGCCATGCCGCAGCACCGCCGCCAAAATGGGCGACAAGACCGACGGTGATGGTCTGGATCAGCATGCTGGTGCCGAACGCGAACATGAAACGGATGGAGCCCATCTGCACACGCTCGTTGTTGTTCTTGGTGATCAGAGCAGTCAGCGCCGAATACGCGATATTATTGGCTGTATAGAAGCCGGCATTCAGCAGCGTGTAAGCGATGAAGAACCAAGCGTACTGCGCAGTGGCACTGATGTCCGCAGGGATGCAGAAGATCGCCACAAGGCAGATCGCGCAGCCAAAGTAGCCATACAGCATCCAGGGGCGGGCCTTGCCCATTTTCGTATTGGTCTTGTCGATCAGGGATCCGAAGAAGATGTCACTGACGCCGTCAAAAAGCTTGGACACCGCGATCAGTGTACCGACGATACCGGCGTTCATCCCCACGGTATCTGTCAGGAAGATCATAACGAAGGCTGACAGCAGGGCATATACCACGTTACCGGCAATATC
>CACXMK010000109.1 GCA_902768735.1 uncultured Lachnospiraceae bacterium | reverse complement strand
ATAAGCTACAGAATGAGAAGCAAGACGAGGTTTACGGCATGACAGAGAAGGAAATGGTCGAGGCGGCGCGGCTCATTGCAAAGCTCGCCCATGAAGGACAGATGGATAAAGCCGGCAATGCCTATTTTACCCATCCGGAGGCGGTCGCCGCGATGCTTGACGATCCGGAAGCGAAAGCGGTCGGTTATCTCCATGATACGGTGGAAGACACGGAAGTCACTTTGGAGCAGATCCGGGAGATCTTCGGAGACAGGATCGCGGACGCGGTGGCGCGCATGACGCATGAGGACGGCGTGCCTTATATGGAATACGTAGAGGAGATCGGAAAAGACCCGCTGGCAAGAGAAGTGAAGCTGGCGGACCTTGCGCACAACATGGATCTCAGCCGTATTCCTGACCCGGCACAGAGAGATTTCGACCGCATCGAGAAGAAATACAAGCCGGCGTACAAGTATTTGAAAAGTCTGGAGTGAGACAAAGGGACAGACCCTCTGACTCACTTTCGTTGTATGCAATCGACTTAAGACAAAGGGGCTGTCCCCCTGTCTCAACGGAAAGGAGAACAGAATGGCATCGGAGCGACTTACGAAAGCCAGAGACTATGAGGCGGAATACGGGAAACGGATCACGAAGGAGGAAAGGCCGGTCTACCACGTCACACCCACGACGGGGTGGCTGAACGACCCGAACGGCTTTTCCTGGTATGACGGGAAATACCATCTGTTCTACCAATACAACCCATACTCGACGAGATGGGACGCCATGCACTGGGGACATCTTGTATCGAAGGACATGGTAAAGTGGGAGCGCCTGCCCGCAGTTCTGGCACCGGACACGGCCTACGACGGTTTCGGCGTGTTCTCGGGGTGCGGGATCACGGCGCCGGACGGAAGGCATCTTCTGATGTACACCGGCGTGGAAGAGGGGATCAGGCCTGACGGGAGCCTCGAGCCGCGTCAGACGCAGTGCCTCGCGTACGGCGACGGCGTGGAGTACGTCAAATATGAGAACAATCCGGTCATCACGCCGGAAATGCTCCCGGAAGGGTATGTCGCCTGGGACTTCCGTGATCCGAAGGTCTGGTTTGAGGACAAAGAGGACTGCTACTATGCGATCATCGGCGCCAGTACAAGGGAAAACGGCGGCGCGGTCGTCCTGTTCCAGAGTGAGGACCTTCTGGAGTGGGAGTATGTTTCGACGCTCGACAGCAGCAGGAATGCGTACGGTTATATGTGGGAGTGCCCGGACCTGTTCCGGCTGGGCGATACGGATTTTATCCCGATCCTGCCGATGAGGATGCTGCCGATAGGAACGGAGTTCCATGCGGGAAACAATCCCGCGTATCTGGCCGGCTTCTATGACAGGGAGGCCCATACATTCGAGCGCAAAGGGATCTTCTCTCTGGACTACGGCATTGATTTCTATGCGCCGCAGAGCATGGTCACGCCGGACGGGCGCAGGGTCATGATCGCGTGGATGCAGACCCCGGAGACCATGAACCGGACGCCGGAAGGCGCGAAATGGTTCGGTCAGCTGACCGTGCCCAGAGAGCTCTCAGAGAGAGAAGGAAAGCTGATCCAGAACCCGGTCAGGGAACTGGAGGCGTACCGCACTGCGCCGGCCTTTTATCAGGATGTGCTGGTCAAAGAGAAAACCCGTCTGCCGGAGGTGGCGGGGCGAAGCCTTGACCTCACGGTGCGGGTCAAGCCTGCAGGCGGAACGCTCTATCAGAAATTCACAGTCAAAGTCGCTGAGGACGACGAGTTCTACACATCGATCACGTATGATCCTGCCGAGAGTATGCTGTGTTTTGACAGGACCTATGCGGGCTTCAGGTACTACATCATTTCGGAGAGAAAGGCGCACGTACGAAACCGCGATGGGGAGATCCTGCTGCGGATCCTGATCGACAGGTTCTCGGTGGAGATCTTCGTCAACGAGGGCGAACAGACGATGTCGAATACGATCTACACGAGGCAGTCGGCGGACGGGATCTCGTTCGAAACCTTCGGCGGAGCGGCGGTCATCGACGTGGAGAAATATACGTTGGAGGTGTAACATCGGGATGACGTATAATTTTTATGCGATCTTATCAAGGATGAAATACATTGAGCGCTGGGCGCTCATGAGAAATGCAAGAACGGAGACGCTAAGCGAGCACACATTGGATGTGGCGATGATCGCGCATGCGCTGTGCGTGATCGGAAACGTGCGCTTTGGCCGCGCGCTCAACGCGGACAGGGCAGCCTTGATCGGCCTCTATCACGACGCGTCGGAGATCATCACGGGCGACATGCCGACGCCGGTCAAGTATTACAACAGGGATATTCGCAACGCATATAAAGAAGTGGAATATGTGGCGGAACAGAGGCTCCTTGAGCAGCTGCCGGAGGACATGCGGGCGGCGTATTCGGAGATCTTCGAGGGCACGCTGGCAGATGACGACATGTATATGCGGCGCCTCGTGAAGGCGGCGGACAAGTTGTCAGCCCTGATCAAGTGTATGGAGGAGACGGGTGCGGGCAACGGTGAGTTCAGGACCGCGCAGAACTCCGTGATGAGATCTGTGGAGGAACAAGCTGCAGAACTGCCTGAGGTCAAAGTGTTCCTCACGGAGTTCCTTCCCCCGTACGGGAGCACGCTGGACGAGCTGCTCGGGAGGGAGTGAGTGCTTTTTCGGGAGCGGAGTTTGGTGTGGTCACGCCTCCCGGATCTTCCTGCTTAGCGCGTTAAGCACGCGCTTCTTGCCCGCGCTCCACTGCGGCTCGATGAGCAGCCGCTTGGGGCCGTCGCCGGTGAGCCGGTGGACCACAGTTTCCGGCGGAAGGAGCTTCAGGCAGTCGACGACCAGATCACAATAGGAATCCAGCGTAAACAGAGGGAACGGATCGGCCTCGTATTCACGGGCCAGTTCGGTCCCTTTTAAAATGTGCAGGAGCTGGAGTTTGATGCCGTCAAGCGGGGGCGTCAAAACAGAGAGGTACCGCACGGTCTCCAGCATGTCTTCACGGGTCTCGCCGGGGAGACCGAGGATGACGTGGACGATGACTTCGAATCCTGCCTCTTTCAGCCTCCGGTACGCGTCCTCAAATACTATCAGCTCATACCCGCGGCGGATCCGCCGCGCGGTTTCTTCGTGGATCGTCTGCAGTCCCAGTTCTATCCAGACGGGTTTTTTATATTGGACACGAAGGTCCCGGAGCATTGCGATCATTTCAGGAGGCAGGCAGTCCGGACGTGTGCCCAGGTCAAGCGCGGCGATCTGAGGGTGCGCAAGGGCTTCGGAATAAAGCGCGCGGAGACGGCCGACATCCCCATAGGTGTTGGTATAAGACTGGAAATAGGCGATGTAGCGGCGGTCTTTTGCAGCGATGGAGGCCGGTATTTTGGCATCGACGCGCTTGCGGGCTTCCGCGATCTGGTCTTTGACGGGCTGAAACGGCGCGGCAAAATCACCGGAGCCGCCCTCCGAGCAGAAGGTGCAGCCGCCGGTTCCGAGGGTGCCGTCCCGGTTTGGACAGGTACACCCGCTTTGCAGTGAGAGACGGTATACTTTGGCGCCAAAGCGGTCGCGCATGGCGTCGTTAAAAGAGAGATAATGCATAGTCAGCCTTTCGTAATGGAACCTCTTGACGTATTCAGCGGATATATTTAACATATCACGTATGCGGCCAACAGATAAAATTTTATTATTGAAAAGAAAGGTTACTACATGGAAGCGTTAACAAAAGAAGTAAAGAAATGGAAGACCGTAGCGATCGCATCGATCCTCGTCGCAGTGATCGCGATCATTGCCGTCGCTACTTCGCTTGGCAGATCCGGTTCGGCGCAGCCGGCTGACACCACAGCAAAGGCCGAGGCAGTGACAGAGACAGCCGGAAGCGAGAAGGCGGAAGCTGATGCAGCCGGAAGCGGGCAGGCGGAAGCTGATGCAGCAGAAAACACCGAAGCTGTAGCGGAGAACACAGAAGCCGCCGCTAAGGCGATCGATGCGAACGAGATGCTTTCTTACTGGACGGAAGACGCAGAAGCCAGAAAGCAGCTGGTCGCCTACATGGAGGCGATCACGCAGGAGGGAAGTCCCGATTACATCCCTGTAGAGGACCGTATCGCGGTCTTCGATTTCGACGGGACACTGTTCTGCGAGACAGACCCTAACTATTTTGACTACACACTGCTGTTATACCGCGTCACGGAAGATCCGGAATACAAGGCTGTCGCCTCCGAATTCGAGAAGATGGTTGCTGCGAAGATCCAGGACCAGAACGAGAACGGCACAAAGTACGAGGAACTCCCTGTGGAGCACGGCCAGGCGGTCGCGTCCGCATTCAAGGGCATGACACCGGAAGAGTTCTATGCGTACATCCAGGAGTTCAAAAAACTGCCGATGCCCAGCTATGAAGGCATGACGCGCGGCGGCGGCTTCTACGAGCCCATGCTGCAGGTGATCAACTATCTTAAGGCGAACGACTTTACAGTCTATGTGATCAGCGGTACGGACCGTCTTATCTGCCGCGGTCTTATGCAGAACAGCCCGCTCGTCCTCCCCAACAAGCAGATCATCGGCTCCGATGAGAGCATCGTGGCAGGACTGCAGAATGACGTCGACGGATTGAACTACACATTTACGGATGGCGACAAGCTGGTCCTCGGCGGCAATTTCATCATCAAGAATCTCAAGATGAACAAGGTCACTGTGATCTTTAAGGAGATCGGACAGCAGCCCGTCCTTTCCTTCGGAAACACCACAGGCGACGCCGCGATGGCAGAATACACGACCAGTGAGAACCCGTACAAGAGCCTCGCATTCATGCTGTGCTGCGACGATCTTGAGCGCGAGAACGGCAATGAAAAGAAGGCGAACGACATGTACGCTCTCTGCGAGCAGTTCGATTGGATCCCGGTATCCATGAAGAACGACTGGACGACGATCTACGCCGAAGGCGTGAAGTATATCGGCAAGCAGGCGGC
>CACXMK010000108.1 GCA_902768735.1 uncultured Lachnospiraceae bacterium | reverse complement strand
AGGCACTAAGCCGGAGCCGTATCAGCAGGCAATGGAAATCCCGGTCCTAAAGACCAGGAAGCCCCGTATCGAGCTCTGCTCGCTCGGGGAGGCATCACCCAGTCAATTTCATCGCGAAAGGCCTGATAATACTCGAACCCCTTTTCTTTTTCCACAAGTTCCAAAAAACGATAGGTCTTCATTTCTTTGTTCCTCCTTGCTCAGCGGCCGCGTTGATTTCAGTCCGCCAGATGGTACCCGTCCCGAACATGGCGGAGATCTGCCTCCATCTCGGCGGCATCTGTCCAGCCGGAGAAGGACTGGGCGTAAGAGAATCCCTGGGTATATCCGAAATTGAAGCCCTGAAGGCTCCCATATCCTGCTGTCAAAACACCGTCAGCCGGTATTTTTAAATCGTTATAACGGCAAGCCTCGTAGCCGGTATAAACAGATCCGTCTTTTTTCGTGACTTTCACTTCGTATGCGTCGTAGAGCACGTTGTACTCATATGAAGTATCTTCGTCCGAAATGAACAGGTACATACGGTAAGGAGTATAAGTCAGATCAGTGGCAAGCGACGAGGAAATAATATCCTTCCAGTCTTCACGAATGAGTCGCTCAGTGTTGGAGTGGATAGCGGCGAGGTTGTCTTCGCTCAGTTCACCTGTGCTCGTCACCCATATTGTGAGCCCCTCTACCGTAAACTGCTTTTCGGCAGGTTCAAAACGCCAGCCGGCAGGGGCCTTAGCCTTCACTGTGACCGTATCGCCGTTGGACAGGCCCTTCTCCGGTACGACCTCATACCGAGCCTCATCGGCATACTCCGCGCTGCGGTCTTTGAGCTGCAGTTCTGCGCTGCCTTTGCCGGACATGCCGGAAAACTTAAGGCTCACGGCCGTAAAAGGATCGGCCGTACGGGGAAAGACGAGCTCGTGCATCGGAGAGGACGGGATGAACACACTGGCCAGAGTGATCCCTGCGATCACGCAAAGAGCGATGAGCCAGCCCTTGAGCCGGCGCCTGCCCTGTCTTTTGCTCTTCAGATCCCTGATGTCCTCCTCGGCGCGGGCCATCGCTACACGCCTCTCGTACTCTTTCTGCGCGCTGTCATCATTATCGATGAGTATTTCATGCCCGCAGTAGGGGCAGACGGCCTTTTCCTCATCCGCCGTCAGTTCCATTCTCCCTCCGCAGGAAGGGCAGATCAGCGATAGTGTCTTAATTCTTGTTTGATCCATATTGCCTGACACCTCCTGAATTGACGATGACTCACTTTCAAAGCATTATCATTATACTATGTTATTATCTGATACATCAGTCAAATTTTCGATATGATCGGGAAACAAATCGTAATTATTACGACCCAAAACCATTCGATATGTAATATGAAAAAGACATAACGATATTATGGCCCTTGTGCTCACAATTTCTATCTGCTACTCTTAATCATACAGAGTCGACGCTGTATGTTAAAGGTAGCAGATTTTTGGTGTGTTTTGACGTGAGGAATGTAGATCGACAGGTATAGCTCGAAAGGTATGGATCGATAGGTTTAGACCGACAGGTATAGCTTGATAGGCAGATGATCCGTGAAAGGAAAGGTGGCAACATGGCGATGCAAGGCAGGCCGGAAGCCGATAATGCAAAAGTGGATCAGTACGACAAAATGATCCTTGAAGTGATCCGGGACAATGCCCGCATGAGTTATTCGGACATCGGCAATACAGTCGGGCTGTCGAGGGTATCGGTGAAGAAGCGGATGGAAGCCATGGAAAAAGCCGGCGTCATCAAGGGCTATTGCACGGTCATAGACGAGGAACTTGTAAAGCAGGGGATCCGCTACCTCATCGATATTGAGGCGACACCTGAGGAATATCAGGAAGTTGTTAAAGTATTGCGGGCGGACCGCGAGCTGGAGGAAATCTACAGCACGACAGGCGAGAGCCGGATCCATTGCATCGGCCGCAGCCGTAGCACGTCCACATTGGAAGCACACGTCAATTATCTGTTCAATCATACGAAAGGAATCCGCAAGATCAGCTGGCATGTTTTGCTGTCTGATCTGAAGCGCGCGGAGGAAAGGAGCGCCGATGGAACAGAGACAGATTTGGGCAGTCCAAAAAACAGAGACTGCGTGTGAAATAGAAGCACTTTACAGAAAGTACGGACAGAGATTCCGGTTTCCGGTCTATATGGTAGATGAGTTCAAAATGACTCCGATCGAGGAACTTGATCTTTCCGTCAGGTCTTACAACTGCTTGCGCCGTGCGGGTATGGACACCATCGGTGACATTGTGCGCGGTATAAAAACAAGAGACGATTTGATCAAAATCCGGAACCTTGGAAAACGGAGCGCGGATGAGATCATGGACCGGATCTTGAGATATCAGTATTCTATCCTTCCAAAAGAGAGAAGGGGCAGGTACTTGAAGCGGATTGAGGAGTTGAACGCCAAAAAGTAGGGGGACTGTGGCATCGATATGCGTGTTTAGAACCAATCAGGACAGAGGTTATACTGAATTGGTCCCCGAAAAGCAGATAATTAAAAATAATAGTTTCCTGCCATCAGATTTTGTCTGGTGGCAGTTTTTCATGCTGCTGCCATATATTGCTCGCACCTTTCTTTCGGTGCTAGAACGCCTAAGTTTCACTGCAAGTGCCTATTATTATAGGATTCAATACAGCCCCTCTATAAATTTCTGTTGGCGGTAAGTGCAGATCGCTCATAGGGGCAGTTTGTACTTACGGATTTCTGTTGTCGGTAAGTGCAGATCGCGCAAAGGGGCAGTTTGCACTTACGGATTTCGTACGGATATAAGTGCAAGTCGCGCATTAAAAGGAAATGCACTTACTATTCCCGTGACGAGATAAGTGCATATGCCAAAAAAGTGCCGTCAACCATTACATCAGCACCTGAATTAGTAAGTGCATTTCGGCTAAAGAGCCAATCGGCACTTATTTGACCGTGGAAAAGATAAGTGGAAAACAGGAAAACGAGCAATCAGCACTTATTCAGATGATCGGCGACCGTTTGGCTAAAGGCGGAGGACCTGATCAAGATTATTGAAGACCATGGGAATGAAGTACATGTGGTAAACATTTAAATAATCCGTGTGAGGCAGATGGATATGAAAATGTGCTTTGCTTCTGAGCAAAGGACCATTCTTTTCTCAAACCATCTTTCGCGTTCATATTCGCGAACGCGGTCTTAAACATTATACTACCGGTTTAATGACAAAGCGTAGCGCATATGTTACTTTAAACACAACAAATGAGGACTACAGGTCCGAAAAGATAAGCGGCTTTTTCTATACTTAATAAGAAAAACAGACCATTTTTGTGAACTAAGTTCACGATGATGGAATAATAAAAACGAAAAACAGCGAGGAAACCGCAGCCGACGAAGTATATATAGAATATAAGGATAAATCCTATGAGCACAAGAGAGGAAATCGTAAGCGGGTTCTACCGTAAGTACGATGAGGACGGCAGGCTTCAGAGGAGCAGGCACGGACAACTGGAATACGCTGTAACCATGGGTTATATCCATCGCTTCGCAGCACCGGGAGACAGCGTGCTGGAGGTTGGGGCCGGAACAGGCAGGTATTCTATAGCCTTGGCTAAAGAAGGCATGAATGTTACGGCTGTGGATCTGGTGGAAAGCAATGTTGCCTTGTTACGTGAAAACGGCAAAGGGTTAGAGAATCTCAGGGCCGTTAGAGGCGATGCTACTCACCTGAGTGAGTTTGCTGATCAGACCTTTGATGTGACACTTGTGCTTGGACCGCTTTACCATCTTTATGAGGAAGAAGATGTCCACAAGGCAATAGACGAAGCCATCCGGGTCACAAAGAAAAATGGAGTCATCATGTTTGCATTCATCTCAGTCTTTGGGATCATGTATGCGAACTACTTCTATGGAAGATGGGCAGCAGGACAGGAAGAAAACTTCACGGAGGATTACAAGGTACGGCATTTCAAAGAACAGTTGTTTACCGGATATGACGTGGTGGAGTTTGAGAAACTGTTTGATGGGAAGCCGGTCGAGTGGATCACGACGACCGGAACGGACGGGCTTCTTGAGCCGATTGAAGACAGACAGGATTTCTTGATCACAGATGAGGATTTTACGGCATTTGTAGACTGGTACCTTGCTTTTTCGGAAAAAAGGGAGCTTTTGGGGAATACCCTTCACCTTCTGTATATTTGCAGGAAGCTGTGATTCGTATGAATGCCAAAACACTGAAACTGCAATCGAAGTGCAGAAGAGCGGCTCGAGCCCGGAAATAGAAAGTGTCTCGGATCAGAAGGAGAAACAAGAAATGATGAACATAATGGTTTGCAAAAAGAATGAGAAAAAGAATGAGAATGAAACAAAGCGGTTCTGGGGAGTCCAGGAACGTTTGTTAACTATACCCTTGTCGGAGAAGCAGATCTTGCGTGCAATAAGGAGATTCCATATGGATCCGTGATGGATCCGGACGCCTTGTAATGCAGAATCACGCCGCTTTCCTGACCGGGGAAAGCGGTTTTCTTTTTTCATAGCTCTTTGGTGTAACGGCAACACATCAGGCTCTGAACCTGAGGTTGCGGGTTCAAATCCCGCGAGGGCTGTTGAGCTGCGGCGATGCCAAAAAAAAGCAGCCGTGGTTGTAACCGGTGGTAGCTCAATGGATAGAGTTTAAAAAACGAAATCCTGCCCGGGATTTTGACAGCAATTGATAGTTTCATTCAGTGCTCCAAACACAGAGACGTTGGTTCGAATCCAACCCACCGGGCTTACGGGACACATACAGCAAAATAAGCCAAAGGCACCATGACTCTTAATCATGTTTTGACGTGTCCTTAATTTCCTATTGCAGAGTGGCTCGACTGGTAAGGCGGCGTCCTCATAAGGCGTGTCTCATGTCGGTTCGAATCCGACCTTTGCAATCCTACGCCCCATCGTACTAATGGTTCAGGTCGCCACATTCTCAGTGGCGTCCGGTTGAAGCCCGGAAAAAGGTTCGTTCGACTCGAACACTGTCCACTCATGTGCGCACGGTCTGGGACCAGTCTGGACTGCAAATCCTTACGTGGATGGTTCGAATCCATCTGTGCACTTCTATCTCATTCGTCTAACAGGAGAGGACTAATCCTCAGTGTGAACACCGGTGCCAACGCCGGCAGATGCGGATGGTACAGATCAAGTTCTCAGTCTGTGTTTTGACAATAAGATAGCTCGTTCAGAGCTTTCGGCCGGCTGAAAAGCTGACCAACACGGGAACATAGCTTTAGTGGCAGAGCTGTCGGCTGTTAACCGAATGGTCGCAGGTTCGAATCCTGCTGTTCCCTCTTTTTTGGAGCTTCGTCCAATGGTAGGGCATCTGTCTTATACGCAGCTTATGCGGGTTCGATTCCCGCAGCTCCGATCATGCTTCTCTGGCGTAATAGGAAACGCGGCTGATCCGTAATCAGCAGGCTGCCGGTTCGA
>CACXMK010000107.1 GCA_902768735.1 uncultured Lachnospiraceae bacterium | reverse complement strand
CATTCATTGAAACCGTCCCCAATGACACTGGTTGACATTGAGAACCGTCCCCAATGACACCAATGACACACTGATTCTATGTTATAATGCAGATGTATCAGTTGACCGGAAAGTGTGACAGGGGGCCTGTGTCTCCCTGTCGCATACAGGAGAACGACAATGTCACAAGCACCATCGTATATTGCTTTCATCAGTTACCGCCACCTTCCGCTGGATATGGAAGCGGCAAAACGGATCCAGAAAAAGATTGAAAACTATACGATTCCCAAAGAGCTGCGGGAAGAATTCGGAGGGAAGAAATTCGGGCATGTGTTCCGGGATGAAGATGAACTTCCGTCAACGGCGTCTCTCTCAGACAGTATTTATACTGCTCTCGACAATTCGCAGTTCCTGATCGTGATCTGCACACCGGATCTGCCACAGTCAAAATGGTGCGAAGCGGAGATCAGGTACTTCCTGAAGACGCATGACCGCGATCATATCCTTGCTGTATTAGTGGACGGCGATCCCGAGGAGTCTTTTTCTCCGTACATGCTGCATGAGTTTGACGGCGAAGGGAATCCTATAGCGGATTATGAGCCGCTCGCGGCAAATATCAACGGTCCGGGCCATACGATCAACAGGAAAGCGTTCGGGAAAGAGATCACCAGGCTGTTTGCCGCTTTTTTGGGATGTCCTTTTGACTCTCTGTGGCAGCGGGAGAGAAGAGCCCGCGTGAACAGGATCCTCAGCGCTTCGGCTGTAGTCATTGCTGTCCTGTGTGCATTTCTGGGAGTGCTACTGAACCGCAATGCCCGCATAAGCGAGCAGAATAAAATGATCGAAGCGCAGAACACGCAGCTGCAGTCGCGGCTCTCTTCCGTTCTGGTTAATAGCGGCATCGCTAAGCTGGAAGACCACGATATTGCCGGCGCGATCGAAGACGCCCTTTCTTCTCTCGAAAGCGGGGATCCGGCTGTGTATGACCACAGGGCAGGAAAACTTCTTGCCGATTCGCTCGGTGCTTATCAGCAGAACAAAATGCGCAGCCTCGTCGTGTACAGCCAGCCCACCGGGATCACCGGGATACAGGTCACAGACGACAAAAAGCACATGCTCCTTCTTGACGAAGTCGGGGTGCTCAGGTGCCTCGAACTGACGACGCATGAGCCCTTGTGGGAGGTCCAGACCGGGCAGACGAGTGCGGACCGGGAATCTCTTGACGTCAATACACGCGTCTATTCCAGGAACCTGGGCGACAGGGTGATCTATAAAGATGCCGGGGGCATCCATTGCCTCTCTCTGGCAGACGGCACTGTGCTCTGGACATATAGCCAAAACAGCGATGACCCAAATGCATTCCAGGCAATCTCGGATGACGGCTCGCTATTTGCAGCAGTTGAAGAGGACGAGGAACGCGGCGCGTCGGAGATCATTTTTATCAATACGGCGGACGGAACAGAACTCGGCAGGATCGATCTTACAGACAACGGGAAGTATGTGCCTTCCATCTGGTCATCGGACAAGGATTTTGAATTTGCGGCGGCTTTCTCTCCAGACAACTCACGTTTTGCATATATAATACATGTCGAGGAAGCAGCTGAGGAGACCGCAGACGATCCGGCAGCTGAGGACGAAGAGGCCGAAGACAAAGAGGCTGAAGACGATCTGGCAGCGGTGGATGAAGAGGCCGAAGACGATCCGGCAGTTACGGACGAGGAGACCGCAGACCAGCAGGACGTAAAGAAAGGCTACGGCCTGTGGTATGTGGACATGAATACGCTGGAAAAGCACTCGGTCGCCTTTATTGAGGAAGAGAATTCCCTGTATTTGTTCTATGGGATGGACATCGACCCCGCTGATGACTCGATCTTCATGGCCGCATATACGAGATCGTCGATCTATACGCTTCTCTGCACCGGAAACGGTGACCGGTTCGACTTCAAAGAGAAGCATGTAACGCACAAGTATAAGGCGAAGGGAGGGATGGACTTCGTTGATGACTATTTTGACGCGACAGACTGCAGGTTCCTGTCGAAGAACGGACGGGTCTATGTCATCAGCGACAATCAACTGCTCGTCTACGGCCGCGCAGAGAACGAACTGTACAACTTCTACCCGCTGACCGGATCGATCGTCAATGCATACTGGGCGGACCCGGAGAACAACGAGATGGAAGTCCTCACCGAAGACGGCTATATAACCGGCTACACAATGGCATTTGACGGAAACAAGATCATTAACAGAGTGTATGCCAGCAGATCCGATCAGGACATTGTGTCAAAATCCTGCCCGGCCGGGAACGGAACGGTTTCCGAGGGCGGTTCGCTCTACATGATCTCCCGGAGCGCCCCGGGGAAGCTCTTTATGACCGAGTTTGTGTCGGATCCGAACCGGAAGACTCTGCTCAGCGGTGAGAAAAGCGGCTTCGACAACGACTTCAGTTTCCTGATTTCAGAGTATTCAGATACCGGGTTTTTGCTTTACCGGAACGGCAAGGTTGAGTCTTTTGACAAGAGGAGCGGGGAGAGACGAAAGACCACGTCGTTCGACGAAGAGCTGACCGGCTACGAAGCCATTATTCTGGACGACGACCATTTCCTGATCGGCAATGAGCGGTATGGAATGGATGGGACGGTCGACAGTTACGCTGCGCCTTCGGGTGAGGACTATGAAGCGCTGGTCCCGTACCAGGCGATCAGGCTTTCCGACGGGCAGATCCTTTCCTGGGATGAGTATACACTGTACGGATTGGAAGCGGACGAAAGCAGCGCAGGCAGCGGGAAGTTCACAGACGGCTATCCGCAGGGCGTTGCCTTGTGGCTGGACGGGAAGCCGGTCGAGAGCCTGAACGATCCTGAGAACACAGCGCTGTTTTATAATGATGTTTGGGAGATCAGTCCTTTGACCATGGTCGGGGAGAACGGGCTGATCCTGCAGTACGGGTACCCTATCAATCTTGCGAAGGACACGTTCACCGTGCGCGATCAAAAGGAACTGTGTCTCATTGATGCTGCTTCCGGGAAGGCGACCGCTGTGGAGACGCCGGTCCCTGCACCGGAGAATATAAAGGCGGCGCTTGCGCATGGCAGGAAACTGTGCGCGGTGGCGGACGAATCAGGAGCGGTATCCATTTACGATGCGGAGAGCGGGTCTGCCGCTCCTTTGGAAGACAGGTATGTCTCCAATGAGATCATGCATATCTGCTTCTCGGACAATGATGCGTACCTGCTGGTCCTGACATCCTCCTGCAGGCTGGATATCTACGAGACGGAGGGCTACCGCAAAGTGTACAGCGAGCGGATCGACAGTTTCGAAGAGGCGCTGGAGATGTATTCCACAGACAACATGCGGGCGCAGGTGTCTCAGGACGGAGGGATCCTCTTCCTCACGCTGGGAACGAAGTGCCTGATCGTCGATGCAGTGGGGTGGACGGAAATATCGGATTTTGGCGCGAATGCGGTGGTCTATGACAAGGAGACCGGCAGGGTATACTCGAGCGATTACAATTACGAGAAGGATTCCGAAGGCATTCCGGAGGTGATCGTTTATCCTTGCTATGATATTCCTGCGCTGGCGGAGTGGGGAAGAACGAACCGCGGTGCTGTGATGACCGGGTATATGGAGTAAATGGGTGAGTTTTCCCATAAGGTCGATATGATAAGGGGGAGTGACCTGGATTCTTCCGAGGCGCGGGAGTATTCATTCTCAAAAACGTATGGATAGCTGTTATGGGAGTCGGTGTTTTTCCAAAGGTCTTTCAGAAGATTGCGTTCGCGGTGTACTGCTCCCCGATGGACACGAGTAATTATGAGACCTTTTCACGGGTATTGAGCGTAGGTGCCGGTTCTCTTTGAGAACACAGGTGGAACAGGACATGGGGACAGACCTCATGTCCTTTTTAAATTGCGCGCAATAGAATTGGCGGCTGTGCCCAGCGGCCCAAAAAGTGACGGCGAGAACTGTCCCCAGTGTCACCTATAGAGGCAATCATAAAAAACAAGTGAGTCATGAACCAGGGGTCACATGAACCAGGGGTCAGACCCCTGGTTCACTACGCGAATTGAATCAGCGACAGACTTCTGGTTCACAAAATAGTCAAATGGACTATAAAAAAGATTGACGGAGCGCGGCGAGCACGATAATATAATTGTAGTCTAATAGACTAATAAATGTTCGCGGAAGAGCGAATCCACATGGAGGTTACTGAAGTGGAACACAGCAGCGCATATATCGACTTTAAGAAACAGCTCAAGGCGACCGGCAGGCAAAAGCTGGATGGATATTATCCTGACTTGCTGAACTCAATAAATGAAGACGAAAAAAGAGAGATAGAAAGGGACATCTGGACCTTATTTTGTGGCATTATGGGAAAATTGGGAACATCGATGACGTCAATGAGATTTCCCGTAAGGTCGATATGATCAGGGCCTTTGACAAGGATTCCTCCAAAGCGCGGGAGAGGCTTATGCTCTCTGACACATTGCAATAACAATGATAAATCGTTTAGGGAAAAAGAAATGATTATACACAAAAGCAACCCGAGAGACTATCATTCGGGGGAACAAATGCTGTTCACGATACGCGGAAGCGTGAAAAAAAGGATCATCACTGCAGCGATCTTTACTCTTTTTATACTTGTCAGTCTCGCTGGGATATTTGTTCTCAAAAGCATATGGATAACTGTTTTGGGGTTCGGTGCTTTGGCAATGTCAGTCTGGCCGTTTACAGACGCATATGAACGTATAGAAGTTACGAATATGCGTATAAAGCGTTCAAAATTCAGCAAAAAGACGGCAAAAACGGAAGATCTCCCGCTGGACAGGCTGGCATTATGTACGGAAGTACCGGGTGAATCTGAAATCGAATTGCTGTTTGTGATTGATGACGAAAATACATTTCAGTCAGTCCGATGTCTGCGATTCGATAAGGCAGATGAAAACGCCATGCGGCTAACACAGCTGCCGTGTCCCAAACGGGAGGAGCTAAAGCGGATTCTTGCTCTGAACAGATTCGGCTTGTGAGTGGATATAAGCTGTTTGGAACAAACGATGCAAAAGACTTTTCGATATTCGATATCCGTTCATAAAGCTGGATTATCGAAACGGCGCGTAAAACCCCGGCCGACCATAGTCGTCCGCGGGATACAAGCGCCTCATAGCCGCGTCAGCGGCGTCTTTTTTTACTGTACC
>CACXMK010000106.1 GCA_902768735.1 uncultured Lachnospiraceae bacterium | reverse complement strand
GCCATAACGGCAGATTTTAATTGGTTATGGATGTTTGCATTGCGTCATAATGAGCTCTGACCCCATTTTGGAGTTTTCATCGCTGGAGGAACTCCACTTCCACGCCGTTGGGATCCTCCGCCAGAAAGCCGCGGAAATGAAGTTTTTCGACGTCACTGGGTTCTGTCAGGCAGGTATATCCTGCTCCCTTGATTTTTTCATAGAGAGCGTCCACATCCTTCGTTTCCATTGCGAAGTGGCGGTAGATCCCCCTGGTCTTTACATTCGCTTTCAGTTCGCCAAAATCGTCCATGTAGGAGATCAGCTCGAGCCGGACCGGGCCGTCCAGCTGGAAATAGTGGATCTCATGGTCTCCCATATCGACATTTTCCATTTTCGGAAGTCCCAGGACTTCTCCGTAAAAGCGTTCACTGGCTTCCATGTCTCTGACATTGATGGTGATATGGTCTAAATGGATATGCATATGTACCCCCTGTGGTATTTATGAAAAAAGCCGCACCGCGGGCGCCTGTTTATGGTCGACCGCGGTGCGGTTGTCAGAATAAGGAATAATTGTGCAGGCTGTTATTCCTGTTCGATCTCCTGATCAATTGCGGATTGACCTCCTGATCGACTGGCTCATTAATTATCTGATCGATCAGTCGTAAAGAAGGACGGAAATCTCTTCGCTGTCGATGTTTTCGGCATTGTACCACTTGGAGCCGGTGTCGACATCTTCAACAGCTTCACCGTTGGCGGCTTTGACAGCCAGAGTCACAGCCTGGTATCCCATCTGATAGGGGTCCTGGGTGACGGAACCAAGGAACTGGCCGTTGGTGACTGCCTGACGCTGGGAAGTTCCGGAATCGAATCCGACTACAAAGATATCTTTGTATTTGCCGTTGGCTTTGTCGAGGTCTGTGCCGTCGTTGGTAGCGGAGATAACGCCGTTGACTGCATCCTGGTTTGCAGCGAATACACCTACGAGGTTGTCGGTGCTGAAGATTGTGTTGGAAGCGGACTGGATATCAGCTGCGCTGGATGAAGGGGGAACAGTGACGACGATCTTGACCTTTGCGGGCTTCGCAGAGGGCTGTGTCCACTTCTCCTGACCAGAGACATCGACTGCGCCTGCAAGTCCGTCGAGAGCCTCGAGATCCTTGACTGCCTCTTCGATGAAGCCGTTGACACGAAGGACGATAGAACCGGAGGTGGCGTCCTGTGCGAGGATACCGAGAACAGTGGGGTTCTCCTCTGTGCCCTTGAGGATCGCTTCCTGGAAGGCGGGATCCGCGATCAGGTTCTGGGCCACGTTTGCGCCTGCATTGGTGTTATCTGTTGCCGCAGTTGCGAGGACGGCGCCTGTAGTGTCGCCGGGAACGCCGGAGTCAAATCCGATGACGGGGATGCCGGCTTCCTTGGCTGCGGTCAGAGTTTCTTCCAGAGAATCTGTATCGCATGCTGCCAGAACGATCGCATCGGGCTTTGCGTTGACCGCTGCCTTGACCTGCTCGACCTGCTGAGAGGTGTTGGTCTCAACGTCGGGGCCGTTTGTTGTGACTGTGACACCCAGATCGGCTGCTGCGTCATTCGCGCCCTTGAAAGCAGCCTGATAAAACTGGTTGTTGAAGCTCTTGGAGATGATTCTGATGTCCATAGAGCCGCCATCTGTCGCTGCCGCATCACCGGTTTGTGCGGCACCTGCATTTGATGCAGGCTGGCTGCTGCTTCCGGATCCGCCGCAGCCTGCCAGCAGAGTGCCTGCGATGGCGAGGCTGAGGACTACGCTCAGTGCTTTTTTCTTCATAAGATGGTTCCTCCCGATAAAAGATGTTGAAAAACGTTGAAAACATTTCGGTCGTATTTCGAAATGTCCGGTTTTCATTCCCTGTCTCCTTTCATGAAAGCTGTAGGCTGATTATGTGGATGCCGGAGAGCAGGGAATGAAGCTGCATCTATCAGAAACTTCGCCTGTGAGCGAAGATTTCCGCGATATCACTGATCAGGTTTCACTGTACTTGTTATACCTCCGGTCAGGTTTTCCTGTACTTGTTATATCACTGATCAGGTTTTCCTGGACTTGCTTGCGCGGATGACGTCGACCAGTACGGCAAGCAGAACGACGACACCGATCAGAACCTGCTGCCACTGGACGGGAAGTCCCATGGACAGGAGTCCTGTTTTCAGAACGGAGATGACGAAGACGCCGAGGATCGTTCCGGAGAGGGTGCCGACACCGCCTGCGAGAGATGTGCCGCCGATCACGCATGCCGCGATGGCGTACATTTCCTGTCCGCCGCCGGTCTGCGGGGTAATGGTGGAATAAGTTGCCGCGTAAATGATGCCTGCCAGGCCTACAAAGAAGCCGTTTACGACATAGACGATGACTTTCCAGTTGGAAGTCTTGATACCGGAGAGCTCGACTGCCTCTTCATTGGAACCCATTGCGTAGGTGTAGCGGCCGAGGATCGTCTTGTTAAGAAGGATCCAGCCGATGACAAAGAAGACGATCAGCCAGATAGCGCCGACCGGGAAACCGTTATTTTTGTAAATCACACGCTTGAACCAGCCGTCTTCGGAAGTGAGGGAAGGCCAGGTCTGTGTCTGCACCTTGGCGATGACCGAGCAGATTCCCAGAGAGATAAACTGCATGCCCAGTGTGGCAATAAAAGGCGGAAGGCCCAGCTTGCCGACCAGAAGGCCGCTGCAGAAGCCGAAGAGGATCGCGCTGATCAGAACCAGCAGGATGGACAGCGCGACCGGCACATGCCACACATTGTAGGCGACGCCGCCGATCAGGGCGCTGCCGACCATGACGGTGCCGCAGGAAAGATCGATTCCCCCTGTGATGACAACAAAGGTCATGCCGATGGCAAGAAAGCCGATATAATACGAAGAATCCAGGATACTGACAAGGGTATCCGATGTCAGGAAATGATTTCCGAAAATACTGAAAAATACGTATAAGACGATGAGGCATCCGACTGCGATGACCTTTTGCAGACCGTCGCCCTTCAGATAGGCAATGAAGCCCCCTGTTTCTTTTTTATCCATTTATTATTCCCTCCCAAATGTGAAAAGTAAAAGATCTCACCTTCACACCGCTGTGGCTGTTTTTTCTTCAAGAACTTTCAGCCACTGAGCGGTCAGTCTGTATACTTGGTCGCAAGTGTCATGATCTTGTCCTGTGTCGCTTCTGCGATATCGAGTTCTCCGGTCTTGCGTCCCTCGCACATGACAACGATGCGGTCGCTCATTTTCAGGACCTCGGTCATATCGGAGGAGACCATGATAATGGATTTTCCCTCTTTTACCAGGGAGTCCATCAGGGAGTAGATCTCCGCGCGGGCGCCAATATCGATTCCTCTCGTGGGCTCGTCAAAGATCAGGACATCACAGTCACGCAGAAGCCATTTGGCAATGACGACCTTCTGTTGGTTGCCGCCGGAAAGATTTCGTACGAGCTGGCTGACTGAGGGGGTCTTGGTCTTGAGTTTATTCACATACTCTTCCGCAACTGCTCCGCATTTTTTTTCGTTTACAAAAATGCTGTTGTGAAGCTCGGGATTATCGTAGGATGCCAATACTGTGTTGTCCGTGATCGGGAGTCCCAGCACGAGACCGTATCGTTTGCGGTCCTCGGACAGGTAACCTATGCCGTTTGCGATCGCGTCTTTGGAATGATGGACTAGGATTGGCTTTCCTTTGACCAGGACTTCTCCGCTCTCCATAGGATCCGCGCCGTACAGAAGGCGCATCGTCTCCGTACGTCCGGCTCCGACCAGTCCGGCAAATCCGAGAATCTCGCCCTGATGCAGGACAAAAGAGACATTTTTGACCTTGGGCGCAGTCAGATTTTTGGCCTCCAGCACGACAGGCGCGCCGGGGTCGACATTGCTCTTTGCTTTGGGTGCCTCAATGACCTCGCGGCCTACCATCAGCCTGACAATATCCTGTACATCGCATGTCTTGGCGTTCAGCGTATCAATGTACTTTCCGTCACGCATGACCGTGACGCGGTCCGCGACTCTTTTGATTTCCTCCAGACGATGGGAGATAAAGATGATAGACACCCCGTGCGACCGGAGCTGTTCCATCTTCTCAAACAGGTCCTCGGCCTCAGCCTCGGACAGGGCGGCCGTGGGCTCGTCCAGGATCAGAACCTTTGTCGCTTCATAAGACATAGCCCTCGCGATCTCAACCATCTGGCATTTGCCGACGGTCAGATTCTTGATCAAGTCTGTCGCCCTGACACCGATCTCGAAGTCCTTGATAAGCTTTTCTGTCTTTGCATTGATCTCTTTGTCATTGCAAAAAAAGCCTTTTGACTCTCTTCCGATGAAAATGTTCTGCGCCACAGTCAGATCGTTCATCATATTCAGTTCCTGATGCACGATTGAAATGCCGTTCTCCTGTGCCTCTTTGATAGAGTTGAAATGCACAGGTTTCCCGAACAGGGTGTACTCGCCTGTATAGTCAGAGTGTATGCCGGTCATGATCTTGACAAGCGTGGACTTGCCGGCACCATTCTCGCCGATCAGCGCGTGCACCTCGCCCTCGAAAAGGTCAAAGCTGCAGTGGTCCAGAGCATGTACACCGGGAAAGGACTTGTCGATGTCCTTCATCTCAAGAACCATATTCTTTCCATTTGTCCCCATGTATTACTCCACCTTTCTTACTCACAACAGTGCTCTTTTGATTAGAGTTGAAAATTGTCATTAATTGGAATTGACAATTGTCATCGGAAGTATCGTCAGTAAGAAGCATAAGAGGTCTTCCGGATCTGTGGTTTTATAAATAAAGAACCCGCAGGCAGGAATGGTCCTGCCCGCGGGGCTTGTTTGATGCCTGGAAAACCGTTGCCCATAAAATGGCCGCCTGTATAATTGCTGCGGCAGAACTGCTGCATGCTCAGTGTTTCCCGGCATATGTTTCCATTGTATTGGAGATTTTGCGAAGGGACACAGCGAAGTTGCCGCTGCTGCTGCCCGCTTCCCCGATCTCCCTGTCAAGCTTATGCAGAATATCTTCGTACTCTCCGAATCGCCGTATGACAACTGCTTTTTGCAGAATCTGATCGAGCAGGTCATAGTCGACAGCCCCTGCCCTGTGAGAAGATTTTGAGCCATCTGCGGAGATCCGATCCGTGCCGGTATAGTGCGGCAGAATCTTTGAGGAGGCCGGAAGGCACCAGGTTTGCTCCAGAACTGACTGCTGGATCGTGTTGTCTTCGGCAAGGATCTTGAGAAAGCGCACAGCCTCCTCTCTGCAGGTATTCCTGCGGGTGATTGCTCCGGCCAACAGCTCTGTCCGCGAGATATTGTCCCCTCCCGGGCCGGCAGGCATGGTAGTGCAGTACCAGGAAAAACTGTTTTCATCCACCGCCGCATATGGCTCGGTACTGTATTTGCGCCAGTTGTCTGCCCACATGGGAGAAAAAGCCACATGGCCGGATGAAAAGTCGGCCATATCTGTCAACAGGCCGTTTAGTCTGTAATGAAAGGTCACAGCCTGCACACATCTTGTCTCAGCCAGATAGTTTTTTATACCGTATTCGTCAAAAAGCCTGGCTGCATTGGAAGCAGCCGCCATCTCCCAGGTGTACCCTGTCACGCCATATCTGGGATGATCCAGCGCTCCGCCGCTTTGTCCCGTGCAGATCCTGCACATCTGGCGAAATTCGCCCCAGCTCCAGTCAGTGCCCGGGTCATGTCCGACATAGGTCCTCAGAAAACAGGTGTTCACTGCCATCATCTGCGGATTGCACATGACAGGAAGCGCGTACAGTACTCCGCCCCACCGGCAGGCCTCCAGCAAAGGGGGATAAGATACTGGCTCTTTTCCTGGCGGCTCCTCCGGCAGAGGCATCAGCATATTTTTTTCTGCGAGAGCGGACAGGTCCTCCTGCTGCGCGACAAAAACGTCGGGTTCTATCCCTTCGAGATATTTTCCCATCAGCCACTCGGAATAATCATCGCAGAGGATCCCCTTCTCAAACCGTAACTCCACATCCGGATACTGTTTGTGATATTCCTTGATTGCCGAAAGGACTGTATTCTGTGCTCCTTCATATCCACGCGGACCTGTGCCGCCATAGAAAAAACCGATTGTCAGGGTCTTTTTGTGTTTTGGCAGCAAAGAGGAAAGGCGTATGTCAGGGGCGGAAAAAGCCGCAAAGGCGCAGACCGCCAGAAGCAGACACAGCAGTGTGCGGGCCGCGGTTGACCAGCGGCGTCTGTTTTTTCCTTCTTCTGTCCCGTGTATCATCGCTGCTCCCTGCCGCGCTTTCCTAAATATTCTGACTGTACCGCCCAGATCGCGAGTTGCGTTCTGTCACGCAGAGCCAGCTTGCTGAGGATCGTACTGAGATAATTCCGGATGGTCCCCTCGGAAAAATTCAGCTCAGCGGAAATTTCCTTGTTGGAAAATCCCCGGCTGACAAGGGTGATGATATCCCACTCGGTCTCTCCGATTTCTTCCGCGCCGTTTCTGTCCACCTGGATCGAAAGGCTTCCTTTTGCCATCTCGGAAAAGAATGTGATCACTTTGGAGGCGATATCCGGGTTGATCATCGCACTCCCGCTGTTGACCTTGATGATAGCCTCCGCCAGTTCCTGCATGGAAATACCCTTGAGAAGATATCCGCTCGCTCCGTCCCTGAGTGCGTTAAAGACGTATTCATCATCGTCAAAGGTTGTGAGTACAATGATTTTGATCCCGGGATAGTTTTCCTTGATGATCTTCGTACAGGTGACCCCGTCCATTCCGGGCATGCGGACGTCCATCAGGATCACATCCGGCTGCTGTTTCCGCACACTGCGGATCACGTCCGTCCCGGTCCCCACCGCATCGATCACTTCCATATCATCACGCCTGCCCAGCACAATCTTGAGGCAGTCCCTTGTAAGTTCCTGATCGTCCGCAACAAGTACTTTGATTTTCATTTATTCTTATTCCTCGCTTTTTACTGGCTTCAGTTATTTTCCCCACCGGATCGGTATCTCTGCATGAACGGCAAATCCCTTTCCTCCGTCCAGTCCTGTATTTCCGTCAAAACACACGCTCCCTCCAAGAAGTCTCGCCCGTTCCTGCATGTGCACCAGCCCGAAACCTTTCTTATAATCAGGACACCCTGTGCCGTTGTCGCAGATTCTGATATGCACCGCGCCATAAGCTTTTTTCAGCCCTACGTATATTTCCGTTGCCTTTCCGTGTGAGACGGAATTGGTGATGCTCTCCTGAACGATCCTGTAGATCGTATCTTCTTCATCGTCGTCAAACCGGAGACCTTCCAGATCTATTTCGCAGAAAAAACGCACGCCTCCTGTCTCGCTCATTTCTCTCATAATGCGCTGGACAGCTTCTTCAAGTGACAGGCTCTCCAGTGCGTCCGGCCGCAGGGCGCTGACACTTCGCCGGACATCGACCATTCCCTGCCGGGCAACATCCCTGGCTTTATAGAGGATTTTCTTTGTGTCCTCCTTGGAATCGTCGATCAGAGTCAGACATGCGTCCATACAGGAGATTAATCCTGTAAGCGTATGCCCCAGGGTATCATGAATCTCACGGGCGAGACGGTTCCGCTCTCTTGTCTGAGACATTTTTTCCACTGTGCGCGAATATTCCTCCAGCTTTTCATTCGCAGTCCTGAGTTCTTCATTTGCTGTATCAAGCCGGATGTTCAGCTGGCGGACACGTTCGTTTTCTTTTTCTGCAAGGCGCATAGCAAGGACAAGATAAAGGATGAACCCCATTGTCGTCCCTGAAAAAATGATACTGCGCAGAAGCATAAGTACGCCCTGAAAACCTCTCTCATAAAACTGCAGATATTCCCGGGAATCGATTTTCACAAAACCCGGAATCGAGATCGGTGATCTGGCCAGTACATAACAGGTCAGCAGAACGATCATTCCGATCACTTTGTCCTCTGTATCGCAGTCAAACACGATCCAGTCCGCCGCAATGATCAACAGGATACCTGTATTATCGTAGTTATCAACAGACAATATAAAAAGCGCCAGCGCCAGTTCTATCGCGGCGTAGACAGCAAAGCCCGCATTGCCCTGCAGGATCCTGTGTCCAAAGATCAGGATTAAAAGCAGAGCCGTGGACAGAACGATGGACAGGATCAGCATCTGATGCGGAGAGCGGGGCATTGTATTCAACCCGTTCAGAAACGAGCTCGCCTGTTCCTCCCGAATGACCCTGAGGATCGTCATATATACAAATAATGCATAAAACAGCGTCCACAGGTAATTGACATTCGCCATAAAAAGGCGGATCCTGCGCAGTTCCTGACTATCTTTCAATACTTCACCTCGTTCACTCCCGCTTGTCGATCACTCCCACTTGTCGATATCGTAAGAATAGATAATATTCTTTGTCACCAGCTTGACCTGGGTGAGAATCCTGCTCCCGGGAGGCATTTCCAACTCACTGTAGGCCTGTCTTACTGCCTCTCCGGCGAGAACACTTGGATACTCCATCACTGTGGCAAGATAGCCGGACGAACGCAGCATCCTCTTTCCCACAGGGCTTCCATCCACAGCGACGATCTGTACATGTTTTTCCTCTCCGGCCTCCCTGAGAGCCGCATAGGCACCTGCCGCAAGCTTTTCGTCCGCCGCGAAGATGAGATCAAATTTGCGGCCGCGCTGCAGTTCCCTGCCTATATAGCTCCGGGCCTTCTCCATTTCCTTTTCCCCGTTTTCCACCTGCACCCGGCGGACGATCTGAAAGGGATCGTGGGAGCTGCCGGTATTATCGTCTTTGTTACTGTCGGCTTTCTTGTCTGTACTGCTGTCGGCGTTATCGTCTTTATCGTTCGTTTTTGCGCTTTCTCCGCCCGGCAGCGGGCTTTTTTCAATTTTATCCCCCAGGATTCTGCGGCAGAAACTCTCGGTCCGGGCACGGCTCGAAGAGTCTTTCTCCCTGCCCAGCAGGAGGATACGCGCTGACTTCACTTTCACATCGATATAGCCGGCCAGCGTCTCCCCCGCTTTTTCATCATCAGAAAGAACCAGGGCCTGTGCCTCTTCCTCTCCCGCACAGCCCCGCCCCACCAAGATCACTCTGGTGCCACACTGCATACATCTACGGATCTCCTCCTCGAGCCCCCGGTCTGCAGCCGGGCAGACAAAAACCGCCTCTGCGCCTCTGTCCGCGAGCTCAAGCATCTGCCGTCCCTGCAGTTCAATATCATAACCGCAGTCTCTCGACAGCAGGAGATCCCCCTCTGCCTGGATATTCGTTTCGATCTGCATGAGGATCTCACGATAATAATCATCAGCAGTATCCGGGAAAACAGCTCCGAAGATTCTGGATTCTTTTTCCTTCAGAAACGCGGTATGTAGGTTTATACTAAAAAAAACGCAGACACAGGACAGCAAAATAAGGTTCAGACATATAAAAACAGCCGCGAGGTTTTTCCTCCTCCCGGCATCCTTTAGATATGTAATAGGTTTTTCCATCTTCTTCAGCATAGAACCTCCGTAAGAACCTCCGCCTCTAAAAGATGCTCGATATCCGTATATATTCAATATTTTCTCTAAGATATTCATGATTGATAATATAGTGCTGACATCTTTTTTTATACACCAACCAGCCGATGTCTCTCAATGACATTTGTCACAAGTTTACAGAATGTTCACAAGAAAAACCAAATCATTATAATGTGATACAGGGGTATACATCTCGCCGGGGCCTGGTCCCATGTCAGGCGAGTGCAGCTATGAGGAGTTTCAGTATGCTCTGGCAGTCGGTGTTACTGCGCCTTTCTATCTGTCAAAGCTGTGAGCATCGATTCCAATAAAGGTTTCCCGGGTTCCCACGTCGGGGTCCGATCCTAACTTGGGTATTTACAAAAAGAAATGACCGGGTGCCCCGCGGGGGACGGATTCCCGGCCATTTCCTTTTGTTCTCTGTCAATCGTCTACACTTCCTTCTGCCCTGTTGCTAAACAGGATTAAGAAGAAACGGGTTTTATTTTTTCTGCAGGGCTTTCTCCAGTTCCCTGCGGAGATACTCGATTTCCTGCTTCTGCTGTGAAAGCTCCTGCTTCTGCTGTGAAAGCTCCTGTTTCCCTTGTTTTGACCGGTTCTGCAGGAGATCCAGAATCGCCTGCTTGATCTGGTCGTTGGTGTAGTTTCTGGGAAAGAAGCGGCGCAGCTGCTCGTTTTTGAAGGTGACGCGTGTGATGTCGCCCTTCTTCACTTCACAGAGGATGCTTTTGATCTCTTCCAGAGTCAGGCCTTGCTCCTGGCTGATCTTCTTCATTCGCTGGGCCTGGGAGACAGAAGGGGATGACTAGGTGAAATCGATTGCTTTTGCCAGGTTCCTTTGCTGGTCCGGGGTGAGAAATGCGGCTTCGTAGGCGGGATTGAAGGAGAGCCTGCCTTCATCCAGCATCTCCAGGAGCTCCGGGATCAGTTCCGCAATCTTGAGGTAGCGCTGTAGCTGTCTGGAGCTCTCGCCCACTTCTCCGGCCATGACGTCTACGGTTTTCTTTGTCCGGTTATGGACTCCGGTCCGGCTCCCTTTTCGCCGGCCGCTTTTGCGCTTGATGGCGTTGTATTTCATTTTGTAGGCCAGGGCCTTCTCACTGATCGGGATCATTTCGCGGTAGACATTGGAATCCACCAGGCTGATGATGGCGTCTTCATCTTTGAGGTTCCGGATGATGACGGGAAACTTCCTGTAGCCGAGTTTCTCAGCTGCATATTTCCGCCGGTGTCCGGAGATAATCTCATATACTCCCTCGGGGAGGGGGCGGACGATCAGAGGATTGAGGATCCCATACCTGGAGATGCTGTCGATCAGGTTGTCCATCTGGGCATCTTTCCTGATCTTGAAGGGCTGGTCTTTGAAATCCCGGAGCCGCTCAGGTGCGATCTCAACGATTCTTTCATCGGGTTCGATTTCCATTAAATGATCCGGCATAGTACACCTTCCTTTCGCGGGGACTGAGCAGGTGGGCGATCGAGCGACAGCTCTTTCTTTGCGTGCGGGACTGAAGCAGATCCGGGATACAAAAAATGCCCGCTCAGACCAGATTGATTTTTCTCTGATCCAAACGGGCATTCCGTCTGATTAGCAGGGCGGCGAGGCCTTGATAATAATCAAATATTGTCTATCAGGAGCCCTGGAATAAGGGCATTGTTTTCCACAGGCTGTGTCGCAGGGCGGGGTCGGCAGGAAGGGCGACAGGAGAGGAGTCAAAGGCGTGCCGGGAGGATGTCCTTCCCGCAGGACCGCTTCTTTAACCACGCTTGGGGCCATCCTTTTGAAGGCCTTTTCACCGCCGATTAGCTTTCTTACAGGCAGAGCGATTTGCAAAAATCACCGTTTTATTAGCAGGTTTTGCGAGGGCCTGCTAAGCGATTAGCAGACACCTCTGGTCCCCGGCGAGCTCTGAAACCCGCAAAAAAACAGGGTGAAATGATTAGCCTGCTAATCAATTCCACCCTGAATTGGCCGTCCGCGAGGTGACTCGAACACCCGACCTACCGCTTAGGAGCGGCGGTCGGGTGAAAAAATACTCGCCTGACAGCAATAAAATTGCATATTTGTTAA
>CACXMK010000105.1 GCA_902768735.1 uncultured Lachnospiraceae bacterium | reverse complement strand
CGACCCCAGAGGTCATTTTGCTCCGGCGGGTAAAAAACGACCCCAGAGGTCGTTTTGCGCATCCGCGCTCCGCATGTTATAATTCCTTAGATAATACGATTTACATCACCAGGAGGCCAACTTACACATGAAAATCCCTGAAATCCTGAATAACAAGCGCGTTCTGCTCTGGGGCTACGGCCTGGAAGGCAAGTCCATGGAGAAGTTCATAAACAAATATTGCACCGTCAAAGAGCTCACCGTCTTCCAGGGGAGGCGCGAAGACATCGACGAGGACGCCTACGACTATATCATCAAGAGCCCCGGCATCGTGGCCTGGGACCTCAGTGACAAGTTCACCTCGATGACCGACCTTTTCCTGGCCGAGTTCTCGGGGCAGATCATCGGCGTGACCGGCACCAAGGGCAAGAGCACGACTTCTTCCCTGCTTTACACGGTCCTGTCAAGGTGCAGCGACCGCCCGGCCATTCTCGTCGGCAACATCGGCTTCCCCGCCCTCGATTACTACGGCGAGATCACAGACGATACGATCATCGTCTTCGAGATGTCCTGCCACCAGCTCGCCCATGCCAAAACATCGCCCCACGTCGCTGTTTTTCTCAACCTCTACGAGGAGCACCTCGACTACTACGGCACGATGGAGAGGTATTTTAAGGCGAAGTCCAACATCACCCTGAACCAGAAGCCCGGCGACTATTTCTTTGTCGGGAACAACGTGCCGCCGATCGAGACCGCCGCGACGAAGACCGTGATCTCCTACGACGGACCGATGCGGTTCGAGATGAACATCAAGGGCGATCACAACCAGTTCAACGCGCGCTTTGCCTACATGATCAGCACGCAGCTGTACGGATGCGAGCCGCAGAAGGTCCGGGAAGCGATCGCAGAATTCAATGGTCTCCGCCACCGCATGCAGTTCGCCGGCAATTTCGGCGGAATCGATTTCTACGACGACTCGATCTCCACGATCCCGGAGGCGGCCATCGCCGCGCTAAAGAGCATCCCTAACAGCAGGACGATCCTGCTCGGCGGAATGGACCGGAACATCGACTACGATCTTTTGACCGGCTTCATCCGCGCGCACGACGAGTACAACTACATTCTCATGTACAAGTCCGGCGAGCGGATCTTTAGGGAAGTCGCGGACCTGCCCTGCTGCCACTACAGGGAGGACCTGCGCGGTGCCGTCGAGCTCGCGCGCGAACTGACGCCGGCCGGTGAGGCGGTCATCCTCTCGCCCGCGTCCGCGTCCTACGGCTACTTCAAGAACTTCGAGGAGCGCGGCGACGTGTTCCAGCAGCTGATCCGCGAGTGAGTCAAAGGGACAGACCCTTCTCAGACAGTGTTTTGCCCCGGAAGCAGCGAACAGAAAGGACCCGCTATGAAACCAACTACCACCCTCGCCTCAAGTGGGAGGACGAGAATCTGATCGACCCCAAACTTGTCAAAACACTGACCTCCTCGGACCACGTCATCGCGAACGTGGAGGGCGCGCTGGTCGGCGACGAGATCGCCAAAGTGAAAGCCGCAGAGATGCGCCTCATGCATACAATAAATCCCAAGGCGACCGTCGTCCTTGAGAGGATCCATGCGGACATCTGGAACCTCGCCAACAACCACATCATGGACGCAGGGCCGGAAGGTCTCGCGATGACCTTGGAGAGAGCCCGGGAATTCGGCGCGCAGACCATCGGCGCGGAAATGGACCTGGAAAGAGCAAAACGCCCCGTCATTTTGGACGAGGCGGGCGGGATCGGGCTCTTCGGTGTCGGCTACCAGCGCGGCTGTAAGCCTGCGGGCCCCGAAAAAGCCGGATGCCTGAGCTGGAGCGACATGGACTCCGTTCAGGAAGTCATCACCGGGATCAAGGAAAAATGCCGCTGGTGCGTCGTTGTCGCGCACGGCGGCGAGGAGTTCACCGCGCTCCCCTCTCCTTATACGAGGGACCGCTATCTGAAGTACCTGGAAATGGGCGCTGACGTCGTCGTCTCCCATCACCCGCATGTCCCGATGAACTACGAGATGGTCGGAAAAAAGGCGATCTTCTATTCCCTCGGCAATTTCATTTTTGACACAAACTACCAGCGCGCGCAGTTCAACACTGACAAAGGGATCGTGCTGCAGCTGCATTTCACCAAGGACAGCTGCTCTTTCACGGCGCACGGGCTCAGGATCGACCGGGAGAACGAGCGTATTGTGAGTGCTGATCTTCCGAAGATCTTCGTCGACATCCGGGAGGATGAATACAACAAGCTCATTCCTCTCGCCTGCAAGATGTTCGTCGCGGCCACAAAGCGCCAGCAGATCTTCCTCTATCCGGACAAGTACACGAACGCAACGGACAAGGAGTGGGAAGAGAACTTCATGAATCCCAGGCGCAGCGGACGCGTCGTCGGCGAAGGGCTCGATTTCCACATCATCTGCCCGATGGCGGCGGAGGCGGATAAAGGCGCCTGGAAAGAAAGCACGCTTGAAGAGGTCAAGGAGTATATCCTCGAACAGATGTAATATGCGAAACGGGGTGGTCACCGGTTGGTGACCGCCCCGTTTTTTTGTCTCCATTCGATTGCGCGCAACTTATCTGAGTCAAAGGGTCTGTCCCTTTGGCTCACTCCTCCGCGATGATCAGCTTCGCGTTCGTTTCCTTCACGACCCACTCGACCGCCTGGTCCTGGCTCGCGAACACCTTCGGCTCCGAATACCCGCAGAAGCGGCCGTCCTCCACTCTGTACGTGCGGACCGTGTTTCCTCTCACCTCCGCGAAAAGGCCGTCCTGTTTCACTTCCGGCTCCTGCTCTTCGCGAACCTCCTTAGTGACGATATAGCCGGTGATGACCAGGCCTACGATGATGCCTGCCGCAAAATACCCCAATCCTCTATGTAACATATCGAAACCTCTCCTTTTCATGTACGGTTGTTTATGTAATAATACCATCATATCGTTTATTAATCGACTGCGCAACGCGCAGCATGGAGGATACTATGATCAAATTAATCGCAAGCGACATTGATGGCACCCTGGTTTCCGAAGGCGCACACACGATCAGCCCCGAGTATTACAAGGTCATCGAGGAACTCGCTGACGTCGGGATCAGCTTCTGTGCCTGCAGCGGCAGGCAGTACCAGAGCATGCTCGACCTCTTTAGACCCGTCTCCGATATGATCTATTTCATCGCGGAGAACGGGACGATCCTGCGCACCACGACCAAGATCTTCCACTCCTGGAAGCTCGAGAAGGACCTCGTCATTCCGATCATTGAGGCGGTCCGTAAGATCGACGGCGCGAGCATCGGCATCGAGACGCTCGAAAAGTCCTATATCGAAGACGGCGAGGACAGCGATTTCATGCACCTGATGCGCGACGAATATCACTACGACGTTGTAAATGTCGAGGATCTCACGAAGCTCCCCCTGGACGGCATTGTCAAAATAGCGATCCTCCATCCCCATGCCGAAGCCGCCACTGAAGAGCTCCGGAATGACCCCCGATACGAGAATATCAGCATGGTGATCTCCGGCGAAAAGTGGCTCGATATCATGCCCAGGGAAGCCGGCAAAGGCGAGGCGTACGCTCTTCTGCAGGAACTCCTCGGCGTGAAAAAGGAGGAAACGGTGTATTTTGGCGACAACCTCAACGACCTGTCAGCGTTCAAAGAGACAGGCGTTGCCGTCACAGTAGCCAACGCGCGGCGCGAACTGAAGGAAGCGGCCGACATTGTCGAGCTCTCTTACAAGAAGCTGGGCGTCCTGCACGAGCTGCGCAACATCCTGGGATACGCGCGCGACTACATCGCCGCCAACGGAGAAACCGAATAAGGATTCTGCGATCACGATTCAAAAAAAGGCCACCGCCCCCAGGGCGATGGCCTTTTATGCAACTTCTTTCCCGCTTCAGATCACACTTCCGTCTTCCGCGGCCTTGATCTTTCTGCCGCAGTAAGGGCAGACTGTCGACATTCCGACCGGAACCATCAGCGTCGCGCCGCAGTTCGGGCACGCCGCGCCGATCGAAGTACTGAGCTTCTCGGCGTCGATGTCCCTGTCCATAAGGAGCGCTTCATCGGGGATCGCGGCATTTGAGACACTACCGGGGATAATCGCCGCTTCTCCGTTCAGGATGCTGATCGAAACAGTGGCGCCGCGCGGGTACTGCGCCGTATCGGGCTGTCCGGTGCGCGCGACCGCCTGTTTGACGACGCCGTCCTTCATGTAGCGCACAATGACTGACAGCGTGGGCTGACCGTTTACGATGTACTCGTGGTCCTCGACATAGTCATAGATCTTGCCCATGTATGCGGTTCCGCTTTCCACAATCTTCTCTGCGCGCCGCTCCGCGGAGATCCCGAGCCAGGCGAGAAGACCGCCGACCCCGCAGAAGATCGCGAGGAACATCACGCCAATAAAGATCAGCGTTCCCTCATGCGTCATAATGCTGCCGGCGATAAAGCCAATGCCGAGCAGAAGCCCCATTCCGACAAAAAAGAGCCCAAACACCTTAAAAAATCTATTCGCATTCACGATCTGAATATCCCCGCACAGAAATTACTTCTCGTCGTGCACGAATGCAATAAACTCGTCGACTTCCTTCTTGGTCGCAAGCTTTACGGTGTACATGACGCGTCCCATCTGCGGCCAGTTCACAGGAGGCATCTCCTCCTGCATGACCATCGCGCTGCCGTATTTTGCCATGATCTCGTCATGGGTGTGGACGTAGTCATGTCCGTCCTTGCGGCCCGCGTAGACACAGTAATACTTGTCCTTGTTCTCGGGAAGATGTCTCTCGTCGAACGCCACCATGTCCGCGTAGATCTGGTACACGTCCGTGGAGTGGGCAAAATTCATCATATCCGGGGTGTAGCCTCCCGGCGGGCGCATGTTGACTTCGAGACCGACGTAGTCGCCCTTCTTGCCAAGGCCTTTGCGGTCGGAGGTCAGGCGGAAGAACTCCAGGTGCACGAAGCGGCGGTCCACACCGAATTCCTTCGATGTCTTTCTGCCGATCTTTTTGAGCTTCTCCGGCACATCCGGATTAGTGTAATACTTGAGGTTCAGGTCGTCGTTCACGATCTCCATGATCGGGGTCGGCCATGTCGTCATGTTCTCGAACAGCGGCTCAAATTTGGAATTGAGGATCCCCTCATAGGAGATCAGGTCGCCGACGATGAACTCTTCCATGACGTAAGGCACTTCGGGAAGGTGGTCGTAAAATGCGTTCAGCTGCTCGTCATTGTTGAGCTTCCAAGTGTCGTTCGCGCCGACGCCGATGTCGGGCTTCACGATGACGGGATAGCCGCCGATCTCGTCGATAAAGGCCAGCGCCGCCTCGCGCGTCGTCACCTTGCTCTGGCGCGCGGTGGGGATCTTCGCCTGCTGATACAGCTTCTTCATCAGGGATTTCTCCTTGATAAAGCTGATCCTGTCACTCCGGATACCGGTCGTCACGTTAAAGTCCGTGCGAAGCCGCGCGTCCTGCTCGAGCCAGTACTCGTTGAGCGACTCGATCCAGTCGATCTTTCCGTATTTGTAGGAAAAGAATGCGACCGCCCTGAAGACCTGGTCGTAGTTCTCGAGGGAATCGACCCTGAAATACTCTGTGAGCGCGCTCTTAAGCCCGTACTCGAGCTCATCGTACGGCGCATCGCCGATGCCCAGAACGTTCACGCCGTTCTTTTTCAGCCTGTCACAGAAATTCCAGTAGGTGTGCGGGAAGTTCGGTGAAATGAAAATAAAGTTCATATAAGGCCCCTTCCTTTGTGTTTGTCTGTGCCAAAACACAAAGGCCCTCTCTGTGTTTTGACCTGTTTACTGCACTGTTGCACTGTATATGCTTTAATATCCCCATCTCTCAAGCACGATCGGGACAAAATACCGCATCTGCTTGTACCACCACGGCCAGTCGTGGTTGACATCGTAGCCCCAGAAATCACACCAGGCGTTAATACCCTTCTCGCGGAACACGCTCTCAAGGAAACGGAGGGAGCGCACGCCGTCCTCTTCCCAGGCGCCCTGTCCGACGCAGATGATGAGCTGCTTCTCGTTGTACAGGTCGATATAAGGGTGGTCGGGCGACATGTTCGGCAAAAAGCACTCGGGCGAATTGTCGTAGAGCGTATCGTTCATCCAGCCGCTGAAGAAATAGTTGCTGTCATATAAGCCGGACAGCGCGATGCAGCCGGAAAACAGGTCGGGCCTGCGCAGCACGGTGAGCAGCGCGTGGTTCGCGCCGAGGCTGCAGCCGGTCGTCATGGGAAGCTTTCCGCCGGTCCTGTCGAGGATGAACGGGATCACTTCGTCGACGATATAGTGGAAATACAGCTCCTGCTTCCAGGCTCTGCGGCCCTTGTCCCAGTCGCCCTCGGACCAGCTCTCCTTGTCGATCGTATCCACGACGAAATACTGTATTTTGCCCTCTTCGAGGTAGTCGCTGAGCACGTCGATCATGCCGAAGTCCTCGTAGTTATTGCACTTGGAGTCCTGCGTCGGGAACGCGAGGAACGGCACGCCGCTGTGGCCGTAGATCCTCACAGTCATGCTGTGCGCACAACCTTTGCGGGGATCCTGCGATGCGGATCAGGCTGCGACCGGCCCTGGTGCACAGCAGTTTTCAGCAATGCATCGTGCCGCGATCAGCCCTGGTGCGCAACCTTCTGTAGCGCGGATCACGCCGCGATCAGCCCTGGTGCACAACAACCTGAGGGAACGGGATCTCGATACCCTTCTCGCAGAACAGTGCCCAGACATCCCTGTTGAGCTGGCGCTGCGCCCTGAAGACGTCCGCTTCCTTTACGTCCGCCACGATCTTGAGGTTTACGCCGCTGTCCGCCAGGAGCTCCACGCCGAGATAGCGGGGGCAGGTCAGGTAGAGGTCCTTGTGCTTCTCGTACATCTCCGGAAGTCCGTCCGCAAGCACTCTCTCGAGCTTCTTGATGTCCGTGTCATACGCCACTGCGCAGATACAGATCGCCAGAGACTTGACGCGGGAACGGTTCTGGAAATTGCGGATGTCGGAGTTGTTGACGACCTTCAGGTTGCCGCCGTCGTCTTCGATCGTCGTCGTGCGGACGCCGATGTTGCGCACTCTGCCTCGGAAATCATCCAGGATGATGATATCGCCGTTTACGTACTGTCCCTCAAAGATGATGAACGCGCCGGTGATGATATCCTCGATCAGACTCTGTGCGCCAAAGCCCAGGATCAGGCCGATGATGCCGACGCCGGCCAGCACCGCGGTGGTGTTCACGCCGAGGATCGCAAGGCCCCAGATCACACCGATGATGACGATCAGGTAGTGCAGCGTG
>CACXMK010000104.1 GCA_902768735.1 uncultured Lachnospiraceae bacterium | reverse complement strand
TTTTCTTCTTTCTTATCTTTGCACGCCTCCCGGATCGCCTCAACGACGATCTTCAGCGCCTTGATGCGCGCGTATTTCTTGTCATTGGATTCGAGAATGTACCACGGCGCGAAGGTGGTATTGGTCTTCTGGAGCATCTCGTCGATAGCTGCCTCATACTGGTCCCACTTCTCGCGGTTGCGCCAGTCCTCATCGGTGATCTTCCACTGCTTTTCGGGCGTGTTCTGACGCTCCGTGAAGCGCTCGAGCTGCGTCTTGTTGTCGATCTGCACCCAGAACTTGATCACGACAGCGCCCCAGTCGGCGAGTTCCTTCTCGAACTCGTTCATCTCGTTGTAAGCGCGCTGCCAGTCGTTCTCACTGCAGAATCCCTCCAGCCTTTCCACCATGACGCGGCCGTACCACGTCCGGTCGAAAATAGCGATATGGCCGTCTTTGGGCAGCCTCGTCCAGAACCGCCACAGGAAATGCCTCGCCTTTTCGTGCGGCTCGGGGCTCGCGATCGGGAACACTTCGTAGCCGCGCGGGTCGAGGGCGCTCGTAATGCGCTTGATATTGCCGCCCTTGCCGGCAGCGTCCCATCCCTCATAGGCGATGATGACCGGGATCTTCTTGCGGTACAGCTCGTTGTGCAGGTCGCGCAGTTCTTTCTGGAGCCGGTCGAGCTCTTCGTCATATTCTTCACGCGTCAATGTTTTGTCATCGAGGGAGATCTCGGAGAGCTTCGGCGTGTGGTTCAGCGGGAAGACGTTCTGGCGGATAGGCACGGCGAGAGAGTGGTTTTTGAGCGCGGTCTCGATCCCCTGGTTGAGGTAGCGCAGGACCTGGAGCTCAGCCCACTTCTTGTTGCTGGCGTCGATGATGTACCACGGAGCCGCGGCGCGGTCGGTGTCCTCGAGGTACTGCTCGTAGACATCCAGGTACTCTTTGTAGTGCTTGTTCTCGTGGAGGTCGTCGCCGATGACGCGCCACCGGGTGTTCTTGTCGGCCATGAGGGCGTCGAGCCGCTTTTTCTGCTCCTTCTTACTGATGTGGAAGAAGAACTTCATGACCAGGTAGCCGTTGTCGGTGAGCGACCGCTCAGCCGTGTTGATGCTGCGGACGCGCTGCTTGTACGCCGCCTCGTCCAGATCGCCTTCCATCAGCTGCGTCGTGACCTCATTCATCCAATAGGTATCAAAGAAAGTGAACTTCCCGGCTTCGGGGATCTCCAGCAGATACCTGTACAGGAACGGATAGCGCATCTCTTCTTTAGTGGGCGCTTTCATCGTCCTGACCTTGAAGAAGCGCGGGTCGATATTCCTGATGACCCTTCCGATGACGCTTCCTTTGCCGGCGGCGCCCCATCCCTCGAAGATGACCATGACGGGGAGCTTCGCTTCTTTGATCTTCGTCTGGAAGCTGAACAGTTTTTCCTGCGCCTGTTTGAGTTCCTGCTTGAATTCCTCCTCACCCGGCTCTGCGGCCTTGACAAAATCCTTCAACATGGCTGTATCCTCCTCCATGAAAAACCGCGCGGTCCTCCGCGGCGGCGTGAATTCTATACGAAAATTATAACAGATTCCGGATTGGCGGAAGATACATTTTTGCGTTATGCTGCTGTTTTCCGACACAAAAAAAGCCAGAGGAAAAACCCCTGGCCTCAAAAAGAGGCAGCCCTCTATGTGTGCACCGGGCGCGGTGTCCCCTCAATCCATTCATCGTTTCACCGGTCTTTTTCTGCGCCCGCAATAGCGCGATCATTTCTTCTTCAGAAGTTTCTCGGGCAGCCCGCGGAACATAAATGCGAGCTCTTCCTGCGTGAAGCCCTGCTCCTCCAGCCTCTGGGCGTATTCGGCAAGACCCTCGTCGGAGTGAGGGGACTTCGGCTGGCCAAAGTCGGTGGAGAGATAGGTGTGGCCGACGCCGGCCGCGCGGACCTGCTTCGCGATCTCTTCGATGGAGACCCTGTTGTAATACGTCGTGAAGTAGCAGTGCTCGACGTATGCGCCGAGGGACGAAGCTTCTTTCAGCTGAGGGATGGAATAGGCGTTGGACGGAAGGTCGGCGTGTGTGAGAACAACGTCAACGCCCATACTTCTGGCCTTGCGCATGACGGCCATGCCCTCCTCCGCGCTGACGTGGCCGGTCGCGACGATCATGCCGTACTCGGCAGCCGCCTCGATGACTTCGACAGCTTCTTTCAACGGCTCTCCGTTGTCGTCCAGAAGGTAGATCAGCTCGTCCAGGTTCGGCCTGTTGTGGAATGCCTGATAACTGCGGGAGTCCATGGTAGGGAACCAGACGAAGCGCCCTCCCATCTTTCCGCATGTCGTGACAGCAAACGGGTTCAGACCGCCTGCCTGACGGTTCAGAACTACGCCTCCGCCAAAATACAGATCCGGGAACATCTCATTCAGGATCCCGGCGCGGGGAGCAGTATCGTTAAAGTGACACTTGATCAGGGCACCGCCAAGTCCTGCAGCCCGGAGGCGCTTAGCCAGAGCGACGTCGCTGGTCTTTCTAGGGTTTACATCCGGACTTGTGTGGATATGCATGTCGTAGGCGCCGCGAAGGTAATCCTTCATAGTGGTCTCCTTTCCGGTTCTTTGAAGTTGCGTTCTTATATGATCTTAATGATACATATCTTATTATACAGATTATGCAGTATCCCGCTTCACTTTTTGGAAAGCAGGGGAAAGAGAGTATGACCGGTTTGAGCCAAAGGGTCTGTCCCTTTGGCTCAACTTTGTCTCAATCAGTAAGGCAGGTAGAAAGGTGTCACAGCGATAATGACGAGGTATGTCAGGAGTACCATCGGGATACCGACTTTGATGAAGTCGATGAACTTATACTGCGTCCAGCCTACTGCGATCATGTTCTGCGGAGCCGCGAAAGGTGTGGCGTAGGAAGCCGCGCCTGCCAGGGTGATGATCATGCAGATCGGATAAGGGCTTACGCCGATCTTCTCAGCGATGGATACGCCGATGGGCATGAACAGAAGGATCGTAGGGATGTTGGACATAACCTGGGTCAGGAATGCCGACGCGAAGAAGATCAGAGTTGTGATCATGAAGGTGCTGGGGTGCTCGCCGAGCAGCTTGATGATCAGGTTCGCGACTGCGTCGCCTGCGCCGGAGTTCTTGAAACCGGTGGAGATCGCGGTCAGGGAGCCGACCAGCATCATGCAGTTCCAGTCAACTGCTGCGATCGCTTCTTTGACAGTCATGCACTTTGTGCCGACGATGACAAGTGCGCCGACGACTGCTGCGACATGCATCGGAACAGCCTTGGGGCTCATTGCGATGACGACCAGGACAGCTGCCATGGTGACGGCTGCGATCGCAGCTTTGGTCTTGTTGAATTCCTTCTTTTCAGCCTTTGCGAATTCCGGAACATATCCTGTATCGGGAAGGAACCTTGTCGCGACAAAGGTGAAAAACAGTGTGCCGACGATGGAAACGCCGATACCGTAGGGGGTGATTCCGAAGAATCCGAAGGGAGTCAGGCCAAGTTCCGCCATAGCGTTTGCCGCGGAAGCGTTGGAGCCGACACCGACGAGGGTGATGAATCCGCCGAACTGTGCGCCGAATAGAAGGCCGAGCAGTGCCTTGGAAGGGCCTACGCCGGCAGACAGGCACATCGCAGTGACCAGGGGAGCCATGGCTGTCATGACGCCGATGTTGCTGCAGATCGCGCTGAGCAGGCAGGAGACGATCAGGGTGACAAGGATGATGTTGCGTTCGCTCTTACCGGTGATCTGAACCATCTTCTGGCCGATGATGTCAGTGATGCCGGTGTGGAACAGGGACGATCCGACGATCATCATGCCGCACAGCAGAACGATCGTAGTGCTGTTATAGCCGCTGAAGATGTCGCCGACTTCGATGATGCCTGTGTACGCATAGGCGATCGAAGCTGCAATGGCAGTGACCACGATCGGAACCGGCTCCGTGATGAACAGGATGATCATGACCGCAAGGATAATTAGGGCAATTGCCATTTGACTCATTTACATTTCCTCCTCTTTTTGCCTGAATCAATGGTGACCTTGTTTCTTTGTGATTTCAGGATAGCATCGCATATAACAAAAATCTAACAACATTATGTGTAAAAGTTGACAACTAAAAATATGGTTTGATAAAACTAATAACCGAAATATGGATTGGATTTATTGAAATATGCCATAATATAACCTATAATAATTTTTGTAACAAATAAAATTTGTGAAAAATCGGAAAATGACATGGTATTCAGGGATTTATACTATTTCGCCGAGGCGGCGAAGGATCTGCACTTTACCAAAACAGCGGAGCGCCTGTTTGTTTCTCAGCAGAATCTGTCCAGCCATATCAAGAGACTGGAGGACCACTACCACGTCGTGCTTTTCGAGCGCAAACCGAAGCTGGCACTGACTTATGCGGGCAGGCGGATGCTGGAGTACGCGGAGGAGATGCTTGCAAAAGAAGGGGACCTGAACGAAGAGATGAAGGGTATTCAGGGAGAGACGGCAGGCGAGCTGGTAATTGGCGCCAGTACGCCGAGGCTGCGTGTGCTTTTGCCGGAGATCCTGCCGCAGTTCTTAAAAGAGTATCCGAAAATCCGTATTCGGACCTCGGACGCCTATGCGGTGGAACTTAAGAAGCAGGTGCTGGAGAATAAGGTGGATATCGCGTTCGCGCCGGTCGATCCGGACGATCCGGAATTTCATATCGAGATGATGCACCGGGACAATATTTTCGTGGTGGTCAGTGACCGGCTGCTGTACCGCGTGTACGGACTGGAGGCTTTTGACATCAAGGCGTCCTGCGCAAGAGGCTGTACGATCGATAAGGTCGCGAAGCTCCCTTTTATCGTGCCAAACAGCCGGAATCAGCTGTCCAGAGAATTCACCGCCTGCTTCGAAGACCAGAACCTGACGCCGAATATACTGATGGAGACAGCGTTTCCGCTGTATTTCTTCCCGCTTTTCGCGGACGGGACCGCGGCGGGGTTCCTCACGCTGTCCAGCATTTCGGAGGGGCTCAGTTCCGCGCGCCAGCCTGTCAACTATTTCCAGGTCTATCGCAAGGGAATGGCACTCGGACACACCATCTATTCCTTTCAGAACAAGAAGCGGTATGAGCCTGCGTACGTGCGGCGGTTCAAGGAACTCGCGAAGGAGTGCTTCGAGGGAATCGAGCAGATGCGCCTGTCATATATGGAGGGGCTGCAGTAAACAGCAGCTGCCCGTCAGATATAGAGAAAGGACGTGTGAAAAAACGAAAGTTTTTTCATGCGTCCTTTTTCCTTTGCTGAAAACAAAGCTATTTCCATAAAAAAAGAGTATAATCCCCCCTCC
>CACXMK010000103.1 GCA_902768735.1 uncultured Lachnospiraceae bacterium | reverse complement strand
ATGAGTAAGAGTTGGTTCAGCAAAGTAACGGCAGCAATGTTAACGGTAGCGATGGTGGCTGCGCTGTTCATGGTTCCGGCGATCCCGGCACGGTGCGCGACAGCAAAGCTTACCGATCTTAAACCAGATAAGGTGTATACGACTCTGGATGTTACGGGAGACGGGAAGGCAGATCGCTTTAAGATCCAAAGGCCCAAATGGACCGGCCCCAGCAGGCCGAATTACAAAAGCTTTACGATCAGTGTGAACGGTAAGAAGGCGTATCAGTTCAAGACTACGAATGGGTATTTCAACCTGAATCCGACCCTGATTACTCTGCAAAATGGGAAAAAGTTCCTGTTCATTACCTGCGGCAACGGAGATACATACATCAGTATGCTTACGGCCGTATTCCAGTACAAGGGCGGGAAGTTCGTCAAGGTGGTGGATTTCAACCAGTATTGCAAGGCGCATTGCTACTCGTGGTACGTCTGGCCCAAAACAGTGAATGGCAATAAGGTCGATTTTGACGTTTCCATGTACAGCCCTACTTCTTCAAAAGGATACTTCAACGGCGACCTGACGATGCAGTTCGTGTATCAAAGCGGTTCGCTAAAGCAGAACAGCGCGGCAGCGAGAGTGAATAAGGACTGCGGAAGGGTCCGCGTGGGCAAAAAAGTGTGGGCATACACGACCCCCGCACGGACGAAAAATGCATTCAAACTTCTGGCAGGAAACGTGGTCGGCGTCGATCAGTGCAGGATCTCTTCGACGAGGTTGCTCCTGCGTGTAAAGAAGGGGTCAAAATACGGATGGATCCTCCTGGGAAAAGGAGTGACCGCGCAAGCGATCTATTCTTATTAAGCTTGGGGTGATTAGGACACCGGGAGACGATTTCTTTGGGTGAAAGGATGCAATGTAAGCATCTAATGCAAGATGTCAATTTTATTAACGGTGCAGCAGCAAATTCTGCCGACGGAGCAATTAAGCTCTGCCGGCAGTTTTTTTAATTGTGGGAGAGCAGGTGTCGCCGTGAACAGGTCGACCGAGAGCAGCAGGGCATTAGACGGCTGGCTAACATTTTCCCATAAAAAAGACATGTGGTTGACATTTAAAAAAAATGTGCTATTTTATATATGGTCAAAAAGACTAATATAGCGATCGATAACTCCTTGAAAATCTTTTAGACAGTGAGTGGCAGAGTATTACTAGAAAGGATGGAAAAACGGAATGTCTAATAGAAATAAGAAAAAAGGTCCGAAAACCCGGGACAGAGCAGGGAATGTGAAAAAGGAAACGTCAAATAATGTGCTTCATGCGGAGAAAGGGAAAGCTGCAAATCATACGGCTCGCACTGTGAGCAAAGAGAAACCCAATACAGCAGCGCGAATTGTCCGTGAAAACTGGGCATGCTGTGTGTACATGATATTATCAATTGTATTGACCTCTTTTATGTTCACACAGATCAAAAAACTCATAGTACAGTACATGGCCAAACAAAAGACAGGTGATTTATTCGCTACAAACAATGACTACACAAAATCATTTGTATTAGAGCCCTTTGCAGGAAGCGTCAGTTTGGTCCTCAATATAATAATTGCCGGCATATTCCTTTGGGTATTTATTAAGATCATTAAAAAGTTTGGATATAAAATCAACAATGCTGCGAAATGGTTATTACTTGTTGAGGTCATAACGATTATACTCGCTGCTATTGCAGTCATATACTATTCTAGTAATTACCAGATTATGAATTTAGGTATAGATGCCAGCAGGGTGAGAAGCGGCAGTTCGCAATACGCCCCCATAATAGAAATTTCAAATGGTTATGGAATGGTATATAGCAAAGACGAAAGTTTGATCCGCACAATACTCAGAGCAGTTGCATCTTTTAACATGAGATTTGTTAAAAACATTGACTTATATATAGCGATTGTTGGATCGATCTTTATTCCGTTAAAAGTCTATGATTCTATGAATGAGATGAGAAGCACTAGAGAGGGCAAAAAAGAGGCAGTGGCGTGAGCCGCTGCCTCTTGACTTTGGAGCCGGATTTCTCTGGGGGTTGCTTCTCACAAACAGGAGTCCACATCCACCTTGTCGATCATGACATTGAGGATCTCCTTGTCCGTCTCTTTCATGCCGATCTTTCCGATGTAGCCCATGTTCTTGATCGTCTTTTCCACGTCGCTCTCGACAAAGCCTTCCCCGCCCCGGAATTCCTTTTGGCTGATGCTCATGTAGTGCGCAAGGAGCGCCGCGTGGACGGAAGAGGCGATCTTGGCGGCGCAGCTGGGTTTTGCCCCGTCGCAGACAATACCGCCGACGTTTCCGAGCGTGTTGGTGATCGTTCCCGCGATCTGCTCATAGGAGCCGCCGGACATGTACGTGATCGCGGCGCCGGCGCCGCAAGCCGCGCTCACAGCTCCGCAGAACGCGGAGAGGGAACCGATGTAATGCTTGATGTAGATGGACACCAGATTCGAGACCAGAAGGCAGCGGTACATCTTATCCTTGGAGAGATGCCAGCGCTCCGCATAAGTGACGACAGGCATGGTGACCGTGATCCCCTGGTTGCCGCTTCCGGAATTGATGATGACCGGCAAGGGACATCCGCTCATTCGCGCGTCAGAACCCGCTGCCGCGCGCGCACATGCCAGACACTTCACGTCGTCACTCCAGTTCTCGAGCAGTGTTTTGCCAACGCGGGCTCCCCAGGGATTGTCGAGCCCCTCCTGAGAGATCGCTGTATTATAGCGCACCTGCCGCTCGAGGACTTCTTCGACCTCGGAAAGATCCACGACCGTCGCGTATTTGATGATGCCTTTGAGCGTCATTTTGGAGCGGTCACCTGCGGGGCGTTCCTCTTTTGACTCCACACCTTTTACGGCGACAAAAACCGTCTTGCCGTCCTTTTCGATCTGCGTGATGTCTGTGTGATGCTCTGCGATCGTCACCGACGATTTGTGCTCGTCATTCCACATGTCCACTTTGATGTACAGATTCGGCACGTTCTCTGCCAGCTCAACATTGCAGATCCCTGCGGCCACAAGCTTGCGCGTCTTTACGCGGTCCGCTTCGGTGACGTCGGCGATGACCTCCAGGATCTTGTCGGCATCCCCGCCTACCATGCCAAGGACAGCCGCAGTCTCAATTCCTTTCTGGCCGCCGGAATTGGGAACAGTCACGCCTTTCACATTTTTGATGATGTTGCCGGAACAGGTGACGGTGATATGCGTCGGCATTTCACCAAGTTCCTTGTACGCTTTGGCGGTGGCATATGCGATGGCGATCGGCTCGGTGCAGCCCATTGCCGCGACCAGTTCTTCTTTGAGAATGGCGGTGTAATTTCGTGATAATTCTTCTGTCAGCCGCATTGTGGTTCCCTCTTTTGTGAAGTCTTTTATTGCCCTTTCTAACATTATATAATTATTCTTGGGGAAAGGCACCAATAGTAAGAGTATTTAGTGCTGTGTGTGTAGTGTCAATGGTGTCAATGGGGACGGTTCTCAATGACACTGGGTGACACTGAGAACCGTCCCCAATGACATCCACAGTCAACGTGAAAGTGACCTCTGGGGTCGTTTTTCTCTTCTCGTAATATTTGTGGTGAGCCAAGGGGGACTCTTTGACTTATTAAGGATAAGGAGTAATATCTTGAAGATTTATATCATAAGACACGGAGAAACCAATCTGAATACGTTAGGGTTGATACAGGGATGGATCGATGAGCCGCTTAATGAAAACGGCAGGGCGCTCGCGAAGATCACCGGGCGGGCGATGAAAGGCATTCGTTTTGACTGCTGTATATCCAGCCCGCTGGTCAGGTCGGTGGAGACGGTTGAACTGGTGCTTAAAGAAAGCGGCAATCACATTCCGGTTCATACGGACGACAGGCTTAAAGAAATAGGGGCTGGAGATGTTGAGGGAAAGCCTATGTCCGTTATGGGTGAAGCGGGGAAGGCCTTTTTCAACGATCCTTTTCATTTCGCGGGATTTCCGAATGGAGAGCGTATTCAGGATGTGTGCGAGAGAACGCAGGAGTTCCTCAAAGAGCTGATGGCGCGCGATGATGGTAAGACTTATCTGATCGGTATGCACGGATGCGCGCTGAGGGCAATGTTGAATTTCTTTTATGAGGATCCGTCAGATTTTTGGCATGGACGGGTTCCGTATAATTGTGCGGTAAACATTATTGAGGCGAGCGGAGGGACAGGGAAGCTGGTCGCGGACGATAAGATTTACTATTCGGAGGAGAATGCGGTGGATCTGTATGCTGCGAGGTGAATAGTGGGCAACTATGTTTTGTCGCAGACGATCGACGGACTATGTTTTGCAGCAGACGATCGACGGGATCTGAGGTGATGTTGACACAGGATGACGGAAGGACGATTAGTATGAACACAAGAACGAAAGAAGATTACGAGAAAATCAAGGAATACCGAAACACGACGAATCGTTTGGCAATACATCTGGGCATCAGAATCACTGAGGTGCGCGAGGGGTACTGCGAGGGATGCATGGAATACAGGCCGGAGCTGGGCAACTCCATCGGTGCCATTCATGGCGGCGCGCTGTTCACTATGATCGATACGGTCGGCGGAACGGCTGCGGCTTCTCACGGGGACAATTGCACAACTTCCACGATCACGATCCAGTATCTCAGAGCGTCCAGATCTAAGGGAAAGCTGCGGTGCGTCGCGCGCGAGCTGAAAGCGGGGAAGAGGATCTGCTCCATTCAGGCGGAGGTTTATGACGAAGATGGCACGCTGCTGACTGTCGCGCTGTGTGAGTATGTCCGGATTCCGTCGATGCCGATTTTGTGAACCTTATGACAGCGGCTTTCGTCAGCAGCGGCTTTCGTCAGCAATACGAAATACGAGAGGAGAAAAACGACCTCTGGGGTCGTTTTTCTCCTCTCGTAATATTTTGTGGTGAGCCAAGAGAGAAAAATGACCTCTGGGGTCATTTTTTCTTTGACTTATATTGTCTCTCCGCCCTGATGGATATTGGCGGTCGCGGTATAACGCCCGACGATCTTGAGGACCGGGCAGACCACCCGAAGCGCGCTGATCATGCGCTTTCCGTTTTCGGAGGAATCATCTCCCTCAACTTCCGCGTAAAAATAGTAATGCCACGGGAGGTCTTTCATGGGGCGGGAGCGCAAAACGCGCATATTGAAATTAAATGCGCTGATCGCATTGACTGCCTTGGCTAGGCCGCCGGCTTCATCCTTGACGGTAAACAGGAGCAGGAACGCGCCTCCGTCCTTCCTGATCGCCAGCCGGTTCTCTACCCTTGAAAAGACTGCGAAGCGGGTCGTATTCACTTTGCTCTCGTTGATATCGTGGTCCAGGATCTGCAGTCCGTATAGTTCGGCAGTCTCTTCACTGGCAATGGCCGCGGCGCTGCAGTCGCCGTCCTGCGCCACCTTCTGTGCTGCCAGAGCCGTATTGGCCAT
>CACXMK010000102.1 GCA_902768735.1 uncultured Lachnospiraceae bacterium | reverse complement strand
GCGCCTTCCACGTTCGGGTTATCCCTGAATTTGTTCAGGAACTTGGCGATGATCAGGATGATGATCACAGAGGGAGCTGCAAGAGATAACGTCGCGAGGATCCCTCCCGGGAAACCGGCTGTCTTAAAGCCGGCATAGGTCGACATGTTGATGCCGATCGCACCGGGCGTGGACTCGGAGATCGCGATCATATCCGCGATGTCCGCGTGCGAGAACCATCCCGTATTGCCCGATATCTCATAGAGGAAAGGCAGTGTGGCAAGTCCTCCACCGACGGCGAAGAGGCCGGTCTTGAAGAATTCAAGCATCAGACGAAGAAGTGTCATTTGTCCGCCTCCTTTCCTTTGCCATCCGCTGCATCACCCGCGCCCGTTCCTGCGGCTGCCGCCAGTTTCCTGTTCCGCATCGACATCACAACGCCGATCACACCCGCGCAGATCACTAGCACTGCCGCAGGGACCTTAACGGGCAGAACGCCGGAAAACGCGTTCAGCGCAAAGATCACAAGATAGAGACCCAGCGTAAAGCGGTCCACCACAGATTTCTTCCACAGCCGCATGACTGCCTGCACAATGAGCACGCATACGCATACGCGGATGCCTGCGAAGGCGTGCTGTACGACCGGAAGGTCAGCAAAATTCGTCAAAAAAGTGGCGATGACAAGGATGATCGCGATCGGCCCCGTGAGGAATCCTCCTGTCGCGCAGAGCGCACCGATAACCCCGGCTTTTTTCTCCCCAATAAACGTAGAGACGTTCAGGGCGATGATACCGGGCGTGCACTGCCCGATCGAGAAGTAATCGCGCAGGTCATCCATCGTCGTCCAGTGCCGCTTGTCCACAAGTTCGCGCTCAAGGAGCGGAAGCATCGCATAGCCGCCGCCGAAGTTGACGCAGCCGATCCGGACAAATGTCAGATACAGATCCAACAGCTCGTTCATATGGGTTCGTTCCTTTCTCCTTTTCTGTCATTCCGCTCACATCGTAAATTGGATCGCGCAGAATACCGCATAGATCAGGAGCAGCAGGATTCCCTGTCTCCTGGTCAGCTTTCCGCGGATCAGCGACGGAATGGTCAAAATAGACATCACCAGCAGCATCACAGGAATCTCCAGGACCAAACTGGAATTATGTCCCATAAACACCGCGCTCTGCGGCACGACAAACGGCGCGAGCGTCACGGAGACGCCGCTGACCAGTACCAGGTTGAATACATTTGCGCCGATGACATTTCCCAGCGAAAGGGCGCCGTGTCCCTTCGCAAGAGAAGTGATCGCCGTGACCAGCTCGGGAAGGCTGGTGCCCAGCGCCACAAATGTCAGCGCGATCACGGATTCCGGCACGCCGAAGGCCTGGGCGATCAGTGTACCGTTGTCTACCAGAAGATTGGCGCCGACCGCGATCAGCGCGGATCCCGCGATCAAAAGCAGCAGGATCTTCGCCATCGGGACATCCGGTTCCGCTTCCTTCTTTTCAAAGAGCTCAACCGTCGCGTCTACCTCTTCCAGAGCTTCTACCGCTGCCTCCTCGGCTTCCTCCGCTTCTTCCATGGCGTCCGAGGCTTCTTCTACAGCGTACAGAGCGTCTTCCGCGGCTTCATTCACAGCTTCTTCCGCGTTTGCAACGGCTTCTTCCGCCTCTTCCGCAGCGTCTTTCGAAGCTTCCACGGCTTCAACCGCTTCCTGCGCGTCCTTCGCTTCCGCCTTCATCGAGCGCACATTCACGATCATGTACGCCAGGAACACGCCAAGCATGATAAGGCCCATCGGCCTTGTGAATCTTCCCATCGCATACGCGGCCACACAGTAGATCGCCGCCGCGATATAGAAAAAAGCGACCGGAATCCGCAGTGTCTCCCGGTTGACTTTCCCCGGCTTCACCGCGATCGTGATCGCGGCGATCAGCGCGGTGTTGCAGATCACGGATCCGATGGCGTTTCCGTAGGCGATCTCACCGTGTCCGGACAGCGCCGACATGGTGGAGACCATGACCTCCGGAAGTGTCGTTCCGATCGAGACGACGGTGGCGCCGATCAGAAGTTCCGGCAGTTTGAATTTCCTCGCCAGAGAACTGGCGCCGTCGACGAACCAGTCTCCGCCCTTGATCAGGCAGACAAGACCGACGATAAACAACAGAATTGGTTTGATCATAGGATGTCACACTTTCTTTTTATAATTTGTCCGCGATCGCTTTCAGATAAGGGCGTACTTCCTCCCCGGCGATCCCGAAATCTTTCTCTTTATAATTCCATAGTGCCCTTCCGATAGCGTACTTTTCGAACGTATCGTGGATATCCGCAAGCCAGCGGATCGCGTCCTCCCTGTCCGCCAGGTCGATGACGCCGTATTCCCCGCAGTAGAGCGGGATATCTCTCTCTTTTGACGTCCTGAGGGCGGGCTCGAAAAGTCCCTCGAAGAACGCCGTGCCGATGGGCCGTATCTTTTCATCAAAGATCGTGCCGGCCAGCTTCCTGTCAAGGATAGAGGACGCTTCCCTGTATTCTTCCAGCGTCTTCGGATAGCCGATCCTGAAGTCAGACGGCATATTGTCGACCCAGTAGGCGCCCTGATGCGTGAAGATCAGGGGCTCGTAGCAGTGGAACGTGTAGGCGACCCTGCGGTCAGGCGTGTCCGCAAGCCAGGGGACCGCGACGACCGCGTTATAGAGGACGCCGCCAAAGATGATCCAGGTCTGCGGCGCGTGTCTTCTAATCACCTCGATCGCCTTCAGCGCGATGCCATTCCAGAGGTCTTTTACCTCCGGCATGACGATCTCGTTGAGAAGTTCATAGGCCACGACATCCGGATCCCCGCTGTATCTCTTCGCGATCGTCTCCCACATGTCAAAAAAGCGCTGCTGCCGCACCGTGTCCGTAAAGAAAACCGTCTTGTCGTCCTTTTCGAGCGGGTCAAAAGAATATCCGTACGTCTTGTGGATATCGATGATCATATGAAGACCATTGGCCCTGCACCACTGCACACAGTTATCGATATACTTATATCCGTCCTCCTTCGGTGTGCCGTCCTCTGTCTCGATCACGGTGTAATCCACCGGAACGCGGACATGATCAAGGCCCATGCCGGCGATGCGGCGGATATCCTCCTCAGTGATAAACGTATCGAAATGCTCTTTTGACGGCACATCGAACTGGGAAAGCCAGCCTCCGAGATTGACGCCGCGCATATAACCTTCCATGCCCCGCATTTTTTATGCCTCCATCAAACTATCCCTTGATACGATCTTTCGCAAAATTATCTTTTGGCGATCTTTCTCATTACTTTTTCCATCTCATCCGCGAACAGGACATGTCCCTTCTCTGACAGGTGTACGCCGTCGAAGGCAAAATCCAGCTCCCACGATGAGGCGTCCGCGAACCACAGTCCGTGCCTGCGCGCAAGATCCCGGTACTCCAGCGTCAGTTTTTGGCCCTGTTCCCGGTAGAGCTGCGCGTAAGAGCTGTCTCCGCACACGTAAGACATCTGGAAAGACGCAGGCGTAAAGGAGATCTTCGGGGGCGCAATGAGAAGGATCTGCGGGATCCCGGCATTCTTTAGGAACACGACCAGCTCTTCCATATCCCTCGCCGTCTGCGCCGCGTCCGGGCGGGACGTCCCCAGAATGTCATTCGTGCCGAGCATGACTGCGAACAGGTCGACCGGCATCTCATGCCTCATTGAACCGAGAAGGTATTCCATCGCGCGCCCCTTACGCGGGATCGCCCTTCCGGGCATGCCGTCCGCCGCGACCTGAAATACGCCGTCAAGCCGGTCCGCGAGGATCGCCGTCCAGCGGTACTGCCTCGGATACCGGCCGCCGAATAAACCGGCGGGATCATAGCCGTATGTGTTGGAATCGCCGTAGAATACTACCTTTTTCATCTGCCAAACCACCCTCTCGTGCCTGCTGTCCCTATTTTTCCAGTATATCTCAAAGTGCGTCCGCGGGACAGATACAAAGCAGATAAAAATGATATAATAAATGTATCTGGAAAGTGCCGTACAAAGCCCTGCTGCTTCTCAAACACCCGCTGACAGATATCGGGGTCGTGAGATTCCGCAAAGAGTATGAGACGATGTTCGGAAAATAAAAGAACGGGAGACATGGACAACGATGAACTACTACGATGAATACAACCGCAAATTAAAGACCCCGGAGCAGGCTGTCCGCTTCGTAAAGAGCGGAGACTGGGTCGACTACGGCACCAACGTCTGTTTCCCTGTGCTGCTGGACCGCGCGCTGGCAGCCCGACGCGATGAGCTCACGGATGTCAAGATCCGCGGCAATCTGGCTTTTGGCCCGATCGAAGTCGTGGAGTGCGACCCGGGTCAGGAACACTTCACCTACAACAGCTGGCACTGCTCCGCCTATGAGAGAAAACTCGCCGACAAAGGACTGTGCTTCTATATCCCGATGATCTTTCGAAACGTTGTGCCGTATTACCGGCACTTTCTGGACGTAAATGTCGCGATGATGTGCGCGACGCCGATGGACAAGCACGGGTACTTCAACCTCTCGTGCGCGGGAGGTGTCGCCAAGGGGATCCTTCGGGACGCAGACATTGTGATCCTTGAGATCAATGAGAATCTCCCCTATATCTACGGCGGATTTGATGAAAGCATCCACATCTCGGAGGTCGACTGTGTCGTGGAAGGCGAACACGGTCCGCTCCCCGAACTGCCGATGACCGAACCGACAAAAGAGGACATTGCGATCGCGGAGCGCCTTCTGCCCTATATCAGAAGCGGCTCGACGCTGCAGCTCGGGATCGGCAGCATGCCCAATGTGATCGGCGCCCGGCTCGCGCAGTCTGACGTCACAGATCTGGGCATGCACACCGAGCTCTGCGGCGACGCGTATTACGAGCTTTTCAAGGCGGGAAAGCTCACCAATCGGCGCAAGACCTACCAGCCCGACAAGGGCGTCACAGGCATGGTATTCGGATCCCAGAAGCTTTACGACTGGGTCGACCGCAATCCCGGTATCGTCATCGAGCCCCTCGAATATGTCAACGCGGCGGAGACCATCGCCAGGCACCAGAACATGATCTCCATCAACAGCTGTATCTCTGTGGATCTCTACGGCCAGGTCAATGCGGAGAGTTCCGGGCTCCGCCATATCAGCGGGACCGGCGGTTCACTGGACTATCTGACAGGAGCGGCGATGAGCCGTGGCGGGAAGGCCTTCATTTGCATGACGTCCACCTTTAAAGAAAAAGACGGCACGATCCGTTCCCGGATCGTACCGCACTTTAACGGGGATATCGTGACAAACCCCCGCAGCCAGAGTTATTTTATCGTGACCGAATTCGGCGCGGTCAACTTGACAGGCCGCACCACGTGGGAGCGCGCAGAGATGCTGATCAGCATTGCTCATCCTTCTTTCAGGGATGAGCTGGTCAAAGCCGCAGAAGAACAGCGGATCTGGCGGCGTTCAAATAAACGGTAACGGAAAAAGGGCGCTGCTTTTCAATAAAGCGTCTCGTATTCTCCCGCCTCCGGAAGCTTTCCGAAGTAGGATTCGAAGTCGATGCCGACATAATCGGCCATACTCTTCATCTCCGCGGCGGTCTTGACATCGACGGGAACGCCTTCCCTCTTGATGCGTTCGACGGATTCCGCCTCTTTTTCTCCGTGCGTATAGATGCGGTCCTGTCCATCCGCTTTCGGCGCATCGCGCAGCTCCTGAAGGAAAGTGTTGAAATGCGCCCTGATCTCTTCGGGATCTCCGAAGACCGCCGGGTCGATCGCCGCAAAGCCGTGACAGGTACCGCCGATCCCTTTCTGGTGCGTGTGGTTTGATGTGACGCCCATGGAAAGGATGGAGGAGAAGATCTCGCAGACCATCCCGTAACCATAGCCCTTGTGGCCGCCTGACACCTCGTCGTAGCCGCCAACGGGCAGGATTCCGCCGCCCGCCTTGTTTACGATGTTTGTGAGGACTTCGCCTGCATTGACTGTGGGAACGCCGCTGCTGTCTTCCGCCCAGTTATCGGGAAGATCTTTTCCCGCTTTGTTGTACATCTCGAGCTTTCCTCTGGTGACGACCGTCGTCGAGGCGTCAAACAGGAACGGCTCGGGATCCGCGGGCGCCGCGATCGCGATCGGGTTACTGCCGAGCATCGCCTTCTCCGCATGTGTCGGCACCATGATCGCCTCGGAATTGGTGCAGGAAAATCCGATCAGCCCTTCCCTGGCCGCCATCATCGCGTAATAGCCTGCGATGCCGTAGTGGTTGGAATTGCGCACCGTGACGATCGCCATACCGCTTTTCTTCGCTTTTTCGATCGCGAGGCGCATCGCCTTGTGTCCGGCGAGCTGTCCCATCCCGTCGTGGGCGTCGATGACGGCAGATACCGGCGTCTCGAATACGATCTCCGGCTTGGCGTCCACCTTGATCATGCCTTTTTCGATTCCCTTATCATACCTGCTCAGTCTCTGCATGCCGTGGGATTCGATCCCGTAGAGGTCTGAAGTGATGAGGACATCCGTGATG
>CACXMK010000101.1 GCA_902768735.1 uncultured Lachnospiraceae bacterium | reverse complement strand
CTGGTCATCGAGGAAGACGGCGTGATCAGGGGATACGCATATGCCGGCGTCTTTAAGGGACGGGCTGCCTACGACCGCTCCTGCGAGATGACGATCTATTTGGACCGCGACGCCGCCGGCAGAGGACCGGGCTCAGGCAGGGGGCTCGGCAGAAAGCTGTACGGGGCACTGGAAGAGGCGCTGAAGGAGCAGGGAATGCTGAACCTGTACGCGTGTATCGGGGTACCCGTGGAAGAGGACGAATATCTCGATCAAAACAGCGAGCAGTTTCACAAACATATGGGATACACGACCGTCGGGACATTCCATCTGTGCGGCTACAAGTTCGGACGGTGGTATAATAAATCATGAAAGTACTTATTCTGAACGGAAGCCCCAGAAAGGGCGGGAACACGACGATCGCGATCGACGAGATGGTGCAGGTCTTTGAAGCGGAAGGGATTGAGACGGAAGTCATCAGGGTCGGCAACAAAGCCATCCGCGGCTGCATCGCCTGCAACAGCTGCGCTGAAAACGGCCAGTGCGTTTTTGACGACGCAGTCAACGAGATCGCACCGGTCTTCGAAAAGGCGGACGGCCTTGTATTGGCGTCGCCTGTATACTATGCGTCTGCAAATGCGACGCTGGTCGCGTGCCTTGACAGGCTCTTCTACAGTACGGGATTTGACAAGACCATGAAGGTAGGCGCAAGCGTTGTCGTGGCGAGAAGGGGCGGATGTTCCGCGACCTTCGATGAGCTCAACAAGTACTTCACGATCAGCGGCATGCCGGTCGCTTCCAGCCAGTACTGGAACAGCGTGCACGGAAGGATCAAAGGCGAAGCCGCCCATGATCTCGAAGCTGTCCCTTTGGCTCAAAGGAATCGGATATGAGCGAGATAGAAAGACTGAAATCCATCGTGGAGAAGCTCCGCGCAGAGGACGGCTGCCCGTGGGACCGCGCGCAGACGCACGGGAGCCTGAAGCCTGCGTGCATCGAGGAGGCGGCGGAAGTGATCTGCGGGATCAATATTCTGGAAAAAACGGGGAATGCCGAGAACCTAAGGGAGGAGCTGGGCGATCTGCTGTTGCAGATTATGTTCCACGCCGTGATCGCGGAGGAAGAGGGGCTCTTTACGCTGGAGGACGTGGCGAAGACCGTCTCCGAAAAGATGGTGAGGCGGCACCCGCATGTCTTTGCAGGGGCAAAATACAGCGGCCAGGACCTCAGCGACGCCTGGGAAGAGTCCAAGAAGGCGGAGAAGAAGGGCCGCGAGTGGCAGGAGCCGTATCTGGCGGCTGCGATGGAGGAGGCAAAAGAACTGATCGACGTTGCCGAGAGGCGGAAAGGATACAGGTGATACGATGAGTAAACTGGCTGATTATGAACTTGCTCTGAATGCTGTGCGCGAGCGCACGGATTTTGCGCCGAAGGTCGGCATCGTGCTGGGGTCCGGCCTTGGCGGGCTTGCGGATGAGATTGAGGTCGTGACAAGGATCTCCTATAAAGAACTCCCCGGCTTCCCCCGCTCGACCGCGGAAGGCCACAAGGGAGAGTACATCTTCGGCTATCTCGGAGGTGTGCCGGTCGTCCTTATGAACGGCCGCGTGCACTATTATGAGGGATATCCGATGCAGCAGGTCGTCCTTCCGGTGCGCGTAATGGCGCTCATGGGCGTTCAGGCGATCATCCTGACCAACGCTGCGGGCGGACTCAACCTCGGCTTCCATCCCGGCACACTGATGTGCATTAATGACCAAAACACTGCCTTCGTCCCGTCTCCCCTGGTCGGCCCGAACGACAGCAAGCTTGGTGTGCGCTTCCCGGATGTGAGCGCAATCTATGACAAGGAGCTCATCGCCACGCTTCACAAGGTGGCGGACGACCTCGGCATTGAGCTCGCGGACGGCGTCTATCTGCAGATCACGGGACCTGCCTATGAGACTCCCAATGAGATCAAGATGTTCGCGCTTTTCGGCGCGGATGCGATCGGTATGAGCACGGGCTGCGAGGCTGTCGCGCTCAAGCACATGGGCATGAGGATCCTGGGGATCAGCTGCATCACGGATATGGCGATCATCAACACCACCTTTGAGACATCCCATGAGGAGATCCAGAAGGTGGCGAACAGGGCAGGCGTACAGCTGCAGCAGCTTGTAAAGGAAGTTATTAAAAGGATCTGAGGCGTTATTAACCGGCCCGCGCCGCGGCGCGGGCCGTAAATCGTGACAGAGGAGAACGAGAATGCAGGAAGAGCGCTCGACAAGGAATTATAAACAGGCATTTATTATTGTTTCGATCCTTCTGGTCATGTCGCTCTGTGCGTTGGGGCTTTATTGGTCAAAAGCCCGCGAGGCGTCGGAGCAGGATCAGGCAGCGTGACAGGAAAGGGCAGGAGTGGTGAGGATGAAGGGGCACAGGATCGCCGTAATATCAGATACGCATAACCTTCTGCGGCCCGAGGTGGCGGAGATCATAAAGACTTGTGACGCGGTCCTCCACGGCGGGGATATCAGCGGGCCGTCAACACTGGAGAAGATCCGGGATCTGTGCGGTGAGAGCGCTTCTTCGCGCGTGGGAGGCGCGGGAAACTTCTATGTGGTCAGGGGCAACAACGACCGCGACTGGGCGGAAGAAATCCCGTATACGCTGGAAGTCAGGCTTTACGGCCTCAAATTCTTTATGACCCACAAGAAAAAGGACATTCCTTTTGATATCGATGCCGATGTGGTCATCTATGGGCACAGCCACCGCTTTGCGCAGGAGGAGCGCAACGGGACACTTTTCCTGAATCCGGGCAGCTGCGGGCCGCGCCGCTTCAGCCAGCCGATCACGATGGCTGTGCTGACGATCGCGGAGGGAAGTGAGGAAGGCTGCCTTGGCAAGGGGATCACAGTCGAAAAGATCGAGATTCCCCACGAAGCCGGAAGGACTTCCGGTTCACTTGCTGCGCAAGGCGCTTCTGCCGTGCAGAAATCGCCTGTCACGCAGAAAACAGCTGTGATCCGGAGCAAAGAGCTGGTTTCCGGAGACACGATCCGCAAGATCGGAATGGATATTGAGAAGCACCGGTCGGTCTTAGAGATCGCGGCGCGCAGAAATCTTAGCCCTGAGCTCGCCGAGCAGATCGTGAGATTGTATGTGACGCATCCGGGCGTTACACCGCAGCAGATCATGAGCAAGATGGGGCTGTGAGCGGCTGTGTTTTGGCGGATGTGCCAGAGAATAGAGGATTTCGGGATGTGCGGACGGTTTTTTTGGAACAATGACGCGGAGGACGCGTTTGAAGAGGATTTTCCGGAGCTTATGAGGGTCGCGCGCCTGCAGGAGAAGAGCCTGCGGGCCGGGGATTATATGCCGTCGATGGATGCTCTGGCGGTGGTCGGAAGGCCGGAAGCCGGTGAGCCGTGCGATGCACAGCTGCTGCATCCGGCAGAGATGTACGGCGCAGAAAGCCGGGGAGGCGAACCGTTTACAAAAGAGCCCCTCGCCACGGAATTCCTCAAATGGGGATTCCCGGGTTTTGACAAGGGCAAGCTCCTGATCAACGCGAGAGCGGAAGGCGTAAGGACAAAGCGGACCTTCGCGGACAGCTTTGCGAGCAGAAGATGCGTCTTTCCGGCGGCAGGATTTTACGAGTGGGATAAACAGAAGAACAAAGTGACATTCAAGCTGGAAGACAAGCCGATCCTCTATCTCGCCGGCATTTATAAGCCGTACGGGGCGGAGAAACGGTTTGTGATCCTGACCAGGGAAGCCAATGACTCGATGCGGCCGGTGCATGACCGGATGCCGCTGATCCTCACAAAGGAGGAAGTCAGGCCATGGGTAAGAGACGAAGAGGCGGCGGAGAGTATTTTGACAAAAGAGCTGCCGCGGCTGGCGGCAGAACGGCCTTATGAACAGATGACGTTTGTGTGGTGAAAAAATGTGACAGCGGTGAAAAACCGCTGTCACTTTGTGTACAGGCAACTTGGCCGGTTTGGCATGTACACGCTCTGTATGATCGGGCTTTTCTTTTGCTTCGTACCCGGCAGAAATGGTACAATTAGTCTTGGGATACGATTTTTTTAGTTCATCAAATGAGGTATATAACTATGAAAAAGAACGTGATCGCGATGATGCTGAGCCTTGCATTAGCGGTGGGGAGCGTTGGCGGCGCTCCGGTTCTTGCCGCGGAGACGATTTCAGCGGAAGCGGCTTCAGCGGAGGTGGTTCAAACTGTCGGGGATGAAGAAGCGGCAGCGCCGGAAGTATCGGAGGAAAATGAGGATACTGATACGGGCGGCACTCATGAAGATGCTTCCGGGGAAGAAACAGCACAGGAGGAGACTGAACGGGAGGAAGACACTGCGCAGGAAGAAGAGCTCACGCAGGAAGCAGAAGAAGAGCTCACGCAGGAAGCAGAAGAAGAGCCCGCGCAGGAAGCAGAGGAAGAGCCCGCGCAAGAGGAGGGAGAAACATCTGAGGAAGCTCCTGAAGCTGTGGATGATGCCGGGCAGGAGGAATCTGAAGACCTTAGTGGGCAGGTGCCGGCCGATGAAGTCATTACAGATGCGGCTCCGGAGAGTATTCCTGTAGGTGAACCGGTTGAGGAAATAGTGACAGTGGATTCTAACAAGGCTCTGGGATATGTTATGGGCTCGGATATTGTTGAATACGCAAGACAGTATGTAGGAAGGGTCCCCTATGTTCACGGCGCAGGGAACAATAAAGACATCTCAGATCTGACCGGCGGCACGGATTGTAACGGATTTGTGTGCGGTGTGTTCTTTCATTTTGACATTAATCTCTGGCCTTACAGAATAAAAATTCGTAATAGTCCGTTACTTACGAATATCGGAACTGATCTTTCGAAAGCACAACCCGGAGACATCCTCTATTGGGAGGAAACGATCCCCGGGGCCGGAAATGGACACGTTGCCATTTATGATGGCAGCGGCTGGATGGTGCATGAAACTACAGACTCTTATAATGGTATGTCTTCAAACGTGCTGTATACGCCGGTATCTCTGGTATCTTCCGGCTGGCCGATCTCCGGGATCTACCGGGCTGCCGATGTGCTCGCTGAGCCACCTTTGCCTAAGGTCCACGGTACAACTCCGATCGATATCGGAGGATCTTTCTATGCTTATATCAGAAATCAGGCCAGTAATCTATATCTGACAAATCAGAAAGACAATATCGCAGGAGAAGAATTCACAGGAGAGAACACGCAGGTCTGGAGATTCCAGAGACAGAGTAACGAGGCTTACGTAATTACCAGTATCGATGACAATGCCTGCATGGATGTGATATCAGCTTCACATGATAACGGCGCGAATGTTTATGCTTATAATAGAGGATTTGTAGGTGAAGACAATCAGCAATTCTATATTTACTGGTCGTACGATGCGTATTATATAAGCCCGGCCCATACGAACGGTTCACATGCGCTGAATATGAGCTCAACGACGCATAATCTCGAAATATGGGATGTTAAGGAGGATTGGGCTCCACAGGAATTTGATATTGAAAAAGTGACCTATACCGTCAAGTATGACGCTAATGGAGGAAGCAAAGCACCTTCCTCGCAGACGAAAGAATATAATAAGGATCTGACCCTCCGAGACTCTGTACCGGTACGTGACGGCTGTGATTTTCTTGGATGGGCTTCCGATAAGAACGCGACAGCATCGGAGTATGATCCCGGCGCAACGTATACAGCGAATAAGGACATCACACTGTATGCGGTGTGGCAGATAACGCTCGGCAAGACTGCTCGTGGAGATATGTTCAACCTCGCGAAAAGCGTCAAGGTCACATGGAAAGCAGTGCCCGGTGCCCAATACTATAAAGTTTACAGGGAAGGCATAACGGACAAGAAAGAAACTCAGAAAGAACCTGTCATTGTTACTAAAAGACTGATCGGCTGGGATACACAGCCAGGCCTTACGAACGGCCATAAATACAGGTATAAGATCGTCGCATCCCGGACAGGAAAGGGAGATCCGAGCGGCGACAGTCTGCATTCCTACTCCAAGGAGATGTACCGCCTTAAGACGGTTGTGATCCGCTCTGCGAAGAACACGGAACCCGGTAAGATAACGGTCAAATATGATAAGACTACCGGTGGCGACGGTTACGTACTTCAGTTTTGTGAAAGAGAAGACATGGTCGGCGCAAAAAAGACAAAAGTTGTGCGCGGTGCCAACAACACATCTTATACCATCGGCGGATTGAAGAAAGGAAAGACCTATTACATTTCGATCCAGGTGCGCAAAAAAGTAAACGGGATCGACTATTATACGACCTTCGGTGTGCCGAGAAAAGTGACTGTCACAAAATAAGACAAAGGGGGTGTTCGCTATGCGACGCCCCCTCTTTCTGTGCGATAAGCCGCCAAGCACATCTCGTGCTTGCACGAAGATGTATTTGGCGGCCAACGGTCAATCGAGTAGGAGCATC
>CACXMK010000100.1 GCA_902768735.1 uncultured Lachnospiraceae bacterium | reverse complement strand
CAAGGGCCAGTACGGGTGATTAGTAATCATTTGATCTCTGTTCGAATCAGAGTATCGGCTTCGCGGGTGGGTGGAACGGAATACCATTTCAGCCTCATACACTGAAGATAGCAGGTTCAACTCCTGTACCCGCAAGCTTCATTCCCATATCCCATAGGATAAAAGGAAAGACTAGGTGTCTACGAAGCATCAGATGCGCGTTCAAGTCGCGTCGGGGATACTTTTCGTTGTGTTTTTGTGATCAGAGAGAGGGGGCGATATATATGGAAAGACAGATAATTTCTGAAGTTCTTGATACCATCAAGGCGATGACTGTCGGGGAGCTGATGGAACTGACCAAAGCATGCGAAAAAGAGTTTAATGTCTCAGCAGCTGTAAAGCTTTTTGTACCTAAAGATCCGTTTCAACCGAAGATGCCGAAGACAGAATTTGATGTCGAGCTTACAGACTACGGCAAGCAAAAAGTCAAGGTCATCAAGGTCATCCGTGAAGTTATGGGATTGGGTCTGAAAGAGGCGAAAGAGTTTGTTGAGTCTGCTCCAAAGATAATCAAGGAAGGTGTTTCCATCGAAGAAGCGGAGACTCTGAAAGCAAAGATCGAAGAACAGGGCGCTACGATTACGCTGAAATAATTCTGTGTTTTTGCAGTATGCCAATCTTATAATACCGCATAATAATATGCCTGCCAATGTAAGCATCTGTTTACATTGACAGGCATAAACTTTCATGACCCTTGTTTAATATGCGGATTCGAACCGCTCTTACAGACCCATAATCCGTTGCTCTACCAATTAAGCTATTAACTGTTTGGCTGTGAGGGTCACATATTCCTTATATCAAATGTAGCATTTCCTTTCCGGGTTGTCATTAAACTAGCGGTTGATTTCTTTTTGAATCCGGAATCGGTGTTTTGACCTTTTCGCTCAATTATTTACATATTTCACCGCAGGCCTTGCATTTTCGCCATTGCGTGCTATAACTCTCTGTTGGATATCTGATACTGTTCATGCCGGAGTGATATCCCCTGCCCATGGATCCGGCATGTGGAAAAGGAGAGAGTATAATGCGTTTATTGTTGGAAACTGCATTGGCGTTGTTTGCGGGGCTTTTGATGACCCGTGTATTTAAATATCTTAAGATGAATTTTCCGGATGTGACGGCGTTTCTGATCGCCGGCGTTCTCGTGGGGCCGTTTGTGCTGGGAAGACTCGGTATTCACGGGATCGGATTCAACACGATGGAGGATCTGGAGAGTGTAAGTACTCTGGGCAATGTTGCTTTGGGGTTTATCGCTTTTGATATCGGAAACGAGTTCCGGCTTGCACAGCTAAGGGAGACGGGAAAAACAGCGACCGTGATCGGTGTGATCCAGGCCCTGATGGCAACGCTGATCGTGGATGCCATCCTGGTACTCATGCATTTCCTGCTGGGATCGGAAGTGCTTCCTTTGCCTGTCGCTGTCACGCTGGGGGCGATCGCCTCAGCGACAGCCCCCGCGGCGACGTTGATGGTAGTCAGACAGTACAAGGCAAAGGGACCGGTGACGGAGCTGCTGCTTCCGATCGTTGCTCTTGACGACGCAGTCGGGCTGGTCGTGTTCTCTGTCTCTTTTGGGATAGCTCAGGCTATAGCCGGCGGCATGCCGGACATTGTCTCTATCATCATTGATCCGCTGCTGGAGATCGTGTTTTCTATGATCCTCGGCGCGATCATGGGAACGCTCCTGACGGTTCTGGAGAAACTGTTCTTCTCCAACTCCAACCGCCTGTCCCTGACAATTTCTTTCGTGATCATGACGATCGCGATGGCCTCGAGAGAATTCGAGCTCGGGGGAGGTGTGAAGATCGGATTTTCACCGCTTTTGGTCTGTATGATGCTGGGAACAGTGTTTTGCAATTTCAGCGAATATTCTGTGGATATTATGAACCGGTCTTCCAAATGGACGGCTCCGCTTTACGCGCTTTTCTTCGTGCTTTCCGGCGCGGAGCTGGACCTGGGCGTCTTCCGGCAACCTGCGATCGTGCTGATCGGTGTTGTATATATTCTTACGCGGTGCATCGGCAAATATACAGGCGCGCTGCTTGGCAGCACCCTTATGCACTGCAGTGATACGGTACGCAGGTATCTGGGAATTACTCTGTTCCCGCAGGCCGGTGTGGCACTGGGGATGGTCGTCACGGCCCAGGCGCTTGGCGATCAGATGGGCGGCCTTATCCGCAACATCGTTCTCTTCAGTGTGCTGGTCTACGAGCTGGCCGGCCCGCAAATGACAAGAATGGCGCTTACGAGCGCGGGCGAGATCAGGACCGGCGCGGGCGACGCCGGCAACAGAGCGCGTTTCGAGAAGAAGGAGAAGATATCCGGAATGCGCGTGAAGAAGGCGTGAAAACAGGGAAGCGATATGCCGGAAAAAGTGACCTCTGGGGTCGTTTTTCACATAATCGGGCGAAACCGACCTCTGGGGTCGTTTTTCACATAACCGCACATCCCCAGCACAAAACAAGACCACAGGCGGAGCCTGTGGTCTTATTATCTTGTGTTACACTACTCAGTAGTCTTAAAACTACTCACTCATTCACTTAACCGCATTCACCATCGTCGCGACATCTTCCGCGCGCAGGCCAAAGTCATCGTCGCCGCCCGCGCCATATGCAACAACCGCATAATTGTAATCGCCGGCCGTCCAGATGGTCTTGGTCGCCTCGCCCTCGCGGTTGCCAAAGCACTTCACTTCCTGGCCGTCCACGTCCTGCGTCCACTCGAACTTGTACGCCGTAGAATCCAGAGAGACATCTCCGTCAACGCCGCTGGGAATCTTGCCCTTGATCACGCTCATTTCGACCGCCGCGACAGGGCAGAAGATCTGCGCCACGCCGTCCATATATCTGTAAGTGATCGCGCCCATCTCACCGAGAACGCCCATACTCGTCTGCGTTCCATTCAGATCTGCCAAAACATCGATACCCGCACCTTTTGCGGCAGCCTCAACACCTGTACCTTCAGCACCGGCTGCTTTTTCATCGTCCAAAAGCTCCTCAGCTTCCATGCCAACTATTTCATTAACAGGCTTTACGCTCAGCGTCAGGGTACCGGTCGCTTTGTCCAGAACAGTGATCTTCAGGTCATAGTCGCCGGAATCGAAAGTGGCGCCCTGTGTTGCCACGCCGGAAATCATCATCTCATACGAGGAATCCATATCGGGAAGCTCATCCTTGCTCTGCTCTCCGTCCGCTCCGATGAATCCGATGAGGACCTTGCCGCCTTCATTGAAATTGCTGGTGACCTCAATTCCTTCGCCTTCTTCAACATGCAGGTATCCGCCCTGTACATATTCTTCCTCTTTGGCATTACTGAATTCGATGATGGCCGCCTTTTCATCAGACATGTCCATCGTGATCGAACTCTCTTCAACTTTTCCGCATCCTGTTGCGATCATCGACAGCGCCAGAACCGCTGCCGCTGCAAATGCTGTCGTTTTCTTAAACATAACTTTTTTCCTCCAAATCCTAGTAATAAGATAGCAGTTATAACTGCATCGTCTTTTTTAAATGCTTGACTATACCTACGCAGACGCCTGCCGGAATCCACACAATTTCAAGACATAATCAATCAATGACGGAGAGTTTACAACTAAATCAGAATCCTTGCAAGCAAAATTTGGTCAGAATCGTGATAAAAATGACCTCTGGATAAAAACGACCTCTGGGGTCGTTTTTGCTAGCACTTATTCGGACGATGGAAATGTAAGTGGAAATCGAATAAAATGTTAATAAGCACTTATTAGCAACGATTGAGTACCAGGTACATAGAACACCGTGAAAGACACGGGTTCCAGAAGCACAGGACTGCTCAGAACGACTGGCAAAGGCGTTCGATGAGCTGAAGGGACGGCTGTCTTTTTGCACGCTGTGAGATTTAAAGGGCTGTGCACCCTGTCAACGAGGAGAATTTATGAGATTTAGAAGCGGTCTGACATTCAAGGGATTAATAGTGGCGCTGATCATCGCAGCGGGCATCATTGCGATAGGGCTCTATCTGAAATCGACCGGGCAGGAGCTTCCTGTGCCGGGCGGCTCAAACTCCGGGAAGACCTCCGGGCAGACAGCTAAAGAGCCGTCGGTGCCCCTCCGGGAGTTCTGTGCGGACGCGGAGCTGGACGCGTGGTTCGACAAGATCGAAGAGGACGCCCCGGTCAGGATGAGATACATCATTTTTGGCTACGCTCCTGTCGAAATGGAGTTCACCGACCGCGACCTCATCCTGCGGACGGTGAAAGCCCTGGAGACCGTCATGATTGATGGCCCTTCCGACGAGAATCCCGACAACGTGAGCGACGCGGGCGGGGACGGTTACTATTTTGAGATGGAAGACGGGTCAAAGAAGTCATTCGCCTTTATCATGGGGTGCTTCCAGTGGAACCGCGGCGGTTACCACGACGTCACGAGCTACGGCGAACTGCGCAAGCTGAACGAGGAGCTGAGCAGGATCGGCAATCCGCAGCTCGAATACGTCTACGCGCCCGACAGCGGCTTCTACACGCAGATGCTCGAGACCTATACCTCGGCCTGGATTGAAGAGGACGGCGTCGGCGGAGGCCTGTACATCTATGGCGGGGCGGAGGGCGAGATCCCTTACGTCGGGATATGCCGGTGCGCGTCGACTGTGGACCCCGGCGCGTTCCTTGCGGGAGAGCTCGATCAGTACATGCGTGCCGAGGTGGAGAAGGCGGGCGGTGTTTTGGCAGAAGAGGTCAAAACAGAGACCTACTCCACGTTCCACAAGAAAGACCTTCCTTGCGCGCTCTACACGGCAGAGTTCCCTAAGGAGCAGGGCGGAACGATCAGCTTCTTCAATGTGGTCCTGAAGGACAAGGACGATCTTCTGGGCGATCCGTGCCTCATCCGATTCTGCGCGGCGTACCGGGGCGGGGATGAGAAGCAGAAGAACAAGGCCATGGAGATGCTGCGCGTCGCGGTGGATGAGTTCTACTATAAGCACAGGATCTTCGAGAAGAAGGAAGTGCAGCCCGGAAATCTTCTTCTGGATTTCATCAATGACGACAGGATCCGCGCGTGGGTCGCGGGGTTTGAGGAACGTCCGGCGGATTTTTTGTTCTACACGACGAAATCTTGGGAGTCCATTGAGGATCCGGAGGAGATCCGGAAGACGTTGGAAGCGCTGCAGACAGTCAGGATTGGCGGTTTGTCCGACAAGCACGTCGGGGCCTCCGGCCGGCGGATCTATGATTTTATGTATTCCGAGTCGGGCGAGAGCATGCAGTTCGAGTTCTTTGAGGATACGTTCTTCTGGAATGGCAAGAGCTACGACGTCGTTGACTGGGGAAAATTGGGGGCAAAGTGATGAGACAGGGGGAAAGAGCCGGCGATAGAGCTGCTACAGAGCCGGCGACCTGACCCCGCTGCGCCCTATTTGAGCCGGTGGTAAGTGCAGATCGCGCATAGGGGTGGTTTGCACTTATTCGGGAGATAGAGATGTAAGTGGAAATCGAACAAAATGTTTAAAAGCACTTACTGGCAAGCGAAAAGAAAGCCTAATGCCCCGTCCCTTTTGTCTCACTAAATGTTGACACTGAGAACCGTCCCCAATGTCACCTATTGTGTGGCCAAAGCGGTACTCAATAGCATAGTGATAGAAACGCCAGATCTGGGAGAACGTGAAACAGATCAAAGCTTTTGGAGGCCAATATAATGGGATTGTTTGATGAAATCGACCTGGAAAAACTGTTCGATAATGAGAGCGAGTACGGTAAGAAACTGACATTTAGTCCTGTAACGGAGGAGTTGATCCTAAGAGCAGAAAAGACCATGGGCTACAGAATTCCTGCATCGTATAGAGAACTGCTGGAATACCGTAACGGTGGCTCGATAAGCGATGAACTTGATAATAGCTGGCTGGCTGCGATCTACGGAATCTCGCCCGATCCGGGAACATGGAACGGGCTTGAAGCGATGTTCGACAACTGGAAAAACGAATGGGAATATCCGGATATCGGGATCCCCTTCGGTGAAACTCAATCGGCAGGGCACGACATGTATTACATGGATTTTCGTGTAACAGATGAAAATGGCGAACCGCGAATCGTTAGGATCGACAACGAATTTGGAAACGAAGTACATTACGTAGCGGATAATCTGATGGACTTTGTCCGTCTGATCCTAAAAAACGAAGAGATCGAGGAAAAGCAACTTGACGAGAACGGATCTGCAACGAAAGCATTGGTTGTGACTAGAAAGAAAAAATTTGCGTCTGCCCTGATGCCTTACTGGATCATTACCGGGGTTTCTAAAAGAGACTTCATGGAACAGTACGGGATGAAGGAGGATCTATGTCAGCATTCGGAATCAGGACACCCGATATCCAGAATCGACGCGTCTATACTGGATAACATCGGAACAAGAATACGAAACGGCGAAACGCTGAAGTTGGAACTGGAAGAAACGGTAGCTTGTGTTTTTGCCAGTACGATGGACGGCTCTCTTTCCAACGAGATCATTCTTGACAATTCTCCCATAAAACATCTCACGCTGACAACGAAGGGTGGATTTGCGACCGTCAGCTATCCGGTGTTAGAACAGGAATAATATCTACACAAAACTCATTTCAGAATATGAAGAAGGGTTCATTTCCAATGGCATAAAGTATCCTACAGTTATTATACAATACAGGGCAGCAAAACGACCTCTGGGGTCGTTTTGCTGCCCTGTATTCCCGTTTTGAACTATGGGCCCAAAAAATTACCAAACCCAGTCGCACTCCATCACCAATCTCTTGCGTCTATAGCGCCGTATAAACGAAAGTATTAAAATAGTATTGTGCATTACGAAAAATGATTGTCTAATGAGGTTATTTAAACCATGATTCACGAAAAGAGCTGTGGTGCAATTGTTTTCACTGAGAAGGATGGAAAGCGATATTATCTTGTGGAACAGATGCTGCGGGGTCATCATTCGTTTTGCAAAGGGCATATGGAGGGAGATGAAACTGAGCACCAGACAGCTGCGCGCGAGATCATGGAGGAAACGGGGCTGTCAGTGGAGTTCGTAGACGGATTCCGGGAATGCATCGAGTATAGTCCTTATAAGGGCTGCGTCAAAACAGTGGTCTTCTTCCTGGCTGCAGCGAAAGGAACGGATGTAATAGCTCAAAAGGAAGAGGTGAAAGAAATCATCTGGCTTGAATTCGAAAATGCAATGACAACGCTGACTTTTGATTCTGAAAAGGAAACGCTGCAAAAGGCAGAGGCTTTCTTACAAAACATAAAAAGGACTCTTGAAACCGACCGCCTGATCCTGCGCCGTTGGGAAGACAGTGATGCAGAGGATTTGTACAAATATGCCAGTGATCCGGATGTGGGTCCGATTGCCGGATGGCCACCTCATCAGAGCGTTGATGAGAGCCGGGATGTGATAAAGAATGTCTTTAGCGGCAAGGAAGCTTATGCTATCTGTCTGAAAGAAGACGGGAAAGCTATCGGAGCCATCGAACTGAAGCTGAACGGTCATACTGATATGACTGACCGGGATGATGAGTGTGAATTGGGCTATTGGCTTGGGAAGCCGTTCTGGGGTCAGGGAATTATGCCGGAAGCCGTGAAGGAAATGCTCCGTCATGCCTTTGAGGATTGTGGAATGCAGAAGGTCTGGATCGGGTATTATGAGGGCAATGAAAAGTCAAAGCGAGTCCAGGAGAAATGTGGCTTTAAGTATCAATGGCGGTCTGAAAATGTGGATGTGCCTCTGCTGCATGAGAAGCGGACTGGGCATGTAAGCCTCATGACGAAGGAAGACTGGAAGGTCATTCTAATGATGGATAATTCATAGAATTCATCGGCGACAGTGTAATATTATACTTATAAGCTGGAAGAGAGGGGGTATAAGCATGAAAAATACAATATTTCGTTTGATGTTGGCAATTACAATGATCTTGCTGCTGGTTACCGGTTGCGGTGGTTCTTCGGGTGAGAGCCCCACAAAGAAACAGGATACCAGCGCAGAGCAGGATACCGGTGCAGAAAAAACAAGATATCTCATGAAAACAAGGAAACAGTACAGGGTATCGGATAGTGGAGAAAAAGAGCCTAGTTCAGTTATCACTTATGAATATGACGAAAATGGGAATTGTGTTCATGAGCGCTATGAGTATTTAGAAGAAATGGTTTTTATACATGATGATTATCACATATATGAATTAGATGAAGAAGGACGTGTGATTGTAAGACACGATCTGGATGAAAGAGGAGAAAAGACAAGAAGTGCTGTTTTTTCGTATGTGGATGATCAATTCACGTGTGAAATCTATTCCTTTGAGGAAGGCGTGGTCACATTTGTCGCAAAAGGGTTTGTTCGAGATGGGGAGGTATACGAAACAGAGGTAAAATACTTTGATGCGGAGCATCCCGCAACAGAAAACGGCGGCGGATATTTCCAAAAAGATACATATAAATATGACGGAACGAGAGTGATCGAAGAAGATCTGTTTGATCAAAATGATGAGATGTTTTATCAACATTTGTTCGAGTATGAGCTGGATGAAAATGGTAATCCTTTAGTCAAAACATGGACGCTTAAAGATATTCGGACTGGCGATGTGGATGAGGGCTATTTCATTGAGGAGTTCACGTATAAGGAGTTTGAATACAATACGGGTGCTGCAGGTGTCAACGGAATGGCTGAAAACAAATGACGTTAAGAAAATGCCTGTTCTAAAGCTGGTGTGTGATGTAAAATATTCATTGAATCTTTACATCCGAAAGAGGTCTCAAAATGGCTA
>CACXMK010000099.1 GCA_902768735.1 uncultured Lachnospiraceae bacterium | reverse complement strand
TTAAGCATTTGTTCAAAAGTCTGCTCTGACATGATTTTGAACCTCCTCTATGATATTCTTTGGGGTCGACGCCCCTGCGGTGATTCCTATGATCTGTTCTTTACCGGCAGGAGAAAGATTAAGGTCACGCCACGTTTGTATGAACTGCGTATTAGCGCATTCCCGTCTGCAGATCTCGTAGAGCTTCGCCGAATTCGAACTGCTCCTGCCTCCGATCACGATCATGACGTCCGCAACCTTAGCGATCGCTTTCGCCTCCGTCTGACGCTCATTCGTAGCACTGCAAATGGTATTCATACAGATTACATTGTAATCTGTTTCATTTAAAAGTGCAATGATTTCTTCAAATTTGTTTATATTGAAAGTCGTTTGCGACACTACGCAGATCTCTCTGTTTTGTCCCTGTGAAAGGCTCTCAAGACAGTTTTTTACCTGCTCTGCGTTTTCGATCACGATCACCGGCGACGAGGACCATCCCATGATCCCCTTCACTTCCGGATGCGAAGGATTTCCGATGATCACGATCTGTCTGCCCGCCGCGCTGTTCTCTTCCACTATCCTGTGGATCCTCTTGACGAAGGGACAAGTGGCGTCGATGCACTTTGCTCCGGTCGCCCGGATCTTCTCGTCGATCTCCCGGGATACGCCGTGGGAGCGGATAACGATCGTCCCGTCATGGATCTTGTCGATCCCGTCTTCTGAACTGATCACTTTTACGCCCCTGCTCTCAAGATCTGCGACGACTTCTTCATTGTGAATGATCGGACCGTAAGTATAGATGGGTCCGCCCTTTTCCGCTTCTTCATAGACCATGTCTACCGCGCGTCTTACGCCGAAGCAGAATCCCGCGCTCTTTGCGGTTATGATCTGCGCCATATCCAGTCTCCTTAAACCCTTCTTCTTCAGATCCTGTCGTCGATGATCAGGAGGATCTTCTCCACAACCTGTTCGATCGTCATATCCGAAGTATCGACGAGGATCGCGTCATCCGCCTGTTTGAGCGGTGCGACGGGACGGTTCATATCGCGGTAGTCGCGCTCTTTGATCTGTTCGGTGATATCGCTCAGTTCGGCCTCCATGCCCTTTTGGACAAGTTCCAGATATCTGCGCTTTGCCCTCACTTCCACGCTGGCTGTCAGGAAGATCTTGACCTGCGCATTCGGAAGGACGACTGTTCCGATGTCTCTTCCGTCCATCACAACGTTCTGTTTACGCGCCAGTTCTCTCTGCAGTTCAAGGAGTTTGTCGCGCACATCCGGGTTGACGCTGCTTCTTGACGCCATGTCGCTGACCTGCGGCGTTCTCAGGCTGTCGTTAACATTTTCCCCGTTCAGGAGGACGACCTGGACGCCTTCCCTGTACTCGATCGTGATGTCAGGTTCATGGCAGACGGCGCTGATCGCGGCGGCGTCATCGGGATCGATCCCGTTTCGGAGAAGAAACAGCGCCATTGCGCGGTACATAGCTCCCGTATCCACATAAATATAACTCTTCTCCGCCGCTACTTTCTTCGCGATCGTGCTCTTGCCCGCGCCCGCAGGGCCGTCTATGGCGATGTTGATCATACTTCCCTCCGTTATTTCATAATGAAGCTTTATTATTCTAAAAACCGACAGTTCAAAACACTGATCGCTCAGATCCCTGCTTCTTCCGCAGCGCTCTCACCGGCCAGATGTCCGGTAGACCATGCGATCTGCAGATTGAATCCCCCTGTATGGGCGTCTACATCCAGTACTTCTCCTGCCGCATACAGCCCTTTCACATTTTTGCATTCCATCGTAGAGGGATCAAATGCTTTTACGTCAAGACCGCCCCTGGTCACGATCGCCTCCTGAAATCCCCTGGTTCCCGATGCGTGAATGGGAACATTGCGGATCAGTTCACAGAGTTTATCTATCTCTTTGTCATTTATAGAAGAGGCTGTCCTCTCTCCGATCCCGGACATGCTTGAGATCTCTTCCGCAAGACGCTGCGGAAACAGTGTCCGTATCACCGTCGCCATCTTTTTTAGCGGAGCGGCATCGATCTCTCTTCGGATCCTGGCAGCCAGCTGTTCCTCCGTGAGGGCCGGTTTTAAATTCAGCCGCATAAAATATCCTTCCGGATGACTGTCAAAATCCATATAGCAGGAGGCTGTGAGAACAAGCGGTCCGCTGATCCCAAAGTGAGTGAACAGCATTTCCCCAAAACCGGTGAAAAGCGGTTTTTTCTTCTTCCGCCCTGTCTCCTCCTGCGGTCTGAGGAGCGTCAATTCCACGTTTTTAAGGGAGAGCCCCTGAAGCCGCGCGCACCACGCTTCGCTTGTCAAAACAGGCACCAGCGAGGGAGCCGGCTGTATAACGCCGATCCCAAGCTCCTTGCCCATCCGGTAACCGTCTCCCTCCGATCCCGTGGAAGGATATGATCGTCCCCCTGTCGCAAGGATCACCGCGTCTGCTTCGATCCGCTCCCCGGTGCGAGTCTCAACGCCTGTCACACGGAAGGTCTTCTCTTCTCCGGCGGTCAGAATCCGCTTAACCGGGCAGTGATATCGGATCTCCACATTTCGGTTCCTCAGATGGTATAGAAGCGCCTTTGTCACATCGGAAGCGTGATCCGAGACAGGAAACACCCTGTCGCCTCTTTCTGTTTTGACCGGGCACCCATTGTCCTCAAGAAACCGCATCATCTGCTGCTGGTCAAATCCGTATACCGCACTGTAGAGGAATTTGGGATTTGAGACGATATGATTCCAGAATTCCTGCAGGTCACACGCGTTCGTGAGATTGCATCTGCCCTTCCCGGTGATATAGATCTTTTTGCCGGCCTTTTCGTTTTTTTCCAAAACAGTGACCGCCGCACCGCAGTCCGATGCCGCGCAGGCAGCCATCAGGCCTGCTGCGCCGGCACCGATGACAACGATGTGTCTTTTTCTTTTCGTCTGTCCCATATTGTTTCGCAATATCCGTCCAATTTCATAGTGAAGTGTCACCACCACAGTATAAACTGCCTTGTAAAGAACTTCAATGGGTTGCTCAATGGGTTGCGAATCCGGTTTACAACCGCAGCGTTTCTTATTAAAATCAAGCGTAGGATGTGTGCCGGTCCCGGGAGGGGTGCCTTAGGGTATTGTTGGTGTCTAAGTGCAAGAATGAATTGGAATCCGATTAGAACACGCGACAGCCGGACACAGAAAAAGAAGGTGCGCTTTGCGCACCTCCTTTTTTATTGAGTTCCTTAGAGCATTTTCATTATTTGTAGTTGACGATCTTTCCGAAATCAGCCTTAAGGGACGCACCGCCTACCAGTCCTCCGTCGATATCGGGCTGTGCGAACAGCTCGGGTGCGGACGAAGCGCTGACAGAGCCGCCATACTGGATGCGGATCTTCTCAGCGGTGTCAGCGTCATAGATCTCAGCGATGAGCTCGCGGATCGCATGGCATACTTCCTGTGCCTGCTCGGTCGTAGCGACCTTGCCTGTGCCGATCGCCCAGATAGGCTCATAAGCAATGACCATGGTAGCTGCCTGCTCAGCTGTGATGCCGATCAGATCGCTCTTGAGCTGCAGGCGGATCCAGTCGAGGGTGACACCTGCTTCTCTCTGCTCAAGTGACTCGCCGCAGCAGAGGATCGGAATAAGGTCATACTGGAATGCCTTGTGGACCTTTCTGTTGAGGAAAGCATCATCTTCTTTATAGTAATCTCTTCTCTCGGAGTGTCCGATGATAACATATTTGCAGCCGGCATCTTTGATCATGGCGCCGGAGATCTCTCCGGTGAACGCGCCGCTGTCCTTATCAGAGATATTCTCTGCGCCGATCTCAACATTCGTTCCCTTAACGGCCTCAACGACCGGAACAATGTCAATAGCGGGAACACAATAAACCACATCCACCTCATCACTCTTTACAAGGGGAGCAAGCATCTCAACGAGTGCCTTTGCCTCTGTGGGGGTCTTGTTCATTTTCCAGTTTCCGGCTATGATTTTTCTTCTTGCCATTTTAGTACTCCTTTGACTTTTTTTGGCAACGGGCAGGTTCAAACCTGCCCGCAGTGATCGATCTTATTTGTCATCTGCTGCCGCAACACCGGGAAGCACCTTGCCCTCAAGGAATTCAAGGGAAGCGCCGCCGCCGGTGGAGATGTGGCTCATCTTGTCGTGGAAGCCCATCTGGTTCGCTGCTGCTGCGCTGTCGCCACCGCCGATAATGGTCGTAGCATCCGCATCAGCCAGAGCCTGTGCCACACACTTCGTGCCGTTTGCAAGGATCGGGTTCTCAAAGACGCCCATCGGTCCGTTCCAGACAACGGTCTTCGCGTTCTTGATGGCATCGCTGTAAAGAGCGATTGTCTTAGGTCCGATGTCCATGCCCATCTTGTCGGCAGGGATCTTGTCCGCATCTACAGTTTCAACTTCGATAACAGCGTCGATCGGATCCGGGAAGCTGTCAGTCACAACCGTGTCAATGGGAAGAAGAAGCTGCTTGCCAAGCTCTTCAGCCTTCTTGATCATCTCTCCGCAGTACTCGATCTTGGACTCGTCAACGAGAGACTTGCCGATCTCGTAGCCTTTAGCCTTCAGGAAGGTGTAAGCCATGCCGCCGCCGATGATCAGGGTATCGCACTTCTCAAGCAGGTTGTTGATGACGTTGAGTTTGTCAGCGACCTTAGCACCACCGAGGATCGCTACGAAAGGACGTACCGGATCCTCTACAGCCTTACCAAGGAAGTCGATCTCTTTCTGCATCAGATAACCGACTACGCAGGGGCTCAGGAACTCTGTAACACCAACGTTCGAGCAGTGTGCTCTGTGAGCTGTGCCGAATGCGTCGTTCACGAATACTTCTGCCAGAGAAGCGAGATCCTTGGAGAAAGCTTCTCCGTTCTTGGTCTCTTCTTTTCTGTAACGGGTATTTTCAATGAGGACTACATCGCCGTCCTTCATAGCAGCGACCGCTGCCTTCGCGTTAGGACCTACGACCTCGGGATCTGCTGCGAAAACGACAGGCTGGCCAAGGCACTCAGCCAGACGGACAGCTACGGGAGCCAGGGAAAGCTCGGGCTTGGGCTCGCCCTTCGGCTTGCCAAGATGAGAGCAAAGAATGACCTTGCCGCCGTCCGCGATCAGCTTCTTGATCGTCGGAAGAGCTGCAACGATACGGTTGTCGTCAGTGATGACGCCAGCTTTCAGCGGTACGTTGAAGTCACATCTGCACAGAACATATTTGCCTTTTACATTGATGTCGTCAACAGATTTTTTATTCAGTCCCATAAAATTACCTCCTTTAATAAAAAGTGGGTCCGGTCCATTTTAGACCGGACCCGCTTAGTTTTTCAGGTCAACTAACTACCTGTGTGTGATGCAGATCAGGCGCCGAGAAGCTTTCCGAAGTGCTTGATGGTGCGGACCATCTGGCTGGTGTAGGAGTTCTCGTTGTCATACCAGGAAACAACCTGAACCTCGGTCGTGCCGTTGTCAAGAGGCAGTACCATGGTCTGTGTTGCATCGAACAGGGAGCCATAGCGCATTCCAACGATATCACTGGATACGATCTCGTCAACATTGTAGCCGAAGGACTCATTGGAAGCTGCCTTCATAGCTGCGTTGATCTCATCCTTTGTTACAGCGCCTTCAACGACAGCCGTAAGGATCGTGGTGGAGCCTGTAGGTGTAGGAACACGCTGAGCTGCACCGATGAGCTTGCCGTTCAGCTCAGGGATAACAAGGCCGATTGCCTTGGCTGCGCCTGTGCTGTTGGGAACGATGTTGATAGCTGCTGCACGGGATCTTCTCTTGTCACCCTTTCTCTGAGGTCCGTCAAGAGTCATCTGATCGCCAGTGTAAGCGTGGATCGTGCACATGATACCAGCC
>CACXMK010000098.1 GCA_902768735.1 uncultured Lachnospiraceae bacterium | reverse complement strand
CCTCGGCTTTCTTCTTGGCTTCTTCCTCCTTGCGCTTTCTCTCCTCTTCTTCTCTGCGCTTCATCTCGAGATACTCCTCGTAGTGGTAATCGCAGTAGTAGTCGCTGTCCCACTCCGTATCCTCATCGAAGTATTCCGTTACAGCCGGGCAGATCCCGCTGTAAGGCGCTTCACCAGAGACCTTGCACACTGTCCTGCGGACGATTCCTTCCGGTTCGTCGAAGTTTTGCCAATCCTGGTTTTCGGGAAGTTTCTCCATGACTTCCCTCCAGATCGTCTTCGCAAGGCCCTGTTCCTCGGAGGTTGTAAGGTCCTCGTTGTTGTCATAACCGACCCAGACCGTCGCCGTGTAGCTGGGAGTATAGCCGCAGAACCAGACGTCGTTCTCGTCCGAAGTCGTTCCGGTCTTGCCCGCAGTCATCGTGGAGCTGAAATCTGCGGACCGTCCGGTTCCCTCGGTCATGACATCTTCCATCGCGGAAGTAAGGAGCCATGCGGTCTTTTCCTTGAGGACACGTCTTCCCTCCGCAGTCTTTTTGCTGTCGAGAAGAAGATTTCCCTCGTGGTCATAAACCTCTGTGTACATCTTGGGCTCAATATAGTAACCGCCGTTGGCAATCGTCGCGTAAGCGGCGTTCAGCTCAATATTCTTTACGCCGTATGTGATTCCGCCGAGTGCCAGAGTCTGGTTTACATCCGTAAAAGTACTTCCACCGATCTGTACGCCGTCCACCAGCGTGCTGATCCCGAATTTCTGTGCATATTCATAACCCAGACGGGGACCGAGTTCAGAGAGGACCTTGACGGTGACAATGTTCATGGACTGAACAATACCCTGTCTGAGAGTGGACAGCCCTCTGTAACCCTTGTACCAGTTCCTGACCGGAATACCGCTGTCATAGCTATAAGGCTCGTCTTCCTCGGAAGAAGCAAGCGTAAACTCTCCCGTATCGAGAGCAGGCGCATACGTCGTGATGACCTTGAATGTGGAACCCGGCTGCCTGACGATGTCGGTCGCCCTGTTCAGGGTCCTGTTGGCGTTCTTGTCGCCGCGTCCGCCCACCATTGCGAGAACGTGGCCTGTGGACTGGTCTTCGACCGTCAGCGAGATCTCCGGCTGGGGGGCAAGGTTGACGCTCTCCGTATATTTCTGCTTTTCGGCATCCGACATCACCGCATTTCTGTAGTCCTCGATATCGCTGTACGCGTTCTCCTTAGAACTGTACATGAGGTCAGCGTCCCAGTCCTGTTCCGCCAGCCAGTTCGCGAGGCTGTTGCTGTCATAGTTCGAGGTCGTGCCGTCCTCATTGATAACCGACAGTTTATAGCTGAGCAGGTACTTCACGTTGTCGGGGAAGTTGCCGGAATCCTCACTGCACTGCTCATCGCAGATTTCCTGGATCTCGGGGTCAAGTGTGGAGTAGATCTTGAGGCCGCCGCTGTATAAGAGTGCGTAGGCTTCTTCCTCTGTCTTGCCGGCGTCATCCTGCAGGTCCTTCAGGAGCTGATTCTGCAGAGCGTCGACAAAGTAGGAATTGATCCTGTTGTCTTCCACCTGCTTCTTGATGTTGACTTCCTGGATCCTCGTGTAGACGTCATCCTCTTTCGCTTCGCCGAGCTGTTCATCTGAAATATAGCCCTGATCGAGCATATACTGCAGAACGACATCCCTTCTCTGTGAGTTCTGTTCGGGATAGATGATCGGGTCGAACTGTGTAGGATTCTGTGGAATGCTCGCGATTACCGCACATTCGGAGACCGACAGTTCGTTGCAGTGTTTGTCAAAATACCGCTGCGATGCAGCTTCAACGCCAAGCGTGCCATGTCCCAGGTTGATCGTGTTGAGATAATTGAGAAGGATCGTGTCTTTGCTCATCGTCTTCTCAAGTTCGATCGCAAGGTACTGCTCCTGCAGCTTTCTCTTGATCCTCTCTACCGTTGTTTCATTCGTCCACGTCGTAAACACGTTGTTCTTGATCAGCTGCTGCGTGATCGTACTTGCGCCTTCCGAAAAGTGTCCACCGCTCGTAAGACCGATCACAGCCGCACGCAGGATGCCGGGGGCGTCGATTCCCTTGTGTTCATAAAATCTCTCGTCCTCGATTGCCACAAACGCGTGGGCCAGATCGTCCGTGATCATATCGCCCGAGACCGGGATCCTGTTGGAGTCAGCCGAGACAAGCTTGGCCACCTGGTTCTTATCAGCGTCATATACAAAGGAAGAGAATCCCTTTGGACTGACATCGATGACGGTCTGGTTGGGAGCGCTGTCGATCACGCCCCGAAAAACGCCGAGGCCCAGGCATATGCCTGCAACGCCGAGCCCGATGATGCCTACTAAAAGGAGATGGGCGACGCCAAGAAGGATCTTTTTCATCCTTTTGCGGCTCTTCGAAGCAAGATAGTCCTGTCTGTTGCGTATTCCTCTTCTGCCAAAATTCATAGAATGAACCTTTTCCTTTCCGAATACAAATTCATCATTGTATTATAGCAAAAGATATCCTGAGAATAAAGGACTTCACAAAATTGTCACTCTATTTTGACTTTCTTTTAATCCTCTGAACCGGTAAATACGCTATAATGAAATTCCGAACGGCGTCTCTGCTTCCGGCTGACAGCCGGTACGACACGTCCGTATCTCTGAAAAGCAACCTGCATTCTGGTGGTGATTATGGAAATTGTGATCTGTATACCTGCCTATAAACCGGATCAGAAGCTGATCCGCCTGATCGATGACCTGCGGTCCCTCGGCTTTTCGAAAATCGTTGTCACGGACGACGGCGGGGGGCAGGAGTATGCCCCCGTATTTATGTGCGCCGAAAAACGCGGATGCGTCGTCGCTCACCATGATTACAATCTCGGAAAAGGAGCGGCTCTCAGAACGGGAATGGAGAAGGCGGTCCGGCAGTTCGGAGAAGAGATCGGGGTCATTACCGCGGATGCTGACGGACAGCATCTTCCGCATGACATCGCTAAGATCGCTGAAGCGATGAACTCTCACCCGGACCGTCTCGTTCTCGGTACCCGTGACTTTTCAGGAAAAACCGTCCCTGTAAAAAGCGCCCTTGGCAACAGGATCACTTCGGCCTTCTTTAAAGTGTTAACAGGTGTGACCTGCCGCGACACACAGACCGGTCTTCGTGGCATTCCTTCTTCTCTGCTTCCGCTTGCGCTTAGTACAGAGGGCGACCGCTACGATTACGAGATGAACTTCCTGATCAAAGCAGTCAAAAAAGCGCCGCTTCTCATGATCTCCATCGAGACCGTTTACGAAGGCGGCAACAAAGGGTCCCACTTCCGCCCGGTCAGGGATTCCTTTCTGATCTATAAGAGTGCCTTTTTTACTCCCGGATCTCCCGACCGTCTCCGCCGCCGGTGGCGGATCGTAAGCACCGCGGTCATAACGATATGGGCTGCCTGGGCTCTTCTTGACGCTTTCGTGATCCCGAACGACATCGTCGCCGCGCCTCAGATCACAGGAAGTACCTCCTTTGAAACGCAGGCCGCAGACGGATCGGATCCTCAAGATATTCCCGACCCGCTGGTTACCGACCCGCTGGCTGCCGACCCGCTGGATGGCAGTCTTCCGGATGATGAGGTGTTTGACGAGGAAGGAGAGCCTCTTGTGATACCGGCTGAGCCCGTCATCACCGAAAACTCTTACAATGACGGTATGATCTCAATCGGGATCAGCACGATGCGCTTGCTGGATACCGATGTCTATATTGCGGATGTTTCTCTTCTGGATCCCTCCTCTATCAGAACAGCGCTCGCCGGAGGCGTATTCGCGAGGAACGTCACGGAGCCCACCTCAGAGATCGCCGAGCGGAGCGGCGCGATCTTCGCAGTGAACGGCGACTATTACGGTTTCAGAGCTACCGGTTATGTTATGCGGAACGGCTATCTCTACCGCTCTTCCTTCCGGGATGAGGATCAGGAAGATCTGGTGCTGTATGAGGACGGTTCTCTTGAAATTGTGAAGGAGACGGATGTGACTGCAGAAGAACTTCGCGACGCAGGCGCCACAGATATCTTTTCCTTTGGTCCCGGTCTTGTCATAGACGGGGAGATCAGTGTCGATGAAAACGACGAGGTAAAACGCGCACAGGTCACGAATCCCCGCACGGCGATCGGCCTTCTCTCACCCCTGCATTATCTGTTCGTCGTTTCCGACGGACGCACGGAAGAGAGTATCGGTCTGTCCTTGTATGATCTCGCGAAACTGATGAAGGATCTGGGCTGTATCACCGCTTACAATCTGGACGGCGGCGGTTCATCGACCATGTGGTTTAACGGCAAAGTTTTAAATAACCCGACAACGTACGGGAAAGCGATCCAGGAAAGGAGTGTCAGCGACATTGTCTATATTGGAAAGTAAAAAAGACACGGCGGAGCTCAGAAGAACAGGAATCATCACTGCGCTCTGCTCACTCTTCTGCCTCATATTCTCCTCGATCTACAGCCAGTTCTCTCATGGTGTCAGCTCCCCTTATATGACGTTTCTCTTTGCGTGGCCCCTCCTTTTGTGCGCGGTCCCTTCCTTTGCTTGTCTTTTCCTGCATAAGATCCCGGGACCCAGCCTCCTCTCCTCACTGTTTTGGCACACAGGAACAGCTGCTGTCACAGTGAGCAGTCTTCTCAGGGGAATCTTTGAGATCGCAGGAAACGCTTCCGTCTATCAGCATGCGCTCATGATCGCGGGAGATGTTTTCCTTGTCTGCGGTGGTTTACTGTATGTCTGTGGCATTATTAAAAGAAAATTTGCGTCATAATACGTAAATCTTTTATTATTTTCTTCATTTTTGTATTTATTTATTAATTTTTAGTTAACATTTCTGTAAACATATGTTATTCTAGTCTTGAAACAGAAGATTTATGGATCAGGATCCCCCTGACCGTTTTATCAGCAGGGGGCAGACAGGGGTAACATATGTACTCAATCACACATTCTCACTACCGGTCTAAACGATCGGCCCGAAGCATTCTCCTACTCTTTCTCCTCGGAATATTTCTTTCCATCGCGTCTCTGACGCCCTCTGTGCGCGCGGAAGCAGCGAACGGAAACATGCAGATCACTCCGATCGACTACGGTCACGCGAACGTATGGGGAGACTGCACCATGCTTTCCAGCGGCGGAAAGAATCTCCTGATGGACACATGCCTCAGGGACACGTACGATACACTGATCAACTATCTGAACGACCATCATTTCTACACGTTCGATCTGTATCTCTCCCACTACCACTACGACCACATGCATCAGTTCTCGACGATCATGTATGACGCAAGGTTCAATGTGAGCAAGGTCTATCTGCCGGATCCCGCGTACCTCAAGACAGGCGCGGCCAAGACCAATTACTGCAAGGAACTCCTGTACGGATACAACGCGATCGTAAAAGCGGCGAACGATACCGGCGTCTCGATCGTGTATCTCAAGAAGGGATCCTCGTTTACCGTGGGCAATGCAAAGGTCAACATCCTCTGGGGCTGTACCTATAAGAGCAACACATATGACACCCACTATATCAACAACAATTCCCTGGTGGCAAAAGTCACTTCCGGCACAGTCTCTTATCTGACCTGCGGCGATATCGAGAAGGAGACGGAAAACGCAATCGTAAACAGCGGCATCAACATCAAAGCCGATATCTATAAGTTCAGTCACCACGGCGGCTACACCAGCAATACGGCTTCTTTCGTCAAGAAAGTAAATCCCTCTTTTGCTTTCTACAACTGGATCAACGACAGTCCGACTTCCTTCGGCGGCGCTTGGGTAAATACGCCGATCAACAACCTCAAGAAAACCTGTAATATCTACAGCTCGCGCTATAACGGCATGCTGACCTTTACTGTCAAGGCCGGGCATATCAGCGTCGCTGCAGAGCGCAATGTGAATACCGTGACCTACAATGTAAAGGACAGCGCGGGCAATATC
>CACXMK010000097.1 GCA_902768735.1 uncultured Lachnospiraceae bacterium | reverse complement strand
GCTGTCACTTCCGCGCCGGCACCCGTGCCGCCTTCCATGCTCTCTTCCGCAGCGCCTGCCATCTGCTCAAAAAGGAGCCCGAGAATGTCTGCGACCATTTCGCCTTTGTCGCCGTAAGTGATCTCGGTCGCGCCGTCCTGGTACTGATGAACGGCATCAGCGATCCCCTCCGCATCGAACCACGGAACGTTGGCCACATCCAGAAGTGAAGGCATCATGTTCAAGTCGACGGTCGTCGCCTTCTCATCGGAGACGAACCCGTTCACTTCCTCTTTCCCGAGTTTGAGGAATCCGGAACACACGCCGCAGCGTCCGTAAGCGTCAATGAAAGTCGCCACGACACAGTCGCCGCCTCCGGGGTTCGTGCCAATGATCTTGGCGAGTCCCTCCTGCTGCGCGAAGTAAGGCAGCGCGTTCGCGCAGGAATAAGAAGTGCCGCTGCACATAATATAGAAATCATACTGTCCGCCGTAACCATCCTGGTCGTCAGCGATGCCGTCGAGATTGGTGTCGACGTGATAGCACTCTTCCCTGTAGTTCCCTGCCACGAGATCGCGGTCCGTAATTGTCACTTCACCGTCCTCAGAGAGGAATCCCAGAATGGTGACCAGTCCGGTCGCGGCTCCGCCGCCGTTTGTAGCGAGGTTGATCACGACATTCTTAACTTCATTGTGCTGCTTAATATCCTCAAAGCAGTGGTAGAAGAAAGCGAAGTTGCTCGTTGCATCATCATCCTCATTGGGAGCATCCAGATAGTAAGACGGGTTTCTTGTCGTCGAGTCATCTTCGAAGCTCTCGAAATAGATCACCGCCGTATCACCGGCGTAATCCAGCCTTCTGGTTCCGTAATCCTTGGGTTTCATCTTGCCGAAGAAAAGGTCCCAGGCCAACAGAGGAGCAACCTCAGGTATATTGAATCCTTTCTCGAGCAGGGCGCCCATAATAACGTCGTACGGCGAGGCTTCCGGGTCTTCCTGCACAGCCGCAGCCGTATCACTTGCCTGATCAAAGAGTCCCTCCCCTTCCTCGGAATTCTTGATGTCCTCTGCAAGTTCACCGACTGCCGCCTGATCCGGATCAACTTTACCGAATACGGTGTCGTAGCTGAACATGGTGTCGTGGCCGGAGTCAAAGAGGTAGTTGAATAGCACGACTTCCGATGTCAGAGCAGCGCCGGGATCGGTGGAACACATCGACTTTTTGGCGTTCAGCCTGGTGAAGTATTCGTCAAATGTCGTGATGTTCTTCTCTTCCTTGTGGCCAAAAGTCAGATCCAGCAGCAGGCAGATCGAATAGTATCCGTAGTCCGCGTAAGCCTGGGTCGTCTCGCTCTTCTCGCTGAAAGGACCGGAATAGATCGCTTTGTAATAAGGGCTTTCCTTGGAAGCGGCGTGTTCTACGTCGCTCGTAAATTTGTCCGCAAGGAAAATATTGTAGTAGTCCTTGCCGTTATACCCCCAGAAATTGCACTGCCTGATACTGCCAAGAGAATTCTGAAGCGCCAGGAAAGGCATCAGGATATCATCCTCATAGGCAACGACCGGCATATGGTACTCTTTCAGGGAGACGGTCATGGGAGCCGCATCTGTCTGCGAGGACTTATTCTTTACGGAAGGAGTGACAATATTGTACTCCTCCTTATCGACGATGGCGCCGTCGATAAAGCCACTCGATCTGTATTTTGCAGGTTCATCGATCGTAATCGTATCCGCGGCCGGATCGATCGTGATTTCCGCTCCGTTTATGGAGATCCTCATGACCCCGTTCTCCATGACCGATCTCTGCTTTCCGTCACAGATGAAATTCATATAATCGGACACCCTGATAAAGGGGACATCTTCATAGCCCTTCACCCCGTAAGTGGTGACCGTGTCGTATCTTCCGAGCGTCAGCCCACCGTATACATGGCTGTCCTCCCATGTGACGCTGATGTCTTCCGGCGCGATCTCTTCACCGGCTGCAGCAGCAGCTGTATTATCGGCCGCTGTTCCTTCCGGCGCTTCGTCCTGTGCCCCGGCAGCGTCCGCGGCTTCCGCGTTCTCTTCCGCAGCTTCCGCGCCTTCCGTCTGCGCTTCCGCTGCCTGCGGCTCGGATGCGGTCGCGGCTCCCGTGGAACCGCCGCAGCCCAGCAGAGCGGTGGCCGTCATGACCAGTGATAATCCCATGCAGATAATTCTCTTATTGTGCATATTGTTTTCCTCCTTAACGGATATTATATCGCTATTTTACCTGTGAGTGCTCTTTGTCAGACGAATGAAAATAGATGTTTTCGATGCTCTCCTTCCTTACTCCGCCTTCCTGCCGCTGAGCACGGTCACCGCGGCGATGAGCAGCGCGATCCCGACCACGATCGAGATCCACGGCGTGCGTGTAAAGCCCGAGATGAGGTAGCCCACAGCACAGACAACCGCGACAAGAGTCGCATACGGAAGCTGCGTCTCGACGTGCTTGATATGCTGGCATTCCGCACCGGTCGACGCCAGGATCGTCGTATCCGAGATCGGCGAGCAGTGGTCCCCGTAAACGGAACCGGCCAATGAACAACGAGGAATACACCTCTTTCGTAATAAGTGCCAGCGTGATCGCCAGAACAGGAGGAATGACCGACATCCATCCGGTCTCAATCATAACAAATTCCATAAAACCTCACCTTTCTTTTGTACTGCTCTGAAGCAGGAAAAACGATCGTTGCACGTAGTCTAAGCTCAAAAATGTCAATTTATGATAGTATAGCCCGATTCTATGTGCAATGAAGCGCTGCCTGAGATTATGGGAGGCGAAGGGCCCGGACGCGGGACGCAGATGAGGATCCGGGCTCATAGAGCGGATGCTCCTTGAAATAGAGTATCCGCTCTACGAGCCCGGATGGAACAAGGTCGGAGATGATTGGTATTACGGGGATACAGCAGGAATTCCGGTCAAAGGCCGGCTTGACGACCATTCGGGTCGAACTACGCAGCAGGCTCCAACTCCTGTTCTTCCGTCTGCTCTTCGGAATCCGCCGGCGCTTCCTGCGTTTGAGCCGGTGTTTCCTGCGTTTCCAAAGACTCTTCCACCTTCACGGCATTGTCACCGTAAATGGTGGCGAAGTCGTTCTTCATGGAGACTGTCTCAAGCCCCATCTTTTCACAGGAATCCGCAAACTTATCTGCTGCTTCCAGACTCCCGTAATCGCGCTCCAGGTCATCGCAGAGAAGCATGTATCCTTTTCCTCCGTGCTGCAGCACATACTGGGCCATCGCCAGATCGCCTGAACTGTTTCCGAAGACAAGAACAGGGCACTGGCCGATCTCGTCAATAATCGAGAATACTTTATTTGTATTCTGGTTTTTGGTCAAAAGATTCCCTTCCATCAGGATCCTGTCATCCGCTGTGATCGTGTATTTGCGGCCGGCTTTGCTGCCCTGCCCGGAGGCGATGAGCGAAAACGTACTGCCGATCACGCGGTCGGAAGGGATCCATTCGTCGAGGGTTCCCTTGATCAGTTCGCGCACCATTGCGCGCTCGGAACCGCTGCTGATGAAAACGGTAAACCCGTTTTCCGAAAGATACTGCACTAATGCCGTCATCGGCTTGTAGAATCCCTCGCCATAAGTCATCCCCTCAAATCCGAATATCGGAGTCGACATATAGTTCCTGACATACTCGCGGTACTCCTCCACCGTCATTCCTTTAAAGCATTCGGCGGCACACTGCGCCGTGGACTTGTCGGAATCAGGTTCCGGCAGATAGTTATAAAGGGCTGCCTCCATTGCCGATGCATACTCCCTGATCTCCTCCGGCGCCGTAAAATTCTCGTCGTGCAGCGCCCTATGTATGAACAGACATGTGTCGAAGTAGGTGGGATATCTCTCTCCGTACAGCGTTCCGTCAAAATCGAAAATAGCGATCCGTTCTTCCGGCGCCACATAACTTTCGGAAGTCTCCTCCGTTACCGCTTCCACATAGGAAATAATGGAGTCAGCGACAGCAGACCCCTCCGTCCAATAGGGAATCGATTCCGCATGTTCCGCGTCTGCTTCTTCTTGCTGCGCTTCTGCCTGATCCTCCGTTTCAGCCGGAGGCGCTTCTGTCTGATCCTCCGCTTCGGTCGGCTCAGCTTCTATTTGGACCGCCGTTTCTGCAGGCTGTGATTGTTCTTGGCCTTTGGAGGCTCCCCCGCAAGCTGTAAGTGACATAATTAGGATTGCAAGTATCAATGCCGGATTTCTTTTCATGATCGCTCCTTCTTCAGAATAATAGGTAATCGGATTCCTCCAATCACTATTCTATCCGTTTTATTCTGCTCCGGACAATCCAAGATTATCTTTAATTGACCAGCCCGCGCTGGTGCTCTGCAGCTCAGCCATACGGCGGAACATGCTGTTTTCACGTGCGAACAGTTCATCCGGCGAACCCTGTTCGGCAACTTTTCCGTCAGCGAGGACCACGATCTTGTCCGCTGCTTCAACGGTACGCATCCGGTGCGCGATGACCAGCACGGTCTTGCCCGCGAGCAGACGGGACAGAGCGCCCTGTACCTTGGTCTCGTTCTCCACATCGAGGGAAGCCGTTGCCTCATCCAGCAGTACGATCGGCGCGTCCTTGAGCAGCGCGCGGGCGATGGAGATGCGCTGGCGCTCGCCCCCCGAGAGTTTAGCTCCGTTCTCACCGATCGGCGTATTGTACCCCTGCGGCAGTTTTTCCACGAACTCGTCGCAGTTGGCTGCTCTTGCGGCCGCCCGTACTTCCTCATCCGTCGCGCCGTGCTTTCCGAGCCGGATATTCTCCATCACGGTGTCATCAAAGAGCACCACATCCTGGAACACCATGGAATAGTCCGTCAGGAGCGTTTCGGGATCGATGGTCTTAATGTCGACGCCGCCGACTTTGATCGCTCCGCTGTCATTGTCCCAGAGGCGGGCGGCGAGCCTCGTGCACGTACTCTTTCCGGAGCCGGAAGGACCGACCAGGGCCGTGACTTCACCCTCTTTCGCGGTGAAGCTGACGCCGTCCAGCACCTGTTTGTCATCGTAGCCGAAACCGACATTTTCAAACACAATGTCATGTCCATCCGGACGGAAGTCTTCACTTCCCTCCGCTGTCCTCGCATCCTCGATCTCATTGAGGCGGTTCGCGCAGACCTCGGAGAGGAACATCTCGGAGATCAGTGCCAGCGCCTGATCGAACGGCGCGTAAATGCGGGTGATCACCATGAGATACATGAAGAGCATCATGAAATCGATCTCGCCCGCAAGGATCATACGCGTTCCGGCAAGGATCGTGGTCGCTACACCCAGTCGCATTATGACGCTTGCAGCGTTGACGAAGATCCCGTTCACGAGTTCCACATGGATCATTTTGGCTTCGTGATCGTCGATCTTATCGCTCAGCGCATTCAGAAAGCGGTCTTCCTGGTTGGTCGCCCTGATCTCCCTGATGTTTTCCAGGGTCTCCTGGATCCCGTCAGCGACCTGAACAGCCGCCGCCTTGGTAATCTCCGAATTCTTACGGGAAAACTTCCGGCTTCCGAAAAGGAGGATAAAGGCTACCGGAACAGCCCACAGGCATGCGATCGCCAGTTTCCAGTTGTAAGCAAGGAGCATGACGGCAATGACAGCCGTTGAAATAAAGGAGCCGTAGAGATAGCCCAGGCAGTGGGACCAGACATGCTCCAGCCGGTTCACATCTCCCATGAGGGTCTCGATGAGGTCGGCGAGGTCCCGCTTGCTGAAGTACCCTAAGGGGAGCTTACGAAGGCGCTCTGCCAGCGACAAGCGCACTATTTTGACTTCCCGGTAAACAAGGCCGTAGGTCGTCTTATACTGCTGCAGGTGCGTGAAGAACGACAGGAGGAGGAATACCGCCACAAGGATCAGAATAGTGACCGCGCCGGGCAATGGTGCAGCGTCCGTCAGCGTTCCGACAAATGCCTTCGTGATGCCTCCCCGAGCGAGCAGAGCTCGATACGGGGCTTCCTGGTCTTTAGGACCGGGATTTCCATTGCCTGCTGATACGGCTCCGGCTTAGTG
>CACXMK010000096.1 GCA_902768735.1 uncultured Lachnospiraceae bacterium | reverse complement strand
AAACCGTTTATACGTCTGGTTCGTTATGCACTTTTTTCTGTCTCAGAGTATAATAGTCCTAAGTTGACGGTCGGTTGACCACGTTGGTGTCAGGCACCATTAATTCGACTGAGTCAGGAGGCCCTTTGGTTCACATGTCCCAGTGTCACCACTCGATTTCTTCCGGATATTCCAGCTTCGGATCACGCAGTTCATGTATGCTACAGCCGTATTCTGCTGCAACATACTTAAGATCGCTCAGCATCCTGTTGTAGGCATCCGGTTTTTTAACCAGTCGCTTTGCGATATTCCTCAGCTTACCTTTCCTTTTTTCCGGATCTGCCTTTAAGTACTCGATGTTGCATTTGTCAACATATTGCGTCGCATAGTATTGATATTGTTTCCCATACAAACGCTCTTTTGAGCGCATTAATTTCTCAAATTCCTCATCCCCGACGACTTCGGCAAATGCAGCATATATAGCGCTTACAAGAAGGTCCAGAATTGCCTTATCTTTGTAATAGTCTGCAAAAGCATCAACATGCTTTCTAGTATTCTCTTCCCTCTCCTGAAGTCTCCTTGCATTTTCTCCATAATAAATCGATGAGACAAAGTAGATTTCCGGAACAGCAAAGGCAACAAATAACGCCTCAGGAAACAGCACTTCTACTGAAAAATGGACATTCTGCTTCGGCATAACCATCGAGTGCCATTTCATCATTTCATCATGTACGCCGTTGTCGACCAGTTTAACATTTCTGTCTCCCTGATATGCATGTCTTACCTCATAGCACAAGCCCAACAATCGGTTCTTTACACTCCAGTACATGTCTTTATAGTCATCTTCCAAGCCAGTTATTCGATAAATACTATCTACCAGTTCGTAGAAATCATTAAATTCGCCTTCCAAAAGGATTCCGGTAAGATGTTCCGTTGGTTTCGCAGTTATCATTTCATACTCCCTTTCACAAGTTTAAACACCTTCTGCGCCTTGTCTTCCTCCGCAATGTATTTGATCAGCGCCAGAAGATCCTTGTCTTTGCAGTTCTGATCAATCATAGCTTCCAGCCCACCGACCGCCTGCAGCACGGACTGAAATTCGCCTTTGCTCAAGCCCTTTTCCTTAAGGTCTACGAATTGGAGCTTGATTCCGCGCTCTTTGAAATAGCGCTCCGCTTTCCTCGTATCGCTGCTTTTCTTTGTGCCAAAAACCTGTATATTCCCCCCGTTCTCCTATCTCCCGCCGCTAACACTCTCTAGCGTCTGTGCCAAAACACTGACACCACAACAGCCCCCGCCCCGGCCGCTAACAGCCCTTTCGCAAGCCGAAGAAAAAGCCTATACATCCTGTATGTTTTGGCGTAAAAGTCGCCCGGTCCATCCATCACCGATCCTCCCAGCCGCCAATGCCACCGGCTGACCCCGAAGCTGACCGCTGCGCCCTAAAAGAGAACGGCACCGATGACCAACAGAATTCTTTTCTTATTGCGCATACTTTCTTTTGATTATCTATACCTACCGCAACACTGTTTGTATTTCTTCCCGGAGCCACAGGGACACGGATCATTGGGATATACTCTCCTGCCCGCCCTCGGCCCAAAATGATACTCTCTTTTTAACCGTTCCAGCATCTCATAAACGACCGGACAAACACCCGCAGAATCAATGATCCCATACAAACTTCCCCATCGGTCGGGCTGGTCCGTGTATGGATACTTCCTGCAATTCTCCGGTTTGCATTCTGCCAAAACACAGTCACCGGTATTTTGATCCAGGAAATCACACGGGCAATGAATTGTCTCGTAATACCCTTCCGACCGATTGTACTTCAAGTACTTCTCGACAAACGTGTCATCCTCCATCCCCAGAAACGCGGCATCTTTGCTAATGTCTTCTTCCGGTATGGTGCCGTGATACTCTTTGCAGCAGTTGCGGCATTGGCTGCAGTCATATGATGGAAACAGTTCTCGATGCAGCTCCAGAAACTGTTCATCCAGTTTTTTAGGATCCGCGTTGTTCTTAAGAAATATGCGGAATCTGTAATTCTCATTTTCTTTTTGTTTTGCGTAGTCTGCTACATTATCTGGATTTATCATTTTATACCTTCCTTTGTGTGTCGGTAGCGGAGCTCATGATGTCACCGGGGACGGTTCTCTTTGTCATCCCAATCCTCCGCAAAAAAACTGACACTGAGAACCGTCCCCAACAACATCATTGTCTCCCAGCCTGTTCCCGCCTGAGCAGATTCTAATGAACTTGGGTTTCATAGCTCTATGTAAGTGCTGCAAATAGATCTACAGCGTTCTCCAGTATCCTGTCGTTGAAGTCGTATCCGACAGTATGCAGCGGAGGATAGTCCTCTCCATTGCCTATGTATAGGATCGCGCCCGGGCATTCTTTCAGATACCAGCCGAAGTCTTCAGAGGCTCTCCACATGTCCTCCATGGGAATGATGTTCATGCCCAGATCAGACGCAGCACGGATGACTGCCTCAAGACTCTGCTCATCATTCCTGGTCTCCGGGAAATAATCGTGAATGGAGCATCCGGTCCGGAGGCCAATCCTTTTCGCCTCCTCTTCCGCAAAGCTGATGATCTGCCGCTCCAGATTTTTCATCCTGTCCTCTTTTTCGGCGCGGAGGGTCATGCTGATCTCCCCGTCACCGGGTGAGATTCCAAAGTCCCCCGTTCCCAGACTGACACCGGTAATCGTGCAGAGCAGCATTCCGTCAGACTGGTCTTTGGCCAATTCCTCAGCCCTGAGTATGACCCGCGCGATCACACCGGAAGGGTTCCTTCCCTCTTCCGGAGCGCTGGCATGGGACGCCTTCCCTTCAAATGAGATCCGAAGGCCTTCCGATGCCGGCTGCGTAAGCCCGCGGCGGTATACGATACTCTCCTCCGGGTAACCGCCCAGGTTGTGAAAGGCGAATACCTGCGTGATGCCCTCTTCACGGATCAATTCCCGGCAAAAAAGCGCCCCGCTCCCGGTCTCCTCCCCCGGCTGGAATAGAAGGTATATATCCGAATCGGTCTCTATTCCGTCCAGTTCCAGGGCAAGTCCGCACAGCGCCGCGCAATGACCATCATGACCGCATTTGTGGGAAACGCCGGCATTCCTCGAGTGATAGCACAGATCATCCTCTTCCGCGATCGGCAGAGCATCCATATCCGCCCGGAACGCAATTTTTTGCCCAGGGTTTCTCCCCTCCTTCAATGCGTAAAACCAGTCTCCTCTGTCAACGATCCGGAAATGCGTGTTATCCTGTAAAAACGTCCTGATCCGCTCAGCCGTCTCCCTCTCCTGCATGGATAACTCCGGATACATGTGCAGTTCATGACGAAGATCTGTGATTTTCAGGAGATTCTCTTTTTTCATAGGCAGCACTCCTAGCGCTTTCTGTTCTTAGTAACGTATGCAGCGGATCGACCCATTCACATTTCATGTATGACCGCCTCCAGCTCCCGCCGCAGTTCCGTCGTATCACCATGAAACACCACTGCCCGCATGCCGACGTAATATGCCGCCTCCGCGTTGGCCGGGGAATCATCAATGAAAACGGATTCGCCTGCGCTGATCCCAAATCTCTCACACGCCAGCCGGAAGATTTCCGGCTGCGGCTTGACCAGGCCGACTTCCGCGCTGATCAGGACATCCTCGAACAGCTCATGGCCTGGGATTTCTTCCCAGAAACTGCGCCAATGCACGCACGTATTTGAGAGAACAAATATGTGAAATCCCCTGTCCTTTAAATCCTGCAGCAGCTCCCGCATTCCATCGATCGGAACGATTTTCCTGCCTTCCCGGTAGAGCAGATCATGTACGGCAAAACACAGGTGCGGCGGCACTCTGTCGCATATGCGCCGCTCAGCCTCCTGCGTAGAAATGGAGCCTCTGTCCTGCCTCGCCCATTCCAGGGAGCGAAAGACTTCTTTTCTGAGGATAGCCACATCTGCCTCAGACAAATGGTGCTCTTCGATATACGACTCTGTGTCGAACAGCATCAGTACGCCCACCATGTCAAATACGATATTTCTGATTATTCGCCGCGAGAAAAACCGCACCAGCTTCTCCCGATAATCCGGCGCCGTATCAAAAGCAGCATGTCCGAACCCCGTGTACAGGTAGAGCCTGAAGTCCGCCCTGAAATCCAGTTTCTCCGCGATCTCCATGGTCGCGTCCGAATCCAGTACCTGGTCCTCGAACACGCCGATCGCAAGGACCGGGCACCGGATTTTCGCCAGTTCGTCCGTCACGTTGAAATCCCTCGTCCCCTCGGCGAGGATGATGAACCGCTCCAGATCGGCATCCGTCACCGTAGCTGCCGCAGCGATCAGCGATTCCCGATATGCCTCAAATACTGCCGGCGGATAGACCTCCCTGCCAAAAGCCAGATACAGTCCCTCTTTGTCGCCGCGCTTTGCGAGGTCGATCCATCCTTCGATCACCCGGAATTGGGACGCTTTCACATGGGAAGAAGTCGATCCCAGGGCCATCCTCCCCACGAGTTCGGGATACTCGATCGCGAGCACCATCGCGATCATGCCTCCCTGCGATGCGCCGAACAGGCAGACGTCCCTAAGGCCGAGTGCCTTGAAAGCCGCTGCCGTATCGCGCGCCATATCCTGCACGGAATACACCGGCGGCAGGTCCCTGCGCCTGTCAAACAGGTAAATGGTAAACGTTTCTGCCATGTTCTGATAAGCAGATGCAACGGCGTCCGCAAGGCCCATCACACTTTGCACGCTCAGTCCGGGAAGAATGACGAGCGTCCTTTCCCCTTTTCCAAAGCGGAAGAAGTCCATTGAAAATGTGTCTGTCTGTACGGTCTCTATTTTGATCCCCATATCGTCCTTCCTTATTTAGCAAAACATTGAACGGCCGGTTGCATCTGTGAACAACCATTCTCCCAACACAATCCCCGTCAGCATCATCATTGCTGCGGCTTCCGTCACCAGCGGAACCATTGCTGCATAGAAAGCCTTCATCTCCTCCATTCGATAATACGCCACATACAGAACAATGCTGATCAGGAACGCAGCCTCTAATACAGCACACACTGTCAAAAGACTGCTGCCACTCAAGGCGCCTGCCGCGTACAGATTGTCCGCGACCACCAGTTCCAGCATTGTCCATCCGACAATCAGGATCAGTTCCGTTGTCACAACCCTGTGGAAGACGATCTTAGTGATGAATAGAAGCAAAAAGTAAGAAGCGACTCCGGCTATCACGATACCGCTGCGGCTGACGGCCGGCTCCCTGATCGCCTGCATCGGTGTAAGACTAAAAAATACACCGAAAATCCCTAGTGCCGCTGTGACCAGCAGCAATACACCGTTCACCCCACCGATCCGGTTTACGGTAATGCCGGGCCGGAATCCGCGGTACCACCAAATCAGATACACAGCGCTGCACAATATTAGCAGAATTTGTCCGGTTATAACTCGTGACATTGCAGTCTTTCCTTCTTTCCCCCGCTCTTCACTTAACCGCTTGTAATCAAATGCGGCCACTATCGTCTTTCCGACACCCGCAAACGTCAAGGGACTGACGAGTACTTCCTCAATGCGGAAACATGGGGACGGAAACAAAAGGACCGTCCCCTGTTTTCAAAGCTTCGCATAGCCTCCCGCTCTCAGTATTCTGTCTTCCATCTCTTTCGCCCTTGAAAAGCCTGCTTCCGATAGTTCGGCAGCTGCATCCCTCAAAGCCTCCCTGAAATGATTGCAGATATAATGATATCTGCCGACTGCAAACCTCTTTCCCAAATGTACTTCTTCAGAAGCTTCTATAAACGAGTTCTCAGTTATATCATCAATCGACAATGCACTCCCGATTGAGAAAGCCATTTCTCTTGTACTGCTTTCATAAACAGTCGTACTGACCATGTCGTATGCCGGAGCAAGACGTATACTGCGGAGATCTTTTCCATAAAGAAGAGAAAAGTTCTTGATATGTGCATCTGTATTTCCAAGGAGATAACAGAAAACGATCATATCCCAGAGTCTTTGCTGGTCTGCGATCGGATTAGAA
>CACXMK010000095.1 GCA_902768735.1 uncultured Lachnospiraceae bacterium | reverse complement strand
TCACCGCAGCCCGTCCTTCAGTTTCGCGCAGAATTCCTGAATCTGCTTGTCATCCTCTTTGCTGGGCTTCGACTTCGGATCGTTCAGGACCAGCTCCGCCTCAAGCGCGCCGATCCCAAGCGCCTCTTTCAGCTTCCCAAACGCTTTATCCGCGCCGGAACCGCCCTGGCACGCAAATGCCGCGATCTTCAGTCCCGACAGGTCATTTTCTTTGATGAATGTGCGGACCGGCGGCGTCACATTGCCTGCCCACACAGGGAAGCCAAAGATCACACGCGCATAGTTCTCCGCATGGAATTCATACGGCTTCAGCGCCGGCGTCCTCTCCTTCACCGCGTCGAATCCGCCGATCAGGAACTTGAGGAATCCTCCTTTGTAGTATTTTTTGACCGGGACGAGCCGCAGGGTTTCGTATCCCAAGGCCTCCGCGACCTTCTTCGCGACAAAGTCGGTGTTGCCCTCCAGCGAATAATACACGATCAGCGTCGCCATCTTCTCGCAGGCGGTCTGCTGGGGATTGCCTTCGACCCTGTGATTCGCAATGCACGCCTCGCAATTGCGGAATCTCGGGCAGTTCGTCTTCACCGCCTTGGGGCAGGGACAAAGTTCAGGGTTGTACAGATACGACGGATTGTTCTTACTCATCTCATTTCTCCTCGAAACCAGAAAACCGACCTCTGGGGTCGTTTTGCAACACGTGTCTAAAAACGACCTCTGGGGTCATTTTTCACGCTGGGGTCATTTTTCACGCCTGTCAACATAGCCATACAGCCGCTCCTTCATATAGCCCTCCGACATGTAGAGCGCGCCGATCGGATTGTGCGCCAGCACCCGGTCCTTCACTGCCAAAACAGTGCACGGCATACTGCAATGCCTGATAAAGAGAGTGTCGTGACCGACACACAGCCCCAGGATCACCGCCATCTGGCATCCTGCCTTCTCCAAAAGCTCTGCCTGCGCCGCGGGATTGCACATCGCCTCGACCTCCCTCTCGGGATGCGCCTGCTGCTCTCTCGTGATTCCCAGCAAACTCTTGGGAACAGACCCGTTCTTGCAGCACACAGAATCCACAACAAAGTGGTTCGCACGAAGGATCTTAACAAAAGCCGCCGCTTCCCTGGACAGACCAACGCAGAACGCCACGCCAAGATGCTTATACCCCATCCGCAGGGCGTATTCCATGATCTCTTCCACCCTGGTGATCTGGCAATAAAAATCGCCTTCCACTCTCGCGGAACAGTATGCCATCTCCCGCTCCTCCTCGGAGTAGCGGTTCAGATTCTCCTCCTCCGAATACTCCGCCGTAGGGCAGTTCCGGGGCAGCTCATCCAGTTTGTGGCTTCTGCAGGGTTTTGCGGCACAATCGGCACAGGTATACATTTTACAGCTCCTTTCCCGGCAGTTCTTCAGAGTTCTTCAGAGATCTTCAGAAAGCCGGTTTTTGCGGCAATATGTCCGATTACGTGATTATGAACCAAAAAATATGATATAGTGATTATATACCATCTGATACCGAAAAAGGAGAATAACGCCTATGAAATCGATCCTGATCAAAGACACGACGCGCGAAGAGCGCATCAAGATCGTGCATCAGGCGCTTTGGGGGTCCTGCGGAATAGACTGCGAATTCTGCTCCGGCTGCGACAACCGCGGCGGCGGGAGAATCGAGAGCATCTACCAGCCGTATATCGACGGCGAAAAGGAGATCCGCGAGATCAACGCCCAGTACCGCGCTCCGTTTGTGCGCGGGTAAGCCTGTCAGCACAAAAAAATGACCTCTGGGGTGGTTTTCACAAACTGACCTCTGGGGTCATTTTTCACATCGCGATGATCTTCGCCCCGATCGCTTCTGCCTCCTGCAGGTCATGCGTCGCAATAAGGAGCATCTTTCCCTCCGCCTCGCGCCTCACCAGCGCGATGGCGTTCTTTTTCGCCGCTTCATCCAGCCCGGTGAACGGCTCGTCCAACACGAGCAGGTCAAAACAGTGAGCAAGCGCCCTTGCCAGCGCCACCCTCCGCTTCATGCCGCCCGACAGCTCCCCGGGAAGGCTGTGCAGCACGTCGCCGAGCCCCAGTTCCCGCAGATAGTAGGCTGCGCGCTCCGATGCGTCTGCTGCACCTGCTGCCGCGCTCCCTGATGCAGCCGCCGCCATACCAGCTGACGCGCCTGCCGCCGCCCCGTCCGCAAACATCGCCACATTCTCCAGCACCGTCTTCCACGGGATCAGCCTGTCCTCCTGGAACACCGCTGACACCGCAAGTCCTTCCGTGCCGATGATCCTGCCGCTCCCAGGCCTTTCCAGCCCCATGGCGAGCCGCAGTACCGTCGATTTCCCGCATCCCGACTTCCCGAACAGGCAGATCCGCCCGCCGTCCGGCACTGCCAATGTAAAGCCGGAAAGCACATTTGCTCCCCTCTTATATCCGAAGGAGACGTTCTCAAATCCGATCATGCCTGTCCTCCTTCGTTCTCTCTACCCCAGAGGTCGCGACAGCAGCGCTCTCTACCCCAGAGGTCGCGACAGCTCCGGCTCCATCGCCGGACGCCGCGCCGCCAGCCTTCTCCTTCGCCCCCTCTTTAAACAGCCGCATCGCCCCCTTCTGGATCAGGACGCTCAGCAGCACGATCAGCAGCGTCACCGCGAAGACCTCGTCGTAGTCGATGCTGCTCTTTCCCGCCCACAGCAGGTTCCCCAGCGAATCCTGCGTGCGGCAGATGACTTCCGCCGCCACGCCCGACTTCCACGCGAAGCCGATCCCGCTGGACACTGCCGAGGCAAAATACGGCCGGATCCCGGGTAAAACGATCTCCCGCAAAATCCGCCCGCCGCTCATGCCGAAGACGCGGGCCATCTCGATCAGCTCCTTATCCGACGCCGTAATGCCGCTCTCAACGTTGGCCCAGACGACGGGCAGCACCGTAAAGAAAGCGATGGTCGACGGCAGCTTCCCGCGGGAGACCCACAGAAAGAGCAGGATCGTGAACGACGCGACGGGGATCGCGCGGATCAGCTGCACGAGCGGCGCCGTCAGGACGCGGAACAGCTCGAAGCGCGCGCTCAGCACCGCCAAAACAGTCCCCGCCACAAGAGCGCACACAAACCCTATCAATATGCGCAAAACGGAGAGCCCCACCGCTGTGAGACTCTCCGCGTCTGTCAAAATCCTTCCAAGGGCGGCTGCTGTGCTGATCGGCGTCGGGATCGGGATCAAAAGACCGCGATTGACCAACGTGGCAGCGATCTGCCACACGATCAGCCAAAATATTGTTGCCGCCGCTGCGACTGCCTTGGAATGAATAGATCTGTTCATTTTGTCAGATAATCATTGTCAGATAATCAATAGTAGAAATCGTCTCCCGGAAGGGCTCCGCCGACGCTCTTCGGCGCCGCGTCAAACATGACCTGCAGATAGCCGCCCAGCTGCTCCTTCATCTCCTCACCGGAAACAAAGGTCAGGCCGCACTGCGGGATCGCTTTCTGTGCGATGGCTGCCTTAGGGATCAGGCCGAAGGATTCGCAGAGGGCTGCTGTTCCCTCGACGTCGGACTGGGCCTTCTCGATGGATGCCTGGTACTCGGTCAGGAAAGTCTTGACTGCTTCCGGATTCTCCTCGAGGAATGCCTTGCGCGCGACCACGCAGCCCATCATCAGGCGGCTCTCTCCACCGGAGACAGTATCCCACTCATCCGTCATGTCAAACAGTTTCGAAGCTCCCTCGTTCTGCATCAGGAGAGCTGTCGCCACGGGCTGCGGCGCCATGATCAGCGCTTCGGGATCGTTCTGCCACACGGACAGGAGCTCGCTTCCCTCACCGACGAACTGGATCGTCACGTCCGCATCGGGATCAATGCCGTTTCCGCTCAGCACATAGCGCAGGATGTATTCCGGGTTCGCGCCCTGGCCGGGGGAATAGATGGTCTTGCCCTTAAGGTCCCCGATAGACGCCACTTCCTCAGCGGAAACACCGGCAGGAGCAAGGATGCTCAGGACGCCCAGTGTATTGACGGCCAGCACGGAAATTCCGCCCTCTGTCTTATTATACAGTGTAGATGCCAGATTGGTAGCGATCGCGGCGACATCAGCCTCACCTTTTGACAGCGCTGCTACGATCTCATCGTTCGCGCCCGTCATCGTGATATTATACGCCTGCGCAGTCTCTCCTGCATCAGCAGCTGCCCAGAGGTTCATCGCGCCGATGCCGGTCGGGCCGGCAAGAACGAACAGGCGCATGCCTTCGCCGGCGGGCTCAGCCTCAGCCGTTCCCGCAGCTTCTGCCGTCTCTCCCGCAGGAGCTTCCGCGGGTGCCTCAGCGGCGGGTTCCTCTTTTGCCTCCTCCGCAGGAGCTTCCGCTGCCTCAGCGGGCTCCGCAGCTTCTTCCTTCTTCTCTTCCTGTGTCTCTGCCGGCGCAGCCGATGTGCTCGACGTGCTGCCGCCGCAGGCCGCGAGGGACATGCCCATCACAGCTGCCATCATCAGTGCCAGTACTCTCTTTTTCATTGTTTTCCTCCGATTTTTGTATTTTGGCATAAAAAACCGCAGTATCCCCAAAAAGATACTGCGGTCGGAAATTCAGACATATCAATACATATGTGGTATCCTAAGCCGCCATTCTTTCACCGCAAGGGCAGCCCTTGAAAGCGGTTGCCGTTTTGGTGTCAGGGGACGCGTGTGATTCTTCTACTGCACAATAGCATATCCTTTGTGAAATAGCAAACAAAAACTTCCCCCATCACAGTTCACCAAGCGCCCCGGACAGCCTCCAAAGCCTCCCATGCACGAATACCCGTCACTTCCTCTTGAGCCCCTTCAGATACGCTTTCTGCTCCGGGCTGATGCGGTAGCTCTCCACCGCCTTTTGGATCGTCTTATTGTGCGTCCACGCGTCCAGCCGCTGCCCCTCGATAAAGGGGACTGCTGCCTCGTACTGTTTTGCCAGCGCTGTGGCAAAATACCACGCCACCATCATCCGCACATAATACTCCTCAGAGCGCACCGCCGCCACCATTTCCGGGTAGACGGGGTCGAAATCTTCGTTCAGAAAGTGCTCCATCAGCATCCCCACCGCAAAGCGCACCGTATAGGTCTCCCCGCTGCCGATCCACCGTCTGATCGCCGTGAGCAGCTCCGCCCGGTGCTTTTTGAACACCTTCGGCGACATCTGGTCGCACGTCGCCCAGTTGTCCACATACGGCAGGAACCGGTCCACCTCCTTAAGGCACGCCGAAAAGTCCTTCATCTGAGACACGACAAACGCGTGAAGCTGATTTTCGTCAAAACACTGATGCGGCAGCGCGCCCAGGAACTCTCCGATCTCCTCCCGCTTCGCCATCTTCTTCGCCAGTTTGCGAAGCTCCGGCGTGCGCACACCGATGATGCTCGCCGGATCGACCGTCGGGAGCAGCTTCGCCTGAAACTCTCCGTATTTCTCATCCCGCAATCCAAACAGCTCGTCCCGGATCTCTTCTATGATCGCCATGGTCTGACCTCGCTCTTTCGTGATAAATTGAGCCAAAGGGTCTGTCCCTTTGGCTCACATTGCCTCACTCTGTCAGTCTCTGCTTCTTCTGATAATGCCCGCGGCCACAAAGACCGCGCCCGCCGCTCCGAGCGCCATCACCGGCCACCACAGCTGTCCCGTCTGCGGGATGCGCGTCGGCGTCGGGGTGATCACCTCTTCCTTTACGATCGCGATGGGCTTTGTCTCCGCATCCACGTCGTACGTCAAAGACCCGTCGGACTCGTAATACGGGATCGTCATCAGAAACGGCAGGATCGTGAACTTGGAATCGTCGCCTCTTCCCTGCTTCGCCTGTACGATGAGGTAGAGCCCGACCTCCAGGTCCTCAAATTTCACCTTTCCTTCCGCGTTCATCTCCTGCGGCGCCACGTCGAAATCGTACTCCGACGCGATCTTCGCGAGCTCTTCCGCCAGATCCAGATTGATCTTGTCAAGCTCCTCGTCCGTCGCGGGGATCCCGCCCACTGACGCGAACCGGTCGTCGACGACGTACTTGAAACCGTTGTCGACAACGACCTTCGCCGCTTTATACAGTCCGACCGCGTTCCCGTCCGCCACCGGCATCGTCTTGCCCGTGCTCTCGTCGTAATA
>CACXMK010000094.1 GCA_902768735.1 uncultured Lachnospiraceae bacterium | reverse complement strand
ATGAGCCGTCATCAGAGGTCGATCGCCTTAAGCGCCTCGTCGGTCGTATCTCTGATCGCCTCTGCGATGTTGATGGCGTGGTCGGAGCAGCGCTCGAGGTCAATGCAAAGGTTGGTGAAGAGGATGCCGCCCTGAGGGTCGCAGGCTTTCTTGGTCATACGATCGATGTGCGCCGTCTCGATCTGGTCCTTGGTCTGGTCGACCAGATTCTCCATGGCCACGGCGTCATCGAAGCGGTCCATAAGCTCCTGTTCGAAGACGATCAGGGAGACGTTCATGGACTGCATTGTGACATTCGCAAGCGTCTTGAGGTCCTCGATCGCCTCGTCGTGCATGGAGGCCTTGCCGTTCCGCATAAGGGCCTCATACCCTACAATGTTTTCCGCGTGGTCGGAGATCCTCTCGAGGTCGTCTACCACCTGGATCATCCGGTACAGCTTGTTCAGCTTTTTGGGAGAGAGTTCCAGGGAGCGAAGCTCCACGAGCTTGCCTACGATCGCGCCTGTCAGGTAGTCGACGGTCTCTTCTCCCTGCAGGACCTTCGCGGCTTTCCTGGCGTCATGATCAAAGAAGCAGTCCAGGGAGTTCTGAAGGTTGTCGATCGCGAAATGCGCCATTCTGCAGATCTCGCGGTGCGCGTTGTCCATCGCGATTGCGGCGGGGAGCTGGGAGACGTTGTTGAGGTAGACAAGCCTCTGGTCTTCCTGCTTTCTCGTCTCTTCCTCGGAAGCGGGGATCAGCTTTCTGGTCAGTTTGACGATCTGATCAGAGACCGGGGCAAGGACCAGGACAGCGATGATGGCGAAGCAAGTGTGTGTATTCGCGATCTGTCTCGCGACGTTGTCGGGCGACAGATTCTGGATAAAGGTAAGAAGCTGCGGGAAGACCGTGATCAGGATAAGGATCAGGACCGCCCGGAAGCTGTTGAACAGAAGGTTCAGCAGCGCGCAGCGCTTTCCGTCGCGGTTCGCAGTAAGGCCGGCGAGAAGGTTCGGCGTGACGGAACCGACAGCCGCGCCGATGATGAGATATACAGCTGTCTTGTAGCTGATGATGTTCTGCATCGCAAAGGCCTGGAAAATGACCGTTGCAGAGGAAGAGCTCTGCAGCAGGGCTGTGAAGGCGACGCCGAACAGAACAGTCAGGATCGGGTTCTCGAGAGAAACGAGAAGGGCGCGGAACGCCGCTGTCTCCGCGAGGGGAGCGATCGCTGATTTCATGAGCGTGATGCCCTGGAAGAGCATACCGAAGCCAAGGATGACGGAACCGATCTCACGCAGCGTCCTCTTCTTGAGGAACAGGTTCATGACCGCGCCGAGAAAGAGGATCATTGGCGCATAGGCACCGATGTTGAACGCGGTGATCTGCGCTGTTACGGTCGTGCCAATGTTGGCGCCCATGATGACGCCGATCGCCTGGCCCAGTGTCATGAGAGCGGAGGAGACGAATCCGATCACCATGACGTCTGTTGCGGAAGAACTCTGCACGAAGATCGTCACAGCGATACCGGCAAGGATCGAGGTGATCTTACTTTTTGTCGCCTTGGCCAGGATCACTTTCAGGTTGTCGCCGCAGGCGTTCTTGAGGCCGCTTGACATGATCGTCATGCCGTACAGGAACAGGCCTACGCCTCCGAGCAGGATAAATACATCATAGATTGACATGAAGAAACCCCTTTCTTAAGCATATGGTTACAGAATGGTCCATTCTTTTCTATCATACTGCATAATGGGCGGGACAGGGTGGATTTTACTGTAAAATCTATGTAAAAACATAGCTGTCCCCTGTTTTTTTGCCGGTCCGCGCCTGACTCAGCGCGAAGGATCCGTTTTCGCGGGGAATTCCACGGTAAAGACGGATCCCTTCCCCAGAGCGCTGTCCACATTGATCACAGCGTCGTGGATCCTGGCGGCATGCTTTACGATCGACAAGCCGAGGCCTGTGCCGCCTACCTCTTTGGAGCGGCTCTTGTCCACGCGGTAAAACCGCTCAAAGATCCGGTTCAGGTCTTCTTTAGGGATGCCGATCCCGCTGTCCCTGACGGTCAGGACCGCTTTTTCCGCGTCGCCGTGAACGGTGACGGCAACACAGCTGCCCCGCTCGCTGTAGTGGATCGCATTGCTGCACAGGTTATAGACGATCCCGTACAGGACCTGCGGGATGCCGTACAGAGGAGTGCTCTCACCTTCTACTGACAGTTTCACGCCGGCATCATCCGCGGCGGCTTCGAGGCTTTCCACCGCGTTGAGCGCGATCCGGTAAAGGTCTGTCAGCTCACGGGGCATGCCGATCCCGCCTCCGTCAAGCCGGGAGAGGTCGATGATGTCCTCAACGAGTTTGGACATGCGCTGGGCTTCTGTCCGTATTTTGCCTGCGAAGAGACTCCGGGATTCCTCGGAGTCGACCATACCGCTCTCGAGAAGCTCCGCGTAGCCCGAAATGATGTGAAGGGGCGTCTTGAGCTCGTGGGAGGCGTTGGCGGTGAACTCCTGGCGGATCAGGGAGGTCTTTTCAAGCTCTTCCCTATCCTTCGCGAGCTGGCGGTGCTGGTCGTCGATCCGAAGGAGCAGGGGCTCTATCTCCGCATAGGCCCCCCGGCCCGCGTTCTTTAAAGGCTCGTCCAGATCCAGCGCGTTCAAAGGCTCGACGATCCTGCGGGAGAGGTTGGAAGCCAGGAAAAGGGAGAGGATCAGCGCGGCGAGGAGGATCCCCGTGATCGGCAGAAGAAACTGCAGGAACAGGTTCCAGATCGTGGCCTGCGTGATGGAGAGACGGAGCACGGAGCCGTCGGGAAGGCGCTGGGCGGTGTAGAGCTGCCGCTCAAAGAGAGTGGAGGAATAGCGGTGGCTTTCGCCGTATCCGTTCTGAAGGGCGTCCCGGATCTCCTTGCGTTCCATATGGTTTTCCATCGCGGCGGCATCCACCTCGTTGTCATAAAGGATCGTACCTTCGCCCGTGATCCAGGTGATGCGGAAATCGGTTCCGCCCAGCTCGTCAAAATAGTGAGCCCCGTTGAGCTTCACGGCCTGCGCGACCAGTTTGGTCTCATTGCGGAGCTGATCGAGCTGCTCGTTTGTGAAGTGGGCGTACATCAGCCCTGTGATCAGCACGAAAGAGAGTGCCAGAACAAAGAGAAGTGCAAACCAGATGGATCTGAATATTTTGCCGCGCATAATAAATCCTTATAAAAAAGCCTCTGTTTAATAACCTTGAACAACCTCTTATTAACCTTATTAATTAATAAGAGATTACCCCAGCCGGTACCCCACGCCGCGGATGGTGCGGATCGCCTCTCCGCTTTCTCCGAGCTTTGTGCGGAGCGTGCCGATGTGGACGTCCACGGTCCTTGTCCCTCCGGAATATTCCTGGTCCCATACGGAAGAAAGGAGCTGGTCCCGCGTAAAGACGAAGCCGATGTGCTCCATGAAGAGTTTGAGCAGGTCATATTCCTTGAGCGTCAGAGAGATCTCCCGTCCGTTAACCGTCACGACATGTCTCGCCTGGTCCATCGTGATCGCGCCGTAGGAAAGAAAGTCGCGCTTCTGCGCATGCATGGTGCGTCGCAGTACCGCTTTGATCCTTGACACCATTTCCATCATGCCGAAGGGCTTGCAGAGATAGTCGTCGGCTCCCAGGTCCAGGCCGATGACGCGGTCATATTCACTGCCTTTGGCCGTGGCCATGATGACCGGGATGACAGCCGTGGAGGCGGAGCTCCGGAGTTTTTTCAGGATCGTGATGCCGTCTTCGCCGGGCAGCATGATGTCCAGAAGGATCAGTTCCGGCTGGGCGGCCTGCATGTCTTCCCAGAATTTCCGGCTGTCGGCAAATCCCTTCGCTTCAAATCCCGCGATCGTCAGAGTATAGATCATCAGATCCCTTATGCTGTTGTCGTCTTCTACGCAATAGATCATACTGCTTTATCCCCTTAGAAATAATTATGGTATTATTATGAGGCCGCTTTGTAAGCACTGCCGGTGCCTGTATGTAAAAACACTGTAAAGACCGAAGGGGCCGGCGTCTGCATTATATCATATCACGGCATTGTCCCTGAAAGGGAGAAGACTGAGCCCTTACGGACATTTTTTTGAGAAAAACCCCCGCTTTCGTATTACAATAGAAGCGGATGATTTATTTAGAAGCGGATGAAAAATTAAAAAATGAACAAAGGAGCAGATCCGGATACGATGAGGGAACAACGAAGGAATAACCGGGAACGGAATGAGGGGCGAGGCACGCGGACGCCGACGCCGCGGAGCGCGGAGGCGCGTATAGAGAAGCTGAAGAGCAGGGCAATAAATCTCAGCTTGAAAACTGTGGCAGCGATCGTTATTGCCGGCGCGCTTCTGACCGGCTCCGTCTGGGGGAGCAGGTACGCCTCCGACCGGGAGCAGTCGTTCCGGCTAAAGTTTGGAGAAAAGAACTATACGCTGGAAGGCACGGAAGGCCCGCAGTATTATCAGGCGGAATATAAAGACCCGGAGGAATTGCGCGAGGACAGCGCCGCCATGGGGCGGGAGATCTCGCGGGAAGGGATCGTCCTTCTTTGCAACGAGGAGAACCTGCTTCCTCTTAGAAAAGGAGTGTCTGTAAGCGTATTTGGCAGCGCGGCTGTAAAGCCCGTGCTGAGCAGCACGGCAGCGGTGAAAAATCCGAAGTCTATAAAGACGGCGCTGGAAGAGCAGAAGCTGCGCGTCAACGATAAACTGTGGGAATTTATGGACCGGGGCGGCGGAAACAATTTCTCCAAGAAAGTGGAAAAGAGCCTGGAGGAATTCCCGGAAGCCGCGATCGTTGTCATTGGCCGCAGCGGGAGCGATTCGGACTTCTATGAGCCCGTATATGCGGAGCAGGAAGAAGAGGCGCTGCAAAAAGAAGTGACGCCGAAAAAGGTGATCGGCGCGAAAGCCCTGCAGCTCACTGCGGAGGAGAAGGAGCTGCTCGCATATGTCGCGGAGCACTTCGACAGCGTGATCGTCGTGCTCAATACGGAAAATCCCATGGAGATGGGGTTCCTTAAGGAATACGGGATCGACGCCTGCCTGTGGACCGGCGCGCTCGGCGAAGACGGCGTGACGGCACTGGCTGAAGTGCTCAGCGGAAAAGTGAATCCTTCGGGACGTCTTCCGGACACCCTTGTGTACAACAGCTTCAGCGCGCCCGCGGCGCAGAATCTGGGCGATTATACGATCAAAAACAGTAAAGTCGAGTACGGCGGGAACTATCTCGTCTACGCCGAGGGGATCTACGTCGGTTACCGCTATTATGAGACGCGGTATGAGGATACCGTGCTCGGCACCTCCTCGAGGAGCGTGTTTGACTATGACAAGGAAGTCGCGTTCCCCTTCGGCTTCGGTCTTTCCTTTACTACGTTCGAATTCCGGAACATGAAGATGGAGCTCGGAAAGAAAGGATACGAAGTCACGGTCGACGTCTATAATACCGGCAAGACCGCGGGCAAAGAGGTCGTGCAGCTCTATCTGCAGAAACCCTACACCAAGTACGCCGTAAAGAGCAGCATGGAAGTACCTTCCGTGGAGCTTGCGGGATTTGCCAAGACAGGGACGATCCAGCCCGGGGAGCACGAGAAAGTTAAGATCGTCATGAAGGAAGACGCGCTGAAGACGTTTGACGCAGTCGGCCGGGGGACCTATCTTTACGACGCCGGGACATATCTGGTCACAGTGGCGGCCAATGCGCACGCCGCGGTGAACAATATTTTGGCATACAAGGGCAAGACGGATTCGAACGCGATGAGCGGAACGGGAGACGGAGGGCTTGTGGAGCCGATCAAAAACGGCGGGGACAGGGATTTCAAGACGTATTCGGTCTCCGCGACAGGGGAGACGATCTACCGCAGGTTCAAGGACGCGAACCCGGCGACCTATGACACGGATTATCAGGGGCTTTCGAGGAATCTGTGGCAGAGCACATGGCCGCAGACATGGAACGGAGGCGTCTTCTCGGCGCCGTCCTCCTTCTCGGAACTCCTGCAGGTCTCCAGCAAGGAAAACAACAACGCGTCCGCGACGGTCTACAATACGGCACACGGCGAGAAGAACATGACGCTTGCGGACCTCAGGGACGTCGCGTTCGATGATTACAGATGGGGTTCCATGCTGGATCAGCTGACCTGGAGAGAGACGTACTCCCTCGTGCGAAAGGGCGGCGAGATGGTGGGAGAGGTGCTCAGCTGCACGTCGCCGCAGGCCGCGATCAGCGGGGACGCATCCGGCATCATGGCAAAATACG
>CACXMK010000093.1 GCA_902768735.1 uncultured Lachnospiraceae bacterium | reverse complement strand
GGTCGGCGACATGCCGTATTTTTTCTTAAAAACGTAACTGAAATAGTTAGGATCAGTATAACCGACTTTTTCGGCTATGATGTAAGTTTTTTCGTCTTCTTCGTCGATCAGCCTGATCGCCTCCTTCATCCGGTAGTCCGTCAGGTAGTTGATGAACGTGGAGCCCGTCTCTTTTTTGAACACCGTGGAAAAATACGCCGCGCTGACGCCGAGGTTCGAGCAGACCATGTCGAGGTCCAGGTCTGCGTCGCTGTAGTGGTCTCTGACAAAATCCAGCGCGTGGGAGACAAAAGACCTCGTCTTGTTGACCCTCTGCTCCCTGAGGATGGCGAGCGCGCGGTCCGAAGTCTCACGCAGCCACTGTCTGAGCTCCTCCGCCGTATCCATCTGCAGAAGATAGGCGTAGATATCCTTCGTTCTGCTGTCCTGCTCCGGCGAGATCTTTTCGATTTCGATCTCATTATTCGCGCAGAAGCGATAGAACCCGGTGAGGAGTTCCATCAGTGTCAGCCTGTATTCCCTAAGGCCCGATTTACCGATCCGGTCCATCAGCGCGTCGATCCCCGCATACATCTTCTCTTCATTGCCCATCCGGATCTGTTTGAATATCTGCTCTAAAGGCTCGTCGTATCTGCAGACCGGCTGATCCCGGTCAGGCTCGATCTCGCTGATGTTGATCGCCTTGCCCGTTCCGTATTGGATCCGGTAAGAAATGGCTTGCCTTGCCCCTTCATATGCCGCCGGAAGATCGTGAAGCCGGTAGACCACCCTGCTGATCCCCACCGTTACCACTGCCCGGCTGCTGCGTCCGGCAAGACGGCAGAAGCGGTCGCAGTCATCCGTATACGAAGAGACCATTTCCGGGTCTTTTAGCTGGGAGAGCAGGAGGATATTTCCGCGATACTGGAATACGTAGCTGTTCCATCTATCGCCAAAATACTCTTCCGCCAGTTCCCGCACGGAAAAAGCAAGGAGGCGCGGCGTCATGTCTTTCGGGATCTTAGAGGCGGAGACATGGATGACAGCGATGATAAAGCACGGTCCCTCAAGCCTTAACTGATAGTCCTCCATATTCTCCCGGAGCTTCTCCTCCGGGAGATGCCCCTCCATCAGGGACAAAAAATAGTTTTCCCTGAGCAGGGGAAGGCTCCTCTGGTAGTATTCCTCGAGCCGTTCCACCGATCTGCGCCGGTCCCTGTCCTCGTCCAGCTGCTGCCTGACCTTTTCAAAGACGCGGCGGATTTCCGCGGAATCTATGGGCTTTAGCAGATATTCCTCTGCGCCGGCCCGGATCGCGTCTTTGGCATATTCAAATTCGTCAAATCCGGAAAAGATGATGATCCTCATATCAGGGTCAAAGCTCTTAAGGCGTCTCGTCAGCTCCAGGCCGTCCATATAGGGCATTTTGATGTCCGTCATGACGACGTCCGGCTGCATCTCTTCTGCCATCTCCAGCGCCTCCGCACCGTTTCCGGCAGATCCGCAGATGCGAAAGCCCAGTTCTTCCCAGTTGAGTTTGCGCATGATCACTTCGATCACTTCCTGCTCATCGTCGACCATTAGAACAGAATACAGATTCATGGTTTTCCCCTGTCTTCTAAAAAAAACGGCCGGGCATAACCCGGCCGCTTTAACAACCTTACCAGTATCATTCCTTTTGAAGTAATTATAACACCGATAATTATTTCTTTGCGACGTACTTTCTGATATCCAGAGAGATCGCGATGTAGATGATGATACCGAGAGCGATCCACTGTGCGTTCGCGTTGACGCCCAGGAACTGCAGCGCTGCCTTCAGGAATTCGAAGACCGCCACGCCGATGATTGCGGAGGAGACTTTACCACGACCACCGGTAACGGAGACGCCGCCGATCGTACATGCGGCGATCGCTTCCATCTCGTAGCCGAGACCAAGGTTAACGGATGCGCCGCCGGACTTAGCACCCAGCATGTAGCCTGCCAGGCCGTAGAAAGCAGCTGCCTTCGCATAGATCATGACCATTGTCAGCTTGACCGGAACACCGGCGACTTCCGCTGCCTGCGGGTTTGCGCCGATCGCGTACATGTATTTGCCGTGACGGGTCATGTTGAAGATGAACCAGGAGATCGCCGCGATCAGGATCGCGATCCACACCAGGTAAGGGATCATCAAAAATCTCCCCGAAGCCAGGTTCGTATAAGCTGTGACATAGCCGCCCAGAGGGGTCGCGTTTGTCACGATCAGGTTCAGACCGTAGATGATCTCCATCATCGCCAGTGTGGAGATGAAAGGAGGTACGCTCAGGAACGCGATGAAAGAACCGGTCACAGCGCCGAAGCATGCGCATACGCACATGACGATAAGCGCCGCAAGGAAGATGTTCATGGGCTTGCCGCCCTGGATGAAACGTCCGGAATAATCAGCCTTCTGCAGAAGGATACCTGCAAGGCATCCGCCCAGACCGATCATACGACCTGCGGACAGGTCGCAGCCCGCGGTGATAACGCAGCCCGCGATACCGAGCGCGATGACCAGACGTGCGGACATGTTCAGGAGCAGGTTCATAAGGTTGGAGTGGGACAGGAAGTTGGGGGACTTGACCCCTGTAAATAAGACCAAAAGGACAATGATCAGGATAACACCGTAGTTAATCAGGAAATCCTTTATATTAAAAGCTTTTTTGTTCATTAGAATCCTCCCTTTCAAAGAGCATCTGTGTCAGTGCATCGGAACATGGTCAAAACGGAATTGCCGTTTAGAACATGGTCGCGTAACTCATGACCTTCTCCTGGGTCATTTCTGCAGGATCTGTGATCTCACCGCGGATATGGCCATTGCACATGACATAGATCCTGTCGGACATACCGAGCAGTTCCGCCATCTCCGACGATATCATGATGATCGCCTTGCCCTGTTTCTGCAGTTCTACCATGATCTCGTAGATCTCGTGCTTGGCGCCGACGTCGATGCCTCGGGTCGGTTCATCCATGATCAGAACATCGGGACCATTGGCCAGCCATCTGGCAATAATGACTTTCTGCTGGTTACCACCTGAAAGGTTCGCAATGTGCTCCTGCGCATTGGGGGTCTTGATCGACAGCTTCTGGATACTCTCGTCTACGATCTTGTCGATCGTGGGATGATCCAGGACAAAGCCTGCCTTCAGGTGCTTGTCATAAATGGAGATACCTGTGTTGTCCTTGATAGACAGGCAGCCAAGAATACCGTTTCCACGCCTGTCTTCCGTGATCAGGCCGATACCGGAATTCATTGCCTTTCGAGGCGTCTTGGTATCCACTTTCTGGCCTTTCACATAGACATCGCCCGACTTGATCCCGCGCATACCGAAGATCGCTTCCATAAGCTCTGTACGCTGTGCGCCGACAAGGCCGCCGAATCCGACGATCTCGCCCCTTCTGATATTAAAGGAGCAATCCTGGAACGATTTCTCGTGAATGGAACAAACATTTTTGGTCTCCAGGAGCACTTCACCGGGAGTGGTGGGATGCGGAGGATACACGTTCGTAAGCTCACGGCCGACCATCCTTGCGATGATCTGGTCCGTCGTCATTTCGGCTGCCGGCCATGTGCCGACATATGTGCCGTCTCGCATGATGGTGATATCATCGGAAATCCGCTTGATCTCATCCATCTTATGCGAGATATATATCATAGCAACGCCCTTATCACGAAGATCATTCATGATACGGAACAAAACTTCAACTTCTTTGTCGGAAAGAGAGGACGTAGGTTCGTCAAAGATAATGACCTTCGCCTCGTGAGAAACCGCTTTCGCGATCTCGATAGACTGCATCTGACCAATGGAAAGACTGGAAAGAGGAGCCTTAGGATCGAAATCCATACCGACTTCTTTGAGCCAGTGCTCGGTATCCTCATACATTTTCTTGTGGTCGATGACTTTCAGAGGGCCGTACTGGTGGTAAGGGAATCTGCCGAGATACATATTCTCAGCAACACTTCTGGGGAGTACAGGCTGAAGTTCCTGATGCACCATGGCGATACCCATCTTCATGGCTTCATCAGGATTGTTGATCGTCACTTTTTCGCCGTTGATATAGATCTCGCCGGCATCCATCTTGTAAATACCGAAGAGGCATTTCATCAGAGTGGATTTACCTGCGCCATTTTCCCCCATCAGTGCATGGACAGTTCCCGGACGGACCGAAAGGGAAACGCCATCCAGAGCCTTTACGCCGGGGAAAGACTTGGATACACCTTTCAATTCAAGATAATATTCTGCCATGCCAATCTCCTTCTCTATTGTCCTGCTGCCTCCTATCGACGTTCTTTGTCGGATTGTTGATCCCTTTTAACATCTTATCGAAAATCGGCAGATTGATTCACTTCGTTAAAGAGAAGCAGGTGCGGCAGTATGCCGCACCTGCCAGAAAAGACGATAATCGGACCAGTCTGGCTGGTTCCGTATTCTTTTCAATTACTTCAGGGAATCAAGGATCTCCTGAGCGTTCTCCGCTGTGACCTTCGTGTAGTCGCACTGGATGTTGTGCTCGTTGCCTTCGCCTTTCAGGTATCTGATCGCCGCATCCGCTGCGCCGTCAGCCTGTGCAAAGTGGTTGTTGAAAACTGTGCCGGTGATCTCGCCGGAGATGACTTTCTCAACAACTTCTGTCAGGGCGTCAACGCCTACCAGATAGATGTCTGTGCCAACCTTGCGGCCTGCGTTCTGGATAGCCTGCAGAGCGCCAAGTGCCATAGCGTCGTTATTGCAGAATACTACTTCGATTTCATTGCCGTGCTGGGACAGGGAGTTCGCTACGAGCTCGCCGCCTTTAACCTGATCCCACATACCGACCTGATCATCCAGGCAGTTCACTTCGAAGCCTGCGTCTGTCAGAGCCTTAACGGAGAACTCTGTACGATATGCAGCATCGATATTCTCCGGGTCGCCTTCGATCATGATGTAGTCGATCTTGCCGTTCTTGTTGAAGTCAACAGCATCGAGGCCAAGGTCGCCAATGATCTCGCCCTGGAATGTGCCGGACTGACGGGCATCACAGCCAACGTAGCAGATATTCCAGTTGTTGTCTGCCCATCTCTGCTGCTCATCTGCATCGGGCTCGCGGTTGATGTAGACCAGCGGGATGCCTGCGGCAACGACCTTATCGGTAACAGTTGCAGCGGAAGAGGAGTTGACCAGGTTGATGATCAGGACATCAACGTTATCAGCGATGAAGTTGTCGATCTGACCGGACTGTGTTGCCTGGTCATTCGCGCCGTCAACGATGGTGATGTTGTCCTTGGAGAAGCCCTGCTCGACAAGGTATCTCTCAAGCTCATTTCTGAACAGCGTCATAAAGTTATCGGAGAACTGATAGATGCAGACGCCGACTTTCTTTGTGGCAAGGTCGCCATCGGTTGCCTCAGCAGCAGCTTCCGCAGCGGGAGCGGAAGAAGCAGAGGAGCTTGCGGAAGAAGATCCGCCGCAGCCGGCAAGCAGCGCGATGCACATTGTCATTACAAGTGCGAGACTGATGAGTTTCTTTTTCATACTTTACCTCCTTGAATTTTGTGCAGTTCAACGGAACCGCGGTTAACTATTATTGATTATAGAACCGCAGTACACAAAAAAACATGGAGAATTCTTTCATGATTCTTGAAATTTTTTGGATGTTTATAGAAATCCGATGGAGGCTTTACAACTCCCATACGTTTCCCCGCACTACAGTCCTCTTCGAAAGCTGTTGATCTTTCAGCCATAGGAAAAGCCCGGCTATGTACCCGGAGGAGCGACTTTCAGTCTCGTAAGTAGCGCGGAGCTCCGAAGGGTATATAGCCGGGCTTTCTATGGCCGGATCATCTCATAAAACTTTCGAAAGGAAATCCTGTAATCGGGGATTCTGCGGGTTCGCGAAGAATTCCTGCGGGGTGTTCTCTTCTTTGACAACGCCTTCGTCAATAAAGAGGACTCTCGTTCCCACTTCTCTCGCGAATCCCATCTCGTGCGTGACGACCGCCATCGTCATGCCGGCCTTGGCCAGTTCCTTCATAACTTCCAGAACCTCGCCGACCATCTCGGGATCGAGCGCGGAGGTGGGCTCGTCGAACAGGAGCATGTCAGGGTTCATGGCGAGCGCGCGGACGATCGCGATACGCTGTTTCTGCCCGCCGGAAAGGCTCGCCGGATAGGCGTCCGCCTTGTCCAAAAGACCGACGCGGGTCAGAAGGCGCTCAGCCTCCGCGTCCGCTTCGTCCTGCTTCATATAGCCTGTGCGGACGGGAGCCCGCGTGATATTCCTGCGGACCGTCATGTTCGGGAAGAGATTGAAGTGCTGGAACACCATCCCCATCTTTCTGCGGATCAGGTTGAT
>CACXMK010000092.1 GCA_902768735.1 uncultured Lachnospiraceae bacterium | reverse complement strand
CTCGAGAGACGTCGCCTGTTGTAGTTGGCGTGCCGACCCGCGCAATGCTATACTGATGTTAACTGCAGGGAAGGCCTGCGGTCGGCGGGCGCGATCATCAGCCCGGGCCTGCCGATCGTTCGGCGCAGAACCCCAATCAGCAAGAAAGGAGCTCCCATGGAAAACCCCAAATTTCACTTCAGCGACTACAGAAGCGGCGAGCTGGTCAACGGTATTGACCGCTCAGCCCACAGGGCCCTGCTCTACTGCACCGGTCTTGACACGGACGACCTCCACCGCCCGATCATAGGCATCGCTAATTCTTTTACCGAGATGGTGCCGGGACACATCAGCCTCCGCGAGCTCGCCGACTACGTCAAACAGGGCGTCTGGCAGGCAGGCGGCATCCCACGCGAATTCAGCACGATCGCCCTCTGCGACGGCATCTGCCAGGGCCACACCGGGATGCGCTACCCGCTCCCGAGCCGCGAGAACATCGCCGACGCCATTGAGATGATGATCGAAGCCCATCACATGGACGCGATGGTCATGCTTCCCGGCTGCGACAAGATCTGCCCCGGCATGATCATGGCGGCCGCCCGCTGCAACATCCCGACGGTCATCATTCCCGCCGGTCCTATGCTCGCCGGCCACTATAAAGACAAAGACGTCATCACACTTACCGACATGCGCGAATTCATCGGCCGCACCGAAGTCGGCAAGATGACAGAAGAAGAATTGCTCAAAATAGAGAAGCTCGCACTTCCTACCTATGGCACCTGCGCAATGCTCGGTACCGCGAATTCCATGAGCTTCATGGCGGAGATCCTCGGCCTTGCGCTTCCCTACAGCACGACCGCTACCGCGATCAGCTCTGAAAAGCGCCGTTTTGCCAAACAGTCCGGCCGCCGCGCTGTCGAAATGATCGCGGAAGGTCTCACGGCGAGGAAGATCCTTACGAGGAGCGCTATTTTGAACGGGATCCGGGCGGTCATGGCGATGGGAGCGTCCACCAACACGGTACTGCACCTGATGTCGATCGCGCACGAGGCAGATGTGGAGTTGTCGCTGCAGGATTTTGACAGGATCAGCAGAGAGGTGCCCTACATCTGCAACATCAAGCCGTCAGGCAAATACCCGATGGAAGTGTTCCACGACCACGGCGGCGTGCAGTCGGTACTCAAAGCGATCGAATCCAAGCTCGACCCGGACCAGATGACAGTCACCGGCAAGACAGTCATCGAGAATCTGAAGGATGTGGAGCTTGTGGAGGATGATGTGATCTTCCCCCTCTCGCACCCCAAAAAGGACGAGGGCGGGATCGCGATCCTCTACGGAAGTCTCGCGCCGGACGGCGCGGTAGTCAAGAAGGCCGGCGTCAAAGAAGTCATGTACAATTTCCGCGGGAAAGCGCGCGTTTTCGACTATATGGAGGACGCCTGCAAGTCGATCCAGGCGGGCGAAATCGAGGACGGGACCGTGATCGTGCTGCGCTATGAGGGCCCCAAGGGCGGACCCGGCATGCGCGAGATGCATATGGTCACTTCGCTCCTCGTGGGGCGCGGCATGGATGAGAGCTGCGCGCTCGTCACGGACGGGCGTTTCTCGGGTTCCACGCGCGGGCCGGCCATCGGCCACATCTCGCCGGAAGCAGCCGCCGGCGGGCCGATCGCGGTCGTCGAGGACGGCGACATGATCACCATCGATATCCCGAACCGCCGGCTGGAGCTGGAAGTGCCGGAAGAAGTCATCCGGGAGCGCATGGCGCGGTGGACGCCGCTCATTAAAGAGCGGACGCCTTCGCTCGCCAAGTATGCAGCGCTGGTCACAAGTGCGGATCGGGGGGCGATTTTGGAGATTCCGAAAGTGTAAGGCTTCCGGTTATCAGGAAGTCCCGGCAGCATATGGGAAGAATACCAGGAGAAAAGAGTGTTTTGACCACCCCTCCGCATAGGTGAGTTTTCGTTTCACCGCCTTGGTGTCAGCGTCAAGATGACGCAGATCCTCTCTCCGTCTTTATACCAGCGGTTGATAGCATTCCCGCCGCACAGGTGTTATTTTCTTAATGTAAATAACAATTTATGCAAATCATCGGCAGATGTAAGATAGAAAGGAGGCGGAAATGACAGATAGAGAACCCAAATGCCTGTTTTGCGGCGAACCCAAATCGTCCGGCAAGCGATTCATCGGAGGCGGCGGCGCCATTATCTGCGAGGACTGCATCAAATCGTCCTACGGCATCCTGACCCGCCTCAATGAGGCAGAAGAGGAGAGAGCCCAGCGCAGCTTTATCAAAGCAGAAGATCTCAAGAAGCCCCGCGAGATCGTCAGGTTCCTGGACCAGTACGTCATCGGCCAGGACCGCGCCAAAAAAACGATCGCTGTAGCCGTCTACAACCACTACAAGAGGATCAACGGTATGGGCGATTCGGATGTTGAACTTCAGAAGAGCAATATTTTGATGATCGGCCCCACCGGCTCCGGCAAGACCTTCCTCGTCCAGTCGCTGGCCAAGACCCTCGGCGTTCCCTTCGCGATCTCCGACGCCACGACACTCACCGAGGCCGGCTACGTCGGCGAAGACGTCGAAAACGTCCTCGTGCGGCTGCTCAAGGCGACCAACTACAACGTCAAAAAAGCGGAACGGGGCATCATCTACATCGACGAGATCGACAAGATCGCCCGCAAAGGCGAGAACACTTCCATCACACGAGATGTGTCGGGCGAAGGCGTACAGCAGGGACTGCTCAAGATCCTCGAGGGCACTGTGGCTTCCGTCCCTCCTCAGGGCGGCCGCAAGCACCCCCAGCAGGAATGCATCCAGCTCGATACGAGCAACATTCTGTTCATCTGCGGCGGTGCTTTTGCCGGAATCGAGAAGCTCCTCGCCAAAGAAACTGCCAGGAACACCCTCGGCTTCGGCCCGGCTTTCGATGCCAAAACAGAGAAGCCCCTCTCGGAAAAGCTCCGCAGCCTCACTCCTTCGGACCTCGTCAAATACGGCCTGACCCCTGAATTTGTCGGCAGACTCCCCATCTTCGTCGCGCTCGACGAGCTCGACGAAGAAGCACTGGTAAGAATCCTGACGGAACCTAAGAACTCTCTGGTCAAGCAGTACCAGAAGCTCATGGAGCCCGACGGAGTCGAACTCGTTTTTGAACCCGACGCTCTCAGAGAGATCGCGCAGATCGCCCTGCGTAAGAACACCGGCGCGCGCGGCCTCAGATCGATCATGGAGAGCGTGATGGAAGACATCATGTTCGACCTCCCGGATGAAAAAAATGTCGCAAAGTGCATCATCACAAGAGCCGCTGTCCTCGGCGAGGACCAGCCTGTGTATGTCTTCCGGGAACACAATTTCAGGACTGCCTAGATCCGGCTGGCTGGCCAGCCACTTAAAAACAAGAGGCTGTCGCATTAAGCAGAAAGTTGAAACCTACGCTTGTGCGGCATGCCTCTTTCTCCTTAAAACAAATTGATTTTTTCCACTTCTTTGGCAAAATAGGCAAAACGACTAATAGCGCGGCTCAAATCAGATGATCATGCCCAGCCCGCTGATCGCCATGAGGATATAGATCCCTTTCAGGATGGCCTGGTCAGGCAGATGCGGAGCTGCCCTGTCACCCAGAAACATCCCCAGCGCCATACCGGGGAGAGCACCCATAAGTCCCCAAAGCACTTGCTGCGTGATCTGGCCGTTCAGGAAACGGACGGTAGTGGCATAAATATTATTGGCTGCAAAATAGGCCTGGATGGTAGCCAGGTAGACAGCATGGCTTTCCGTGGCACCGAGCAGATAGATGACCACCGGCGGACCGCCCGTTGCGAAAAGGCCGTTCAGGAATCCGCCGCACAGACCGCAGAGGAACCCGTTGCGCGGCTTGTGCGCGATGCGGATCTTTCCCTTTAAAAAGAGAAAATAGACAGAAAGTGCCAGCAGGACGATTCCCAGTATTTTTTCCATCGACGTGAATGAGGCGTTTTTCAGGAAACGGACGGTACAGAACGTTGCAAGAAAACTGCCGCAGAGGATGGGGAGAATGATCTTCCACCTTACCTTGTCACGAAAGCGGAAGGCCAGCACGGACGCACTGATGGCGGACAAAATATTGGTGTAGGCGGCCACGTTGGCGTGGGATCCGGTGAAGTACGGAAGGATCATCACTGCCACGATGCCCATGCCGAAACCGCAGATACGTTGGATAAAAGCGGCGAACAGATAAACTGCGCCGATGAGGAAAATAGTCTGAAAGGTCATGAAGCGGGTTCCTCTATTCTGTTTTTTGCCATTTGTGATAATATTGAATGTCACTGCTTTTACTTTTTATTCTTCGCAAACTCAGCCGCTTCAACAATCCATGCAAGCAGCTCCTCGTCAAATTCTTCTACCGTCCCGATCATCACATGGTGTGTCCAGCGATTGGGATAAGGCTCCGTAGCAACATCAATACGCAAAGATTCCTTCCTGTACGACAATCCGAATGTAATCGTCAGAAACGGCTTCGGTCGATCTTTTGCCTTCCGAACCGGAGCAAATGATACCGCCGCAAACATCCTCCCGTCGAAGAAAGAAATCTGCGTTTTCTTCACTTCGATTCGGGTATCCGGCACCTTCGCAAGAACGGCCTCCCGGAATGCCTCATACAAGGCCAGCGCATCCCGGTGTGAATCAAAAAATAGCAGCTCATCTACAGTGATCAAAATATCACCCCCTCATGTATCAATCCTAACCATTTCCACCAGCGCTTTGTTTCTGTATGCCAGATCCTCTCTGCGCGTATATCCTTGCTTCTCCCAAAACGCATTTCCGGCTTCATTCCGATTGAACACGAACAGTGCGATTTTATTAATTCCTTCAGCTTTAAGTGAATTCTCTGCATGCCTCAGCAGTTCCGCCGCAATGCCTTGTCTCCTGCAATCCTCCGCAACTGCTAAATGATGGATCAAGCCCCTGCGCCCGTCATGACCAGAAAGGATCACGCCCACAATCTTCTCTCCCTGCTCCGCAACAAAGCAGGTTGTAGGATTGCGCCTCAAATACTTAGCAATTCCTTCCCGTGAATCATCCAGATTGTTGAAGCCCATGTTCTTACACGACATCCAAAGTGCATAGACTTTCTCATAATCGTCGATCGTCATGACACAAACTATAGACATCTTGTTCATCCTTTCTTTTCAGCGTACCAACACCATACACTCATCAGAATCCTTGAATCCACATTTTCTGTAAAGCGCTCTGCCGGATTCTGTTGCGTCAAGGCTGATTTCCGTCACTCCTCTTTTCCATGCCGCCTCAATAAGCATATTTGTCATCGTAAATGCAATCCCTTGTCTGTGGTAAGCAGAGTCTGTATAGACATTCATAAGGTGAGCGCGCTTCCCTGTCGGATGGGCAAAAGTCGGCATGATCTCAATGAAGCAGATGGAGGCACACCCGACTATTTTGGCCCCATGGGACGCAAGTACTGAGATCTGATCCCCATTCAGGAAATACTCCCTGTTTGACCGCACAAAATCATTATCAAAAACATAGTTCGGTCCAAGATCATTCACAACACGCAGCATCTCCAACCTGATCTGCACAAGATTCTCTATGTCATCTGCCGCAGCAAACCTGTATTCCAATTCCATTACTGCCGGCCTCCCAGCCATCCTTCATCAGCAGGATCCACTCTTAACTTCACTCTATCTCTCTGTTATGACCACATGGATCGAATCGCCGTCCTTCTTCCCCAGCTGCTTCCGAATCGATTTCAAAACACCGATCACATAGCAGATTTCTCCATCCTGGCAAAATGACCCCAGAGGTCGTTTTGCACCGCGAACTATACCACCGGTTTAATGACAAGCCGGAAAGGAGATGCTACATTTGATATAAGAAAAATGTGACCCTCACAGCAAAACATTAATAGCTTAATGGTAGAGCACCAGTCTGTGAAACTGAGAGAGCGGTTCGAATCCGCATTAAAAACAAGGGTCATGGAATAATGGTTTCTATCGCGATGAACATCCGTTTCTCACCGCAGCATGGAAAACATATTATCGAATGAAAGAGGAGAGGCCTGTGTCCTCTCCCTTTCAATTTCTTGTTCCAGCTGGCACCACATATCTTTTAGTTTCTGTGCATGTAACCATTCTAATACTTTGCGGTTTTCATCGCCACTCCCGCTCTTCGACTACATCAATGGCGCTTTATATTTATTATATATTCTCCCATAAGCGATAATAAGGAGCGGAATACCGCCCAGGCACCCGGCCATAAGTACGATTCCCGCAGCCGCGATTTTAAAAAGATGCCGGTATGTCCGTTATCTCACTTTCTCTTACAGTGCTTCCGGACCAGAACCACATCGGTTTCTTGCGCTTCCAGGCATATATTCCTATCCCTGTAAGCAGCGCACTTACGGGGATCATAATAACAAGCCACACTATTTTCTCCATTTTGCTTACCCTGTTTCTTTTACTTTTTAGAATTCCTTCTGCTCCAATCCATCTCTATCGTTATCCAGATGATCTTCGCCGCGTATTCGATCCCCCGCTCGGATGCATGCGCCCCGTCCTGATCGTACATCTCGATCTCCGGCCAGCTCTCTTTGATGGACCACCAGGATTCTCCGACCGGTGCGAGAAGTGCTCCCAGATCTTCCGCCAGGTTCCGGTTTACTTTGTTCATGGTCTCCTGGACATGTCTCTCGTTCTTCTTTGCCCATGTGCCATAGATGACCGGTGTGGCGCCTGCTTTGCGGATCCAGCCGGAAAGTGTTGTCGCCGCTTCGATATATCCGGGAATGTCGTCAAAAGGATGGGAGTGCTCCTGCAGCACAACATAATCATAATTGCCGTATTTGATGTTAAAGCGGACATCCGGTTCTTTGACATGCTGATGAAGGTACCAGCCGCCGTGCGCCAGCATCGTCACATCGCAGTCGTATCCTTCCTCCCTTGCCATTATGGCCACCCATGCCGGCAGGTCATGGTAATAAGTATGACTGTTCCCGATGAACAGAACTTTCAGATGTTTCTTTTTTGACATAATACCTGTCTCCTATTCATGCCGGAAGACGAGTTTATTGCTTCTTTAGCGTACCTGACCCTTCCGCTGAAATAAGCGGCTCTGAAGACCAGCGTGTTCCACCAAACATACTGCTGGTGTCTAAGTTCTCATTTAACTGCCAATTAGATAGATCCAATCCATCCAATTCTGAACAGTTGTAGAACATAAAGCGCATGTCCTCCACCTTAGAGGTATCCCAAGTATCCGAGCTTACATCGAGTACTTTAAGCGAAGAGCAACCAGAAAACATTTGCTGCATTGTGGTGACATTGCCAGTCTGAAATCTGCTCACATCCAGCAGGGAAAGGTTGGAACAGTTATAGAACATAAAGCCCATGGTTGTCACTTTTGACGTATCCCAACCGTCGGTGTTGACGCTTAGCTTTTCTAGTAAAGAACAATCTCTAAACATACTGTTCATTTTTATAACGTTGCCAGTCTGGAACCTACTTACGTCCAATTCTGTAAGACCTGAACAACCATCAAACATGTAACTCATATCAGATACCTTCGAAGTATCCCAACCGTCGGTATTGACACTGATTTTTTTTAACGAAGAGCAGCCATTAAACATGCTGCTCATATAGTTCACTTTACTGGTATAGAAACCACTCACATCAAGCTTTGAGAGATTAGCGCAACCACTAAACATATAGCTCATATCTGTTACGCTTGAGGTGTTCCAGCTATCGCTGTCAAAACTGATTTTTTCCAGTGAAGGGCATTTTCCAAACATACCTGCCATTGTAGTAACCTTACTGGTTTGAAATCCTCGCAAGTCCAGTTCTGTTAAACTTGTGCAGTTATAAAACATATAGTTCATTTTTTGCACATTTGAAGTATCCCAATTGTCAGAATTGAAATTTAGCTTCTTTATTGCAGAGCAACCATCAAACATTCCAAACATATTAGTGACATTGCCGGTATTCCAAGCAGAAATATCCAATGTTTGGAGTTTGCAGCAACTGTCAAACATGGACGCCATTGTTTTGACACCCGAAACATCAAACAAATCGGCTCCATTAATCGTTGTCAACTTTTGCCATTGCAAATTAACATTATCTCGTGCCCCTTGTGCTGAAAACAGGTAGTTGCAGTCAGATGGTGCCTTTACTCCCCCTTCTCCCGCCAAATAAAGTGTAGTGCCATCAGACCATCCAAGTACAGGGTACGTCACATTTTCAGATAGGTCTGTTGCATCACCAGGAGCATTTTCCAATGTGTCCCGGAAGGAAATTATTTCGATCGTCTCCTTAAAGTTGTTTTCTCCCACCCAATTTAGGAACTTGTCCCTGCTCATGGTGCAAAGGACATCATGTTTCTCTTCCTCCGAAGAATCAACCTCGCCTTCCTTCTGCGCTGTTTCTACGGAAACTGCTCCGTCTTCCTTTTGAGATTCTTCAGTCGGATTCACTTCCGCTAATTCTTTGCCAGGTTGAGTTCCCGGAGTTCGTGTGACATTCCATACAAACAGACCAATGATCATCGCCACTGCTATTGCGAGCGGGATACGATATTTTTGCCACCATGGTATTGGCTCATCAACAGCATGCTTCTCAGATTCGTTTTGTGAGGGGGTTTCGGTGGTATTTTGTGAATGGGTCATAATATGACCCTGAATGGGATTCCCGGTAGAAGTCTGCGCAACTGTCTCCGAAAGAGACTGTGTCTTAGAAACAGTTGTCGTTTTGTGGATATCCGGTATGATGGCACACATGTGCTCCCGCAGCTCAGCGATATTCTTAGCAAGCGGCGGTGTTGTGGCGTCCATCCAGTGTACATTGTTCAAGCAGAAGGACAGAGCCCGTCGCATCTGGGTGTCTGTCAGGCGGAAAGGCACGATCGTTTTCCCTGCTTCAAAAGCTGCGGTCACTTCATTCAGTACATATTTTGACTGATTCGACTCTTCTGAGTAAACAAGCACCACCACCCAAGCTTCCTCGATGGCGCCAATCAAGGCATCCATATAGTTCTCGCCAGCCCGGATGTCCCTAGGTGCATACCAGCAGCGGATGCCGTTCTGTTCGAAGTCCGCAACGATCGCGTCCGCGACAGTCTTGTTCTCCGAGGCATAACTTATGAACACGTCGTGATGACGTTTATTGGCCTGGTCGCTCATATTGCGGTCGACAGGTGAAGTGATCTTGTCATGCAAATCATCCTGACCAACAGAATTTGACTCTTCGCAACAGTTATTTAATAGTTCACTGTTTACACTGAATGTCTTCTCACTCATGATTACATCCTTGCCGTCAAAACAGCTTCCTCCAGCTTGCGGTTACACCCAGTATTATACTATAACCATAACCCAAAAAGTGGGCAGCGCCCACTTTTTCATGATCGGGAATAACCGTATGCAAACCCCGTGCCAACGGATGTTGTCCGGGGTAAATACGGTTATTCCCGATCATGAGGGGATCACCTCAGTATTTTCGCCATCGATTTTCCCTTGGCCAGCTCATCCACCAGCTTGTCCAGCTGCCGGATCTTCTTCATCAGCGGGTCTTCAATGGTCTCTACCTGAATACCACATATCTTCCCTGTGATCAGCTCCGCTCGTGGATTGTATGCTGGCGCGTTATCGAAGAATTCTGCATAGGTCACATCGAGATTGACAGCCTCCATATCATACCCGGTCAGCCACGTGGTGACTTCATCAACCTCTGCCTTGGTGCGGCCTTTTCTCTCCGCTTTGGCTACCAGCAGCGGATAGACTTTTGATACCTTCATGTCAAAAACGGATTGTCTGGGCATTACCTGTCACCTCATTCGTCATGCGTGGTTACCGGTTTCCCGGCACCAGTCCGCGATTTCTGCAATCAGATTCAACGGAAGTTCGTTGGAATATGGGATCTGAATGGATCCCTTGCTGTATTTGCAGCCCGCCTGTTCAAGCTTTTTTGCAAACTCCGTCACGGCTTCCGGTCCGGGATACAGACCGATATGTTTCTTCGCTGCGGCAAAGTGAATGATATTATGACCTTGCCACCAAGTCGGCATAGACCAGGAAATCTTTTCAGTCGCTTCTGGCAGTCTGGCACTGAGCACTTTCCGAACGCTCTGCAGCTGGCTGCGGATTCCCTCGTCCTGTGCAAGGATGTATTCGTCTATCGTCTCCGGCGCTTTCCCGCAATAATGGCTTTGATTCTCATTCTTGAACGTGCGTCCGCACTTTGGGCATTTCCACATTGCTTTTACTCCCTTTCCTGAACCATAAGAAATTCATAAGAAATTCATATCGGAAATGATTCTCCAACGAACAAGATACCTCATTTAGCCGAATCATACAAGCTATTGAACGAGTGCCGCTTTATCCGGTTATGGCGTGCTGAGTGGCTGGAATACATTGCCAGAATGGTGGCGCATTGTTTGGGCTTGGCAGAGTACCGGGGATGGAAGATTTGCTTTTATTTTCACGCTCGTATTTTTCTCAGGCTATCGGACCCGTCTGCATTCGTGAACACCGTTCGAGACTCTATACTACGGGTATAATGACAAGCCGAATAATACATGTTATTGTAAGCTCAAGAAAAAAGTATGATGCAGGCCGGTACCACCCGGTCCGCATGAAGATATAACATGAATATGTGGCCCTTACAGCAATCTTTCAAGTGGAAAAAAAAAGCCTCTCAAGCTTAATAATACGGTTCGAATCCGTAAATCAAAGGGTCATGGATCAGAAGGAGAAACGAAAAATGACAACCATTACGATCATCAAAATGAATGAAAATGAAACGAAGCGGTTCTGGGGAGTCCGGGAACGTTTATTAATCATACCCTTGTCGGAGGAGCAGATCTTGCGCACAATAGGGGGAATCCATCTGGATGCATGATGCATCCGGACTGGGGAGAGCGGCTTTTTTTATACATAGGTCTGTGGTGCAAATGGAAAGCATGGCGGTCTCCAAAACCTCAGATTTCGGTTCAAGTCCGAACGGACCTGCTACAGCTCTTTAGTGTAATTGGCAACACGTCAGGTTTTGATCCTGAAGTTGTGGGTTCAAATCCCGCGGGGGCTGCGCATGGGTTACTGGTATAACGGTGATTACAGCGGACTCTTAATCCGTCAGATCAGGGTTCAAATCCCTGGTGACCCATTTATCGCTCCATCGTACTAATGGTTCAGGTCGCCACATTCTCAGTGTGGAAGTACGGGTTCGAGTCCCGACAGGCCTATTAAACTGCGGTGCTGTTAAGTTCGGCTGCCGTGGTCATAACCGGTGGTAGTTTAAGGGATTATCTCACTTTACAGTTCCGGTTCAGATTCGCGAACAGAAGTTCAGGATTTATACCACAAGTTGAACGGAATCTTAAAGGAATCCTCTGTGTTTTGCCGTAATACTATACATGTACCGATAATACGCTGAGAAAGGCAGGGGATTGAAATGATGAAAAAGATCAATGAAAATGCAGAAATCATCAGGGCGACCGGTAACATGGAGGTACTCGACGCACCGATCGAGAGCCTCGAGAAGATCGAAAAGGAAAATGAGGAGCAGGGAATCGAACCGGAAGACATCGACGTGCCGGATGACATCAGCATCGACGACCCTTTCCGCATGTACCTCAGAGATATCGGAAAGACGCCTCTTCTGACCGCGGAGGAAGAGGTAGCGCTCGCCAAGCGCATCGAGGCAGGTGACGCAGAGGCAAAAAAGAGACTGACGGAAGCGAATCTCCGTCTGGTGGTGAGCATCGCAAAGCGGTATACGGGCAAAGGCATGCACTCTCTTGACCTGATCCAGGAAGGAAACATCGGTCTGATGAAAGCTGCGGAGAAATTCGACTACCGCAAAGGCTTCAAGTTCTCCACTTACGCTACCTGGTGGATCCGCCAGGCGATCACGAGAGCCATTGCCGACCAGTCCAGAACCATTCGTATCCCTGTTCACATGTCGGAGCTCATGGCTAAGGTTGCCCGTGCAAGACGCCAGCTCATCCAGGAGTTGGGAAAAGACCCCACGCCCGGAGAGATCGCCGAAAAAGCGGGAATCCCTGAAGAGAAGGTGAGAGAGATCTTGAAGATCTCCCAGGGCCCTGTTTCTCTGGAGACACCGATCGGCGAGAATGAGGACAACTGCCTGGAAGACTTCATTCCGGACAGCACATACTCCATTGAAGAAACGATCACACAGATGTGCCTGAAGGAACAGGTGCACGAAGTGGTCGGAAATCTTCCGGAGAAAGAGCAGAAAGTCATCTGCCTGCGTTTCGGACTTGACGACGGAAGAGGCAGAACTCTGGAAGAAGTCGGAAAGGAATTCAACGTTACGAGGGAGCGCATCAGGCAGATCGAATCCAATGCGCTCAGAAAGATGAGGCACCAGAAAACAGCAAAAATCCTCAAAGATTATATGATGAATTGAAATTTATGATTTGAAATTTATGAATTGATTGTTAAAGGGCAGCCCGCAGTGATCGGGCTGCCCTTTCTGGGAAATGTAAAGAGTTCCGTTTATAAAACCCTTGTTGGAATAGTGATCCGTCAGTTCCGCAAGCTACCTCTCTTTATTTCTCCAGCTTCTGGATCGTCTCAAGCAGGTAATCTGTGAACTCCGCTGTGGAAGCGTCTTCTACGAATGTGGTGAGGACTACCTTGCGCTCTGTAACAGTACAGATATCCAGCGCGTCCGTCAGGATCTTCTTCTTGTCGCCGTAACCGATGTGCGCCATCATTTCGCCCATCGCGCGGATCAGGCTGCAAGGGTCTGCGTGGTGGCCGCGGCCGTGGCTCATGAGGTAAGGAGCGGTGCCGTGGATCGCCTCAAACAACGCGTACTTGTTGCCGATGTTGGAGGAGCTGGCTGTGCCGAGTCCGCCCTGGTGCTCCGCTGCGACGTCGGTGACGATGTCGCCATAGAGGTTAGGCAGTACGAAGACTTCCATGCCCTTGTTGAAATCGGGATCCGTGATGCCTCCCCGAGCGAGCAGAGCTCGATACGGGGCTTCCTGGTCTTTAGGCCCGGGATTTCCATTGCCTGCTGATACGGCTCCGGCTTAGTGCCTTTATCCCGCAGGATAAAAGACCACACTGAAGTTAACGACAGGCAGGTGCGGGTGC
>CACXMK010000091.1 GCA_902768735.1 uncultured Lachnospiraceae bacterium | reverse complement strand
CCCGTCACCACTGCGTCCGCTTCCGCGATATCCGCGACGATCGCCTGCGGCAGGATGCCCAGGATCGCCATCGGGAACGCCGCCGCGCAGACGATAATGATGCCAAAAACGAGACCGGAGCCGCCAAGAAGTCCGGAAATCGCTGTGATCAGATAGACGACCGATAGGCCGGCGAATCCGATCAGCACGAGTTTCTTCTTGTTCATGCGGTGCGCCAGCGCATTGACCGGCATGTAGCAGGCAAAGGACAGCAGCGTCATCGCCACATAGAGGATCGTGGTGAAAGTCTCTGGAAGCTTCATCAGCGAAGTGATAAAGAACGGAAGGCCCGTCTGGAAGATCGTCAGCGCAAGGAAATACAGCACATCACTGCCTACGAACACGCGGAAATCGCCGTTCCGGAATGTCTTGATCAGCGAGGTGAACGCATCGTCCTTGGAAGGCACCGTGTGCACATACTCCTTCTCATTGATCGTAAAGGTCGGGACCAGCAGTGCGGCCAGGCCGATCACTGCAAGGACCACGAAAGTGATGCGGATCGCCATAACCCTGCCCATGGAGGGCTCCAAGGCTCCCCAGATAAACGGCGCAGCATAGCCGACTGCCGAACCGAGCAGGAATGTCACGGAGATGTAGGTCGAAATACTGATCCTCGTATCCTGCGTGGTCCCAAGCTCGGAGATCAGCGCGTTATACGGCGTACAGTACGTCGTCATGAACAGGTAGAACAGAAGCAGTGTGACCAGAAGCCACACGCAGTTCACTGTCGATATCTCGTTTACCGGTGCCCAGAAAACCAGCGCTGTAATGAGCGCGAACGGGACCGCGATCTTTTGCATGAAAGGGATCCTGCGTCCCTTCGGGTTTTGGGACCTGTCCGAGAGATTCGCGATCATGGGATCCGTTACTGCGTCAAACACCCTTCCGAGCGCCGCAATACCGCCGATCACCGTCGCAATGCCTAAGATCACGCGCCCCTGCGGGATGAAAAGCGTCTGTCCCGCAGCGATGCTGTCTGTATCCGGCTGGTAAAAATAGACCAGCCAGTTCGTGATGAGCGCCGAAAGGAGGGACCAGCCGAACTGCCCGATCGCGAAACACCACATCTTGCCTTTACTGATTGTCTTCATTGTCTAACCCCTGTTGTATGATCCCTGCCGGGCTTTTGTTCCCCGGCAGGGCTTTGTACTATCTTAACTGTTATTTCTTCTTGCGACGGATGTGGATCTCCGGGATCGCTACGTTGTCATAGACGATCTCCTGCTTTTCCAATTCTCTGTTGTCGTCCTCGTCGATCAGTTTCTGAATTTCCTCATACTTCTTATTGTGGATCTCCGGCACAGCCACATTGTCGCTGTTGATATTAAAAGGATTCTTGTTATCCATCCTTATTTCACCTCCCAGTATCAGACGAAATTGATAAAAAATGTGATTACGAGTGAATTAATAAAGTCCGCGAAAAGGCTGCCGACGATCGGGATCAGCAGGTACGCCTTGATGGAAGGCGAGTATTTGTCGCAGATTGCCTGCATGTTAGCCATGGCGTTGGGTGTCGCGCCCATACCAAAGCCGCAGGTTCCCGCCGTAATGACGGCAGCGTCGTAGTCTCTTCCCATGAAGCGGAAGATCACGAACCTTGCAAATACATACATAAATACCAGCTGAACGGCTAAAAGAACGATCAACGGAAGCGCCAGAGCTGCCAGCTGCCAGATCTTAAGCGTGATCATTGCGATGCCGAGGAACAGGGAGAGGCAGATACCGCCAAGGTCGTTGATCTCGCCCATGTAGACTTTGATCTTACCCGTGTACTCGCCGATATTGCGGACGATCGCCGCGACGATCATCGCGCCGATGTAGACAGGGAACGTCATGCCTGTCTTGGTCAAAAGAGTGGAAACGATCGTTCCAAGACCAACTACCACCGCAAGTTCAAAGACCGCCGGCGCGTACTGGTCAGTGTGCCTTACGTGCATTTCCTCGTCCTCTTCAAGGATTTCCAGCTCTTCTTCGTCTTCCGCCTTGATCGTATCAAGCAGGTTGTATTTTCCGATCAGGGAGTTGCCCAAAGGACCGCCAATCAAGCTTCCTGCGATCAGACCAAAAGTAGCTGCCGCAGTAGCGATCGTCGTCGCGCCTGTAATGCCGAAGTCCTCGATGACGGGGCCGAAAGCGCCCGCCGTGCCGTGTCCGCCGACCATGGGGACGGAGCCGGTACACATACCGATCAGCGGGTTGACGCCCATGAGATGGGAAGCGCCGACCGCGAGCACGTTCTGCAGCACGATCAGGATGATGACCTGCACCAGGAAAAGGAGCAGGTCCTTGCCGCCCTCCTTAAGGACCGCTAGATTGGCCTGAAATCCTACGGAGGTGAAGAAGAATACCATGCAGATCTCGCGGAACGTATCGTCAAACACGAACTCCGCGATCCCGCAGACATAAAGGATACAGGAAAGGATCGCGACGATGAGGCCGCCGATGACCGGTGCGGGAATGCAGAAGGTCTCGAGGAAGCGGATCCTTTTTCTCAGGAACTGTCCAAGCATCAGTACGCCGACAGCAATTGCGAGCGTCAGATATTTATTTACTGCGATCGTGATCATGTGCGTCCCTCCTTACTGCTCCGCAGAGTGTACGGTAATGCCGTGCTCCGCATAGTATTTCGCCGCTCCGGCATGGAAAGGGATTGTGACAGATTCGACCGCGCTCTCCTCCGTAAGATCAATCGAAACGGGAACCGCGCTGTTGATCGCGTCTTTCTCTTTAAACAGGGCGCTCGTGATCTGATAGACCGTGTCCTCCGGCACTTTGTCTGATACAAGGAGCACAGACTGCACCGCGAGAGTCGTCACATTCTCATTCTGCCCTTTGTATGTCCCCGCGGGGATCTCAACTCCCGTATAGAATCCGTACGCCATCGTCAAAAGAACGCTCTGCACGATGTCGACCGGGACAAGGTTCACGGGCGTCTTCTCAGAGAGGTCCCGTACCACCTGCGCAGGCGCGCCTGCCGTGCAGAACATCGCGTCGATCGTTCCCTCGCTCAGCGCGCTTGTCGCCTCCGCATAAGTCATGTTCCGGATCGTCAGCATGTTGGAAGTCAATCCGTAGGACTGCAGGATCTGGGCTGCATTCTTCTGTGTTCCTGAATCCGCTTCACCGACGCTCACTGTTTTGCCAACGAGGTCGCTCACGGATGCGATCTGTGCGTCCGCCCGGACGACGATCTGCACGGGTTCCGGATACAAGGCCGCGATCGCCGAATACCCTTTCATCGCGGCGTTCTCGAGCGTTCCGTTGTACATCTCGTCGATGACATCGGACTGCGCGAGCGCGAGCTCCAGGTAGTCCTGCGCCAAAAGACGGATGTTCGCGGCAGAGCCGGCTGTCGTCTTCACTTCCACGTTGATCTTGTAGGGATCGCCCTCCAGTGTCTTAGCAAGCGCCTGCCCGAGCGAATTGTAGTTTCCGCCCTCTCCCGCTGTTCCGATCCGGAGCCTGCTCTTTTGCCCGCACGCGGAAAGGACAGCGACCAGAAAAAGCAGTGCCATTGCCAGTGCTGTTTTTTTACGCAGTTTTCTCAAAATCACATCCTCCTTTTCTGTTTCTTTTATTTCCCAAACTTAAGCCCCTCATGCTTAAGTAGTAAGGACTGCTGCAGATTCAGGTGTTGGTATACACTTTCCTGCAATAACGGATAAAGGACTCCGTATGTGCTGAGATATACTTCCCCTTCTTCCAGATGAGCCCTATCTTCATGTTGATCGATGGCGTAACCGGGATGCCGATCAGCTCCGGGATCTGGTCCAGCATGGACGAGAAGAAAAAGCATCCGCATTTCCCTTGTCTCACAAATTTGAGCGTCGTCATGATCTGGCTGCAGTGCATGATGATCCTCGGTTTGATCCCCATAGCATGGAACTGCTGCGTGAGCATCCGGTTCTGCACGGAATCGTGGTTGAACAGGATCAGCGGCTGTCCATCCAGCTGCTGTATACTGATCTCCTTCTCTCCCGCCAGTTCATGGCCTTCGCAGACACAGAACAGCAGCTGTTCGTCCGCAAGAACGAGGTGCGAAAATTTATCGATGTCATACATCTCCATGTTGACCAGCCCTACATCGAGCTGTTCATCCAGCACCATATTGCTGGCGCGCACCGAGCCGAATTCCGAGAGTTCCAGAAAGATATCCGGATATTCCTCGTGAAAGCCGTCCATGAGTTCAGGGAAAAATACCGATCCGAGCATAGGAGGGATTCCGAGTCTGACCGTCGGCTTAAAGCGCGCCTCGTCAGAGAACTGCATCTGCATCTCCTCGGCATACTGCAAAATATAGGAAGCTTTTTTATAGAACTCCTCTCCCTCCTTTGTGAGTTCCAAACGATTCTTCGTATATGTAAAAAGAGACACCGCGAACTCTTTTTCCAGGTCACGGATCGCGATCGATATGGTAGGCTGCGTCACAAACAGCGCCTTTGCCGCCTGTGTGATACTGTGGCAGCGCGCCGCCATGCAGAAGTAACGGAGCTGGTTAAATGTCATAAAATGCCTCCCGAAAAGAATTACAATCATTATCCCCTATTTTCCCAAAATACGCAACAGCTGATAAATGTTTTTTATGTACACATGCGTTTCATTAATTTTACAAATGGATTATAGATGTTTACAATGAACTCATAAGAACAAAACGCATTCGGCCGATGCAGATTCAAAAAAGAAAGTTCAACGGTATTAGAGGAAGACTTAAAAACGAATTTACCCTGAACCATCTACCGGTTTGAACTACCCAGAAATCATTCAGGAACCAGGATCAAAAGGAGGAAACGGAAATGAGTCCCGCAATCATCACACTGCTATTTCTTGCATTCGCCATCGTTATGTTCGTCACAGAGAAGATCCCGCTCGGCTTGACATCCATGATCGTCTGCGTGGGTCTGGTTCTCACCAAAGTCCTCGATGTCAAGACCGCCTTTAGCGGCTTCATCGACAGCAATGTCATCCTGTTCGTCGCGATGTTCATTGTCGGCGGCGCCCTGTTTGAGACGGGCATGGCCAACGAAGTCGGTGGCATCGTCACAAAGTTCGCCAAGTCCGAGCGAAGCCTCATCATCGCGATCATGGTGATCGTAGGACTGATGAGCGGCGTACTTTCCAACACCGGAACCGCCGCAATCCTGATCCCGGTCGTCATCGGTATCGCTGCCAAGTCGGGATTCAAGCGCTCCCGCCTGCTGATGCCTCTCGTTTTTGCAGCAGCCATGGGCGGCAACCTCTCCCTGATCGGCGCGCCCGGCAACATGATCGCCCAGAGTACGCTTGAACAGATCGGCCTCTCCTTTGGCTTCTTCGAGTACGCGATCGTCGGACTTCCGATCCTGGCTGCGGGTATCCTGTTCTACGCGACAATTGGCTTCAGGCTCCTGCCGAACCACGACACAACTGATGACGGCTCCGTGTTCGACGACACCAAGGACTTCAGCAGCGTTCCTCAGTGGAAAAAGACACTTTCCCTCGTGATCCTCATTGTTACGCTTCTGGGAATGATCTTTGAAGACCAGATCGGCATCAAGCTCTGCGTAACCGGCTGCCTCGGCGCGATCCTCCTGATGGTGACCGGCGTCATCTCCGAAAAAGACGCGCTCAAGTCCATCGATCTCAAGACGATCTTCCTCTTCGGCGGCACCCTTTCCCTGGCATCCGCTCTGCAGCAGACCGGCGCAGGCCAGATGATCGCTGACAAGGTGATCGGCGCGCTAGGCGATAACCCTTCTCCTTATGTACTGACCTTCGTCGTTCTGGTACTGTGCTGCGCAATGACAAACTTTATGTCCAACACGGCGACAACGGCTCTGATGGCTCCCATATGCCTCTCCATCGCCCAGGGCATGGGCGCGGATCCCAGAGCGGTCCTGATGGCCTGCGTCATCGGCGGCTCCTGCGCATACGCCACACCGATCGGAATGCCGGCAAACACGATGGTAGTCGGCGCCGGCGGATACAAGTTCATGGATTACGTCAAATCCGGCCTTCCGCTGATCTTCATCGCACTCGTCGTGAGCATGATCGTTCTTCCCATCGCATTTCCGTTCTATCCGTAAGGAACTTGCGTCGGATGGCAAAACACAGAGCAGCCTGTTTTAACCGGTATCTCTCGAACGTTTATAAAATAAATCTATAGACACATGATTTTGATTAATTTTACAAATAATTATTCGCGTTATACAATCAGCTTATAAGAACAACAAACTTCTTTTAGCAGAAAAACACATTCCGAACCGAACACTATTTTGGCAAGAAAGCCGTAAACAGGTCCCTGGACGCGGACCGGAAAGAGAGGAAACAATGGCAACAGAAGCACAGGTCAGGAGAATGACCGACATCATGGCAAGTTTTGTAGGATACACAGGAAAGAAGCTCCCCGACGACGTCGTGGCGAAGCTCCGGGAGCTCGG